>JADZBO010000125.1 GCA_020851995.1 Burkholderiaceae bacterium
ACGGGTTGCCCGATCGCCGTGACGGCGCGCTCCCAGCGCGCCTGCAATGCCGGATCCGAAGGTGCTGCGGCGACCCGCATGGCCTCTTCGCATTTAAGGGGGACGTGCCGGCGAGACGCGATGTCTTTCGCACCCGTCAGCACCTCAGCCACCAGCAGGTCGCGCTGCGCGTCGGTCGGCGCGCGCAGATCCAGCGTGAAGCGGCAGGTGCCCGGAATGACGTTGATCGAACCCCCAGGCACTTCCATCTGACCAACCGTGCCGACCAGTCCGGCCTCGCGCAGGGCGCACCGCTCCCCCAGCAACGTGATCTCGGCCGCAGCCAGCAGAGCGTCGTGGCGCATCCCCATCGGCGTGGTTCCGGCGTGCTCCGCCCGTCCGACCGCATGGCAAACGAAGCGGGCACCCGCGTTGATCGAAGTCACCACGCCCAGCGGCAACCCCTGCTCCACCAGCACCGGACCTTGCTCGATATGCACTTCGACAAAGCCCAGATAGCGCGAAGGATCACGCCGCAGGGCAACGATCGCTGCCATCTCTGCGGGCAAACCGGCAGCACGCATGGCGTCGCGCATGGTGTGACCATGCACATCCTGCTGATCCAGCCATTCGGGATTGAAATCCCCCGTCAGCGCCCCTGACCCCAGGAACGTGGCGTGAAAGCGTTGCCCTTCTTCCTCGGCAAACGCCACGAGTTCCAGGTCGAATGCCAGGCGCCTTCCCGCACGCGCGAGTGCAGCGACACAGGCAATTGGCACCAGGATTCCCAGGCGTCCGTCGTATTTTCCGGCATTGCGCACGGTGTCGTAGTGCGACCCGGTCAACAGTGTGGCGGCGTCCGTTTGCGCCGACCGGTAGACGCCCACGACGTTACCCACCGCATCCATGGTGACCGAGTCGAACCCGGATTCGCGCATCAGGCGCGCCAGATCCTCCGCAGTCGCACGATGCGCTGGCGTGAGATAAGTCGCCGTCAGCTCGCCACGCTCAACCCAGCCGGGCTCACTGTGGCGCGCAATCCAGTCGGCCCATTTCAGGATGCGCTCACCGCACTCCGGTATCTGCAAGGTTTCGCTCACGGTGTCACCTGTCCAACCAGTGCCAGCCGCATGTCGGCATACGCCGAATTCAGTTGCAGGCTCGCTTCAACATTTTCAAGATGCCGCTCCATCACTCTGACGGCACCCGCGGGATCCATTTTTTCAATGGCATCAAGCAACTCGACATGCTCGTCCGACGAGTGCTCGGCTGACAAGCGTGTCTGGTAGAGCATCGCAGCAAGCGACGTACGCGAAACCAGTTGCGCAAGTACCCCTGCGAGGACATCGTTGCCCATGATCATCGCGATTTTGACGTGAAAATCAGCCAACAGTCGCGTCCGCCCCCGCACGTCTGGTTGTTGTATCGCACCCTGCTCCCGCCGCAGGTGTTCGCGCAGTTTGTCCACATCGGACTTGCTCGCACGAGCCGCGAAATCGCGGATCATCGGAATCTCCAGATAACGGCGGGTTGCAAACACCTGGCGCGTTTCATCCACCGAGGGCATTGCAACGGAGGCTCCTTTTGCGGGCTCAAGTCGCACCAGGTGCTCGCGCTCCAGGCGGATCAGCGCCTGGCGCACGATGGTGCGCGATACCCCGAACATGGTCGCCAGGTTTTGCTCGACCAGTTTGGTTCCCGGTGCAAGCCGGTGCTCGACGATCGCATCGGCAATCGCCGACGCGACACGATCAGTGATGCTGCCGCCTTCTTCAATCGCATGCGCAGCCATGATCAGTCGTGAATTGACGACAGAAACTGCCTGAGTTCGGGCGTGGACGGTGCGCTAAACAGGTCGGCAGCGGGCCCGATCTCGTGCACCCGCCCCTGGTGCATGAACACCACGCGGTCGCTTACGCGGCGGGCAAAGCTCATCTCGTGCGTCACCATCAGCAGTGTCATGCCCTCGTCGGCGAGGCTCTCGACCACGCGCAGCACTTCCCCCACGAGTTCGGGGTCGAGTGCCGAGGTAATCTCGTCGCACAGCAGCACCGACGGGCTCATCGCCAGCGCCCGGGCAATCGCCACGCGTTGTTGCTGGCCGCCCGAAAGCTGATCGGGAAACGCGTCGAACTTGTCGGCGAGACCCACACGATCGAGCAGCTTCTTTGCGCGAGCCGTCGCCTCGGCGGGCGTTTCCTTCTTGACCAGCGTGGGTGCGAGCATGATGTTGCGCCCGACGCTCAGGTGGGGAAACAGGTTGAAGCTCTGGAAAATCATGCCCACATGCTGGCGCAGCGCGCGCATGGCCTTCGGATCATCGTGGACAAGCGGATACCCGTCGACCTTCAGGGCACCGGCATCAAAGGTCTCAAGCCCGTTGATGCATCGCAGTAACGTGCTCTTGCCCGATCCGCTCTTGCCGATGATCGCAATGACCTCGCCGGGAGCCACATCCAGCGTAATGCCTTTAAGGACCTCGTTGCTGCCAAACGACTTGCGCAGGTTTTCGATGTGCACCATGGGCTGCGCCACGGCTTCAGGACCTTGCATGAATCTTTCCTTCGAGTGTCTTGGCGTAGAGGCTGATGGGATAGCACAGCAGGAAGTAGATCACTGCCACACAGCCGTAAACGAGAAAGGGCCGGAACGTTGCGTTGGTGATCATGGTGCCGGCCTTGGTGAGCTCGACAAAACCAATGAGCGACGCCAGCGCCGTGCCCTTGACCACCTGAACCAGGAAGCCGACCGTTGGCGGAATTGCGATGCGCAAAGCCTGCGGCAGAATGATGTAGCGCAATTGTTCACCGAAGTTGAGCGCCAGGCTTTGCGAGGCTTCCCACTGCCCCTTCGGGATGGAGGCAACGCAGCCGCGCCAGATTTCCACCAGAAACGCACTGGTGTAGAGCGTCAGGGCAAATCCTGCCGAAACCCAGGAAGACAGCTCCATGCCGAACAACGCCAGGCCAAAGTAGGCCAGAAACAGTTGCATCAGCAGTGGCGTTCCCTGAAACAACTGAACATACCCGGCCACGAACCGGGCGCCACCGCGCACACCGGACATGCGCAGCACCAACAACCCGAGGCCGACGACACCGCCGCCCACAAAGGCGATCAAGGACAGAAGCACCGTCCAGCGTGCCGCCAACAGCAGATTGCGCACGATATCCCATAGCGTGAAATCAACCACGGCGGCCTCCGAACAAGTAACGTGGTCCGACCCAGTTGAGCAACGCGCGCACGCTGATCGCCAGCGCCAGGTAGATCGCGGTCGCGACAATGTAGGACTCGAAGGCGCGGAAATTGCGGCTCTGGATCAGGTTCGCCACGAAACTCAGCTCAGGCGTGGATATCTGACCGCAAACCGCAGAACCCAGCATCACGATGATGATCTGGCTCACCAGCGCGGGCCACACCTTGCGCAACGCCGGAGGCAGCACCACGTAAGTAAAGACCTGGTAGCGGCTGAGCGCCAGGCTGACAGCCGCCTCGGCCTGGCCGCGGGGCGTGGCCTGAATGCCCGCTCGAATGATCTCCGTGGCATACGCAGCCAGGTTGATCACCATCGCAATCACCGAGGCCGTTTCCGGCGACAGGCGCAAGCCCAGCATCGGCAACCCGAAAAAGAAGAAGAACAGTTGCACGATGAAGGGCGTATTGCGGATGAACTCCACATAGCTCCCGACGATCCATTTCAGCCACACCGGCCCGGAAATCCGCACCCAGGCGAAGATTACGCCGAGGACCACGCCGATCACCGCGGAAATCGCTGTCAGGCCAAGCGTCCAGAGAGCCCCGCTGACCAGCAGGGGCCACTGCGCCAGGATTGCAGCGAAGTCGAGTTCGATGCGCACGCGCCAGCCCGCCTTACTTGGGCAAATCGCCGGCGGGGCGCTTGAGCCATTTCTGACTCAGTTTGTCGATCTCACCCGAGGCGATCGCAGCCGCGATGATCTCGTTGACCTTGAGGCGCAGTGCATCCTCGCCTTTGGCAACGCCGATGAAGTTCGGACTTTCCTTGAGCAATAGCTTGAATTCAGTGCCTTGCTGCGGGTTGCGCTGCATCATGTTTTCGGCAACCGAAATACCGGTGGCAATCAGGTTGACCTGCCCTGACACGTAGGCGGATACGGTCGCGTTATTGTCCTCAAAGCGTTTGACGTCCGCGGTTGCAGGCGCTTGCTTGGACAACTCCTGATCTTCCATGGCGCCACGGGTGACGCCGACGGATTTTCCGGCGAGGTCGGCAAACGTCTTCACTTGCAACGACTTGGGCGCAAACACCGCCTGAAAGAACGGCGAATAGGCGGACGTAAAGTCGATCACCTTTTCTCGCTCCGGATTCTTGCCGAGCGTTGAAATCACCAGATCGGCGCGCTTGGTCTGCAAATAGGGAATCCGGTTCGCGCTGGTCACCACGACCAGTTCGCCTTTGACCCCCAGTTTCTGGGCAATCAGGTTGGCCATGTCGACATCAAGTCCCTGGGGCTTGAGATCGGTGCCGACAAAGCCATAGGGCGGAAAATCCGTGGGAATCGCGATACGAATCAGCTTGTTCTTTTCGATGTCGGCCAGGGCGTTCTGCGCACCGGCACCAGCGGAAAAGCCAGCAAGCAGTCCAAGTGTACAGAGCGCAGCGCACGCCCGACGCAGGGTGGAAATCGGCATGTCAAACCTCCAGGTTACTGTATACAAAATCGTATACAAATTAAATCGAAATAATCACGGGGACTAACCCGAACTGACTCGGGTTGACTCAGTCAACCCAAGCTGAGTTGTGATCCGCCCTGCTCAGTACGTCTTGTAGGGAAGGAACTTGCCCGAGAGCACCACGTGGACGCGGTCGCCCTTGGGGTCAGGCTCGCGCGTGATATCCATCGAAAAATCGATCGCGCTCATGATGCCGTCGCCAAACTCCTCATGGATCAGTTCCTTGATCGTCGTGCCGTACACACTGACGATTTCATACCAGCGATAAATCAGCGGATCCGTCGGAACCGCCGAGGGCAGCGAACCCTTGTACGGAACAACCTGCAGCAGCGCCACAGCCTGCGCGGGCAGACCGAAGATCTTGCCGACCAGTTCAGCTTGCGGTTTGGTCAGCGTCATCTGCCCCAGACACGCAGCGGTCGTCCATTCCTTGGACAGCATGAGCTTGTCGGCCACGTCGCTCCACTTGATGCCTTTGCTGATCTTGGCGGCATAAATGAGATCCGTCACGTCTTCCCGCGTCATGGGTTTGACGAACGCCGGTTGCGCTACGGCAACGGCAGCCGAAGTTCGGGTTGTCTTCACAGATTTGGCCGCCTTGGTCGTCTTGGCTGCCTTGACGGCCTTCGTGGGCTTGGCGGATTTGGTGGTCTTGGTAGTTGCCATCAGGATGCTCCCGGAGTCAGAGTGTGAGTGGGTCAGGCCTGTGCGTACGTCTTTGACCGATTCACGAGAAAGTCGATCAGATGATTGCGCAGGTCATAAAAACGAGGGTCATGATGCATGGTGGCACGGGCACGATCCCGAGGCAACGGATTACTGACGATCTCGGCCAGCACCGCTTTCGGTCCGTTGCTCATCAGGAATATCTTGTCGGCCAGCAGGATCGCCTCGTCAACGTCGTGGGTAATCATGAAAACAGTCTGGCGTGTTTGCTGCACGATGGCGACCAACTCGTCCTGGATATTGCCACGCGTAAGTGCATCCAGCGCACCGAACGGCTCGTCAAGCAGCAGCATCTTGGGCTGAATCGAGAACGCACGGGCGATGCCCACGCGTTGCTTCATACCGCCCGACAGTTGCGAAGGCTTCTTGTCCTGTGAGCCGCCCAGGTGAACCATGTCGACGAACTGCTCCACATGCGTGTCGATCTGCGCCCGCGTCCAGTCAGGCCAGCGCGACTTCACGGCGAACCCGATGTTGCCGCGCACTGTCATCCAGGGCATCAGCGCATGCGATTGAAATACGACCCCGCGATCGAGACTCGGACCACTGATTTCCCGTCCGTCGATAAACGCGTGACCGGCAGTCGGTCGCTCGAGTCCGGCCAGGACGTTAAGGATCGTCGTCTTGCCGCAGCCCGAGTGGCCAATGATGCAGACGAACTCGCCTCGGTCGATATCGAAATTGATGTCGTCGAACACCACAACCTCGCCGCCGCCCGGCGCGGGGAAGGCCTGCTTGAGCCCTTGAACCTGAAGAAAACTCGCCATCGCCTCAATCCCGGTAGGTCACAGCTTTTTGCAGCCGCGCAAAACACAGATCCAGGAGCATGCCAATCACTCCGATCATCAGAACAGCGACCAGAATGTTGGAAATCGACAGGTTGTTCCACTCGTTCCAGACGAAGTAGCCGATTCCCGTGCCACCGACCAGCATTTCAGCTGCCACGATCACCAGCCAGGCGATACCGATCGAAATGCGCATGCCCGTCATGATGGTGGGCGCCGCAGCGGGCAGGATGACCAGCAACGCACGTCTCAGCGGCTTGACCTCCAGCGTGCGCGCTACGTCAAGCCACTCCTTGCGCACGGCGGCGACTCCGAACGCGGTGTTGATCAGCATCGGCCAGATCGAGCACACAAAAATCACAAAAATGGCCGAAATACCTGAATCCTTCAGCGTAAAAAGCGCCAGCGGCATCCAGGCCAGCGGCGAGATTGGCTTGAGAATCTGGATGAACGGATCAAGCGCATCGAAGACAGTACGCGACATGCCGATCAGGAACCCGAGCGGAATCGCGACCAGTGCCGCCAGCGAGAACCCAAGCGCGACTCGACCGATCGACCAGGCCAGCTGAATGCCGATACCCTTGTCGTTAGGCCCGTTGACGTAAAACGGGTTCGACAGTTGCTCAACCAGCTTGCGGCCAAAATCCATCGGCGTCGGAAAAGCGGATTTCTGACCACTTGCGGCCGCCGCCCCCACCAGTTTCGCGTAGTCGTCATCAACGACCGCACTACCGCCGACGGGTTGGGTGGCGATCTGCCAGACTGCCAGCAACACCACTAGAATCAGCAGCGACAGCAAGAGCGCCCGCAGCTTTTCGGGACGAGCCATCCGTCAGGCCCTCCGGATTGCGAAGCTATCGAGGTATTGCTTCGGAGCGGAGGGATCGAAAGTTTTGCCCATGACGACGAACGACTTTGTCGAGGTTGTCGGCGCCACCAGTCCGGCTTCAGTCATCAGCCGCTTTGCATCCGTTGCCAGAAACACCGCGCTCGCGACTTTCTGGTAATCGATGTCACCCTTGACCTGGCCCCAGCGTTGCATCTGCGTCATTATCCACACGGCGAAAGACTCCCAAGGAAATGGATCGAACCCGATACGATCGGGGACCTTCTTGACGTTGCCCAACCCGTCCGCGAACGTGCCGGTCAACACTTGTTCAACCACCGTGACGGGCTGGTTGAGATAATTGGGGGTCGAAATCGCTGCGGCGATTTCCTTGCGGCTCTCGGGCTTCTGCGCGTAGGCGGTTGCCTCCATGATCGCGCGCAGCAACGCTCCGTAGGTATTTGGGTTGGAGGTGACGAACTCTTTGCTGGCAGCAAACGCGCAGCAGGGGTGTCCATCCCAGAGTTCTCTGGACAAAAGATGAATGAAACCCACACCGTCATAAACGGCACGCTGATTCACCGGATCGGGCGCGAGAAATCCGTCAATATTGTCGGCACGCAGATTCGCGACCATTTCGGGCGGCGGCACGGAACGAATCTGCACATCGCGATCGGGATCCAGACCATGCTCGGCCAGGTAGTAGCGCAACAAATAGTTGTGCATCGAATAATCGAACGGAACAGCGAATTTGAATCCTTTCCATTGTTTCGGGTCGCGCTTGTCCTTGTGTTTCATGGCCAGGGTGATGGCCTGGCCGTTGATATTCTCGATGGCCGTCGTGGTGTACGGTTGCGCGGCGGCGCCAACGCCCATGGAGATGGCGATCGGCATTGGCGACAGCATGTGTGCCGCGTCGTATTCCTTGTTCAGCGTCTTGTCGCGGATGACCGCCCAGCCTGCTGTTTTGACCACTTCGACGTCCAGCCCCTGCTTTTTGTAGAAGCCCATCGGATCGGCCATGATGATCGGCGTGGCACAGGTAATGGGAATGAAGCCCACTTTGACGGCGGTTTTCTCAAGCTTGCCCGTGCCTTGCGCGAATGCCTCGGTGGCAGCCGCCAGCGGGAACACGGAAGACAGTGCCGCCATTGCCGTGGGCGCGCCCACCGCCTGCAGGAACCGCCGGCGCATCGAGTCCTGCGGGAACACCGCGCGCATCACTGCCTGCTCGACTACGCGAGCCGTCAGGGCGTCTCCCTTCAAGCTTTCGGCTGTGGACTGCGCAGCCTCGTGTTCTGCGGCGCTGCTGTGCTGGCCGCAATTGCTGCGCAGGCGAATCTTCGCACTGAAGGGATCTGAAAATATCGACATGGTCTGCGCTCCCAAAAAGTCTTTTCTGACCTTTGAGAAGCAACATCTGTGCCAGCAACTATTCAGCAGAGAAGGACCACGCGAATGTCGCACCAGTCCTCAGCGCCCGCACCATCCTGGTGCGCGACATCGCAACACCCGCACTGATTTCAAGCCATTCATGCGCACTGACAGTGCCTGAAATCCGGCAAGCCAGTGTTCAATCGTGACTCACCCGATGATCCGGCGCTAAGCCAGTTCGATCAGCACCGGCTGATGATCGGACGCCCGGGTATTCTGATCGACCGCAAAGCGTCTGACGCGCGGGACCAGCGACTCGCTCACGAAGAAGAAATCGCAGCCCACAGGTTCAGGACCATACGTCCGGTCGTAGAGCCGGAATGTTGCCGGAAAGGGTTCGCCGGGATGCAGAACATCCCAGGAGTTGACCCACCGGTTTGCGCTGGCGGACGCGACCACTGCAGCGTGTTCTGCACTATCGCGCTCAAAATTGAAATCGCCGCACAGCAAAGCGTCGACCGTATGCGCTTTGCGTTGGTAGGGCGTACCCTCCTCCGCTCTGGGCGGCGAAAGCGCCAGCGCGCAGGCCTGAAGGTGCCAGTCCCGCAGCGCAACCGCTTGCGCATGGCGCATGGGCAGGCTGTAGTACTCCAGATGGGTCGTCATCAGCCGCACCGGCCCCCAGGGGGCTTGCACGGTGCAGACCGCCAACACACGCTGCATGCTCGGAAGCACAGCACCCGTCGAGTCACTGCCTGGCGGATTGGGATAAGGCAATGCGATCTGCTGCACCTGCCTGACCGGCAAACGCGTCGCGATCAGGTTGCCAAACTGCCGGCGCGATGTGCCATCGGGAGAGAATTCGTCGATTGCCGGCACAAAGAACACTTGAAAGCCGGGTAAGTGCCTTGCCAGTTCGGCGGGCTGATCGGGGGGCGCGCTACCTGTGAGCTTCGGATAGTTGACTGCGACTTCCTGCAGGCAGATCGCGTCAAAGTCAGCAAGATCGCGCGCGACCCGGACAATACGCCCAACGTCGACGACCTCGTCCAGACCCTTGAACCATTGCGTGTTCCAGCTGATGACCTTCATTTGATCCCCGCGTGCATAAACGACTACACAAGCCGCACTCTGTGTGACCCGCCTGCATGAACGACTGCAAAAACAGCACTACTTGATCCCCGCCCGCATGAACGACTGAACGAACTGCCTTTGAAAGATCAGGAACCCGATCAGCAGCGGAGCCGACGT
This sequence comes from Burkholderiaceae bacterium, assembly GCA_020851995.1. Classification (GTDB taxonomy): domain Bacteria; phylum Pseudomonadota; class Gammaproteobacteria; order Burkholderiales; family Burkholderiaceae_B; genus Zwartia. The sequence continues at coordinate 9,652 of JADZBO010000125.1, forward strand.
CAGCAGCGTCGCCGCGGTGATAATCGACCAGTCGATACCCTGATCACTTGACGAGAACACCTGCAGACCGACAGTCAGCGGACGCGATCCCACCGAGTTGCTTACAACCAGCGGCCAAAGAAAGTTGTTCCAGTGATAGCTCACCGACACCAGTGAAAACGCCAGGTAGACAGGCTTCGCAAGCGGAATATAGACATGGCGCAACACCTGCAGCGGTGACGCGCCCTCCATCTCGGCCGCTTCGACGAGTTCTTTCGGGATCGTCATGAAAGTCTGTCGCAGCAGAAATATAGCGAATGCCGAGGCGAAATAAGGCAGACCGATTCCGAACAGCGTGTCGACGAAGCCCAGTGTGGTGAGCGTCTGATAATTGCGCACGATGAGGATTTCCGGCATCACCATCAACTGCACCAGCACCAGCGCAAACAGCACGTTTTTGCCGGCAAACGCGTAGCGTGCAAAGGCGTAAGCCGCCAGCGTGCACAGCACCAGCTGAATGCCCAGTATCAATGCAACCAGCAGCGTCGTATTCAGAAAATAGCGGGCAAACGGTGCGGCATCCCATGCCGCGGCAAAATTACTCAGCGTCAGAGGCGCCGTGAACACCAGCCTCGTGGCGAATTCCGATGGATGAACTGCAGCCCAGAGCGCATACAGAAACGGCATGATCCAGGCGATCGCCAGCACCCACGCACCTAGGGTTGCTGGCAACCCAGCCCGAGCCTGCAGGGAATTGGACGCGGCGCTCATCGGTAGTGGGCCCGTCGATCGAGCAGAAAAAACTGCAGCAAGCCCACCGTGGCCAGAATCGCCAGCAGAACTGCCGTCAGCGTCGATGCGTAGGACGGATCCCAGAACTTGAACCCGACCTCATACAGATAAAACAGTAGCAGCGACGAGGCATTATCCGGGCCACCCTTGGTCATCACAAAAATATGATCCACCATCCGGAAAGCGTTGATGGCTGCGTTCACCAGCACAAAAATCGTGGTGGGCATCAGCAGCGGCCACTGCACCCGGCGAAAAAAATACCAGTTGCTCGCCCCCTCGATCTGCGCGGCCTCGCGATAGCTTGGACTGAGCGTCTGTAGCGCAGCGAGGTAGAAAATCATGAAAAAGCCGGCTTCCTTCCAGATCGCAACCACAATGACTGCACCGAGCGCCAGTTGCGGATCGCCGAGCCAGTTCTGTCCGGGCAAGCCCAGAATTTGCAGAATCTGGTTGATCAGGCCGTAGCCCGGTGTGTAAAAGAAGATCCAGATATTGGCGACTGCGATCATTGGCAACACCGTCGGCAGAAAGTAGGACATCCGCAGAAACTGCCGCCCGGCAATCCTTTCGTTGACCCACAACGCCATGGCAATCGAAATCGCAATCGACGCCGGAATCGTCGCCAGCGCAAACCACAGGTTGTTAGTCAGCGATCTCCAGAAGATCGGATCCTCGATCATGACCTGGTAGTTTTCCAGACCGACAAACACCGACGCGCGTCCTGCCCGCGGCGTGGACATGAAACTGTCGAGCAGCGTGGCGACCGCCGGATAATGCGTGAATCCGATCAGGAACACGAAGGCCGGCGCCAACAAAAGATAGGCGTGAATCTGGCGAAGCGAAACGTTCATGACGGCACGTGTCGAATCCGTGTCCGGCTCACGGGCTTCGAAAAATCGATGCCCGTCGAGCCGGAAGTGTTACTTAAAGGGACGCAGCAAACGGTTGGCTTCCACCTGCGCGTCCTTCATGGCCTGCTCGGGCGTCTTGCCGCCGGTCAGGGCGGCTTGCAGGCCGTCGTTCAAGGCTTTTGTTACACGCTGGTTGTCGTGGGTCGACAACTCGGCCACGGCAAACTCCAGTTGGTCGCGCGCGACAAGCGCCGGCGGGAAATCCGCAGCGTATTTCTTCAGCGCCGCGGTCTCATAGGAGGCGGGCGCCACGGCGACGTAGCCGGTGTCGATGCTCCACTGTGCCGCGCGCGCCGGCTGCGTGAGCCACTTGGCGAACTTGTAGGACCCCTCCTGCTCAGCAGGCGACACTTTCTTGAAGATGAAGAAATTACCGCCACCCGTGGGCGAACCCGGTCGCTTGCCGGCCGGCAGCATGGCGACGCCGAATTCGAACTTGGCGTTAGACCGGATATTGGTGAGATTACCAGTGGTTGTCCAGATCATGGCGACCTTCTTTTCCATGAAATCGCGCGGCGTGGTGCCCCACTCCACCACGCCTGGCGGGTGGATGCCGTACTTGCGCGACAGATCGACCCAGTATTGCAACGCACCGATCACGTTGGGATCGTCATACTTGACCTGATTTCCGTCGGAATTGGCGAGGATCGCACCGTTTTGCGTACTGAACCCCTGAAACAGCCAGTACGGAAACCCGCTCGAGGGGACCTGAATACCCCACTGCGTCACCTTACCCGAGGCGTCTTTCCGGGTCAGCTTCTGGCCCATGCTGACCGTTTCTTCCCAGGTTTTGGGCGGTTTGTTCGGGTCGAGCCCGGCTTCCTTGAAGGCTTCTTTGTTCCAGTAGAGGACAACCGTTGACCGCTGAAACGGCACGCCCCAGGTCTTGTTACCAAACTGGCTATTGAGCATGAAGGCGGGGAAGAAGCTCTTCATCCAGGCGCGGTCCTCGTCGGTCTTGACGAAGTTGTCAATCGGGACGATCGCGTCTTCGTCGGCCAGCGTGAACGTGTCGGTCGACAGCAGAATCGCGGCCGCCGGAGGCTTGCCCGACTTATGTGCCGTCAGTGCCTTGACGATGGTTTCCTGGTAAGTGCCTGAGTAGACCGGTACAACGTTGTAATCCGGATTTTCCTTGTTGAAATCGGCCGCGTACTGGTCGATGATCTTGGTGATCGGCCCGCCCACGGCGACAGGGAAATAAAAGGTGATGTCGGTCTTGGCCACCGCAGCGGCACTCAGACACGCTCCGGCCAGCCCGGCGGCCAGCTTCGTCAACAAACGTTTCATTGCATTCTCCTGAAGTGATCGGTGGAATTCCGGTGAGTCATATTCGCTTTCCCTGTGCGTCAAACCAGTGCTGTGCCGCGTTGTCCCAGCCCAGGTTGACGATGGACAAATCCTCCATCGCCCGCTTGCCCTCGGCACGAACTGCAATGAGCTGATCGCCCGCACGCGCGCTCAGCAAAAGATCCGCCCCCATGAACTCCGCCTTGGCCAGCGCAAGCATCACGGGGCCCGTCAGCCGGATGTCCTCGGGACGCAACCCGAGCGAGACGGCCCCGGGCGGTGCATCCACACGGATCTCGGTGCCGGCGATGCAACCGTGCTCTATGCGCAGAATATTCATGCGCGAGCTGCCAATGAATTGCGCGGCAAACAAAGTGCGGGGCGTGCGATAAATGTCGAAGGGCGTCGCCACTTGCTCGATGCTGCCCTCGCGCAGCAGCACGACCTGATCCGCCATGCTCATGGCTTCCGTTTGGTCGTGGGTGACGTAGACGACGGTCAGCTCAAGTTCCTGCTGCAGCGCGCGGAGTTCGTGCCGCATTTCCTGGCGCAACTGGGCATCAAGGTTCGAGAGGGGCTCGTCCATCAGACACAGCCGGGCATCGGCCACCAGCGCGCGCGCAAGCGCCACGCGCTGCTGCTGGCCGCCCGACAATTGCGAGGGCTTGCGATCTGCGTAGCGCTCAAGCCCTAAAAGTCGGAGGGCGCGTTGCAGGCGACTCGCGATGTCGGCCTTGGGAAACTTGCGTACCCGCAAACCGAAGACCACGTTTTCCGCCACCGAAAGGTGCGGGAACAAAGCGTAATTCTGGAACACCATCGAAACACCCCGCTGCGAGGGCGATGCGGTGGTGACGTCACGTCCGAAAATTTCGATACGACCTGTGGAGGCCGTTTCCAGGCCGGCCAACAATCGGAGAGTGGTCGTCTTCCCGCAACCAGAGGGCCCGAGCAATACCGAAAACTGGCCCGCAGGCAGAAGCAGGTCGGTCGGGTGCAGAGCGGTCGTCGCATCCCAGGTCTTGCTGACTTGTTCAAACGTGACTGCAGCGGTCATGTTGGCGGCGGCTATTGTTTTTGGTGACGAAGCGTGGCGCGGCCCGGTTCGGGCTGTCTCATGGCGCATCTTATCCTAAAGGGGATGACACAGACATGACATAATTTTTCGATATTGCGTCGCAGCACAGGTCGGCGATTCCTCCGTCAGCCCGCAGGCGAGCGTGCTAAATTGCTGCTCATGAAACCCCAGCAAGCTTCCCCGGCCCACCTGCGTGTGTGGGATCTTCCGACTCGACTTTTCCACGTCACCTTCGCCCTGGTGGTCGTGGGGGCAATCGCCTGCGCGAAACTGGGCTCAGGGTGGATGACATGGCACACGCGCCTCGGGATTGTGGCGCTGGCATTATGTGTTTTCAGGGTTGTCTGGGGCCTGGTCGGACCGCGCACGGCAAGGTTCTCGCAGTTTCTTGTGAGTCCGGTGCGCGCCTGGCAGTACTTGCGCGGCGGAGTCAACACGCACGCGGCACAAGTCGGTCACAACCCGGCGGGCGGCTGGGCTGTGATCGCGATGCTGGTCATCATTGGTTTTCAGGGCGTCACGGGTCTCTTCGTCTTTGACGACATTTCAATCGAAGGGCCGCTCGCACGCTACGTCAGCGAAGCAATGTCGTCGACGCTGACCGGATTGCACAAACTCAATGAAAAGCCGCTGTTCGCGATTTTGCTCCTGCACTTCGTCGCGATTGCTGTTTACACCCTGAAGGGACGGCATATTGTGCGTCCGATGATCACAGGGGATGTTCCACAAGCGAGTGTGCCGGCCGGCACACCCGCCACGCGTGATGACACGGCAACGCGCCTGACTGCTCTGGTGATCGCAGCGCTCGCCGCGACCGGCGCCTGGTGGCTGCTCGGTCTTATGCAGGGCTGAGGCTCAACGCTTGACCTGAAACTTGTCGTGACAGGACTTGCAGGAATCGGCGACCGCCGCGGAGGCGACTTTCACTTTTTCAAGATCCCCGGAGTCAGCGGCGGCGGACAATGCGGCAACCGTTTCCTGATATTTTTGCTGCGCGGCCTTGAACCCGGCAGCATCGCTCCAGACATCCGGTTTGGAATTGCTGCCCTTTTCGGTGCCATCGGTAAACGCTGCCCAGGATAACGGAGCAAGCATCGCAATGATGGCCACATTGGCCTTAACCGCATCCTTGTCGTACGGAACCGTACCCTTCACCACGGGCTGAAGCCGGCCAAAGTGATTGGCCGTGAGGGTCATGACCGACTGACGATATTTGATCGCGCGTTCTGGGCGATCGAACTGGGCATAGGCGACCGGAACGGCAAGAGCCAGGGTGGCTGCACTCAGCAGGGCTGCGACGAGGGGCTTTTTCACGCGGTTGACTCCAGAGTAGTGAACAGGGTTAGCCAACCCGGCTGATCTGCAAGAATGCAGATCAGCAGGTTCGGCGCCCGCATACTACTACACAGTTCTCGCAAGCTCCAGTGCCAGACCAATATATGTCCTGGGTGTCAACGCCATCAGGCGCGCCTTGTCGGGTGCCGGCAAGTCCAGGCCCGAAATGAAGGTGCGCAGAGCCTGTTCGGTGATTCCCTTGCCTCGGGTCAGCTCCTTGAGTTGCTCGTAGGGTTGTGGCAGACCGTAGCGGCGCATCACGGTCTGTACAGGTTCCGCCAGAACTTCCCAGCAGGAATCGAGGTCGTCATCGATCGCTGCCGCATTGACCTCCAGCTTGCCCAACCCGCGCAGGCAGGCGTCGTAGGCCACCAGGCAGTAGCCTAGCGCGACGCCCAGGTTTCGCAAAACCGTCGAATCCGTCAGATCTCTTTGCCAGCGCGAAATCGGCAATTTCTCGGAGAGGTGACGCAGCACCGCGTTGGCGAGGCCCAGGTTGCCTTCGGCATTTTCAAAATCGATCGGATTGACCTTGTGGGGCATGGTGGATGAACCCACCTCGCCTTCCTTGAGACGTTGTTTGAAATATCCCAGCGCGATATAGCCCCAGATGTCACGGTTGAGGTCGATCAGGATCGTGTTGGCACGGGCAATTGCGTCAAACAGAGCTGCCATCCAGTCGTGCGGTTCGATCTGGATCGTACGCGGATTCTGCGTTAATCCGAGTTGCCCGAGCACGCCCGCACTGAAGGCCGCCCAGTCGATTTCGGGATAAGCGGACATATGGGCGTTGTAGTTGCCCGTCGCACCGTTCATTTTGGCCAGCGGAACCACTGCGGCGATCGCTGCCTGGGCGTCCCGCAGGCGTGCCACCACATTAGCGAACTCCTTGCCGAGCGTTGTCGGGGTCGCAGGCTGGCCGTGCGTGCGCGCCAGCATGGGTTGCGCTGCCTGCGCGTGGGCAATGGACGCCAGGCTTTCGATGAGCCGGTTCAGTTGCGGCAAGACGACCCGATCGCGTGCGCGACCGAGCATCAGCGCGTGAGATGTATTGTTGATGTCCTCGGACGTACAGGCGAAGTGAATGAACTCCGCGGCGCGGGCAAGTTCAGGGTGATCGGCCACCTTTTCCTTGAGCCAGTACTCGACTGCCTTGACGTCGTGGTTGGTTTTGCGTTCGATCTGTTTGATGCGCCCGGCGTCAGCCTCAGAGAATTCTTCCACGATCTGGCGCAGAACCTCGCGCGCGCCAGTCGAAAAGGGCGGTAACTCGGGCAAGCCGGCATCCGACAGCCCAACCAGCCAGGCAATCTCGACCTCGACCCGGTGTGCCATGAAACCAGCCTCTGACAACAGGGGCCGCAATCCATCGCAGCGGGATGCGTAACGCCCGTCAAGCGGGGAAACTGCGTTGAGCACGCTGAGGGATTCGCTTATCTTCATGGAAAGTAGTTTGAAAAAAACAACAGTTTAGGATTGGGCGATTTTATCACCGCCCTGTCGTCCCTAAGGCGTTCCGAGCGCGATAAACTCTTGGGGTTACACCGGTGCGCCTGCAGTCGCCTGGTGCGCATCTCCCGATCAGCCCGCCGCTTTGCAGTGGGTTCGGCCATTCCGCCCTGTTTGTCTTGATTCATTGCATCATGAAATTGCTTGCTTCGCTGACCAGCCCCTTCGTGCGCAAAGTCCGCATCGTCATGGCCGAGAAAAAACTCGACGTCGACCTGCAGATCGAAAACGTCTGGGCTCCTGACTGCAAGGTCCAGGAGACCAACCCACTGGGCAAAGTACCCTGTCTCGTCACTGAGGACGGCGGAGCGCTGTTCGATTCCCGGGTCATCGTCGAATACCTCGACACGCTGTCGCCTGTCAGCCGTCTCATTCCGCCTGGCGGACGCGAGCGCGCGGCAGTCAAATGCTGGGAAGCGCTCGCTGACGGCACGCTTGATGCCTGCGTCATTATCGTCAAGGAATTCCAGCGCCCGCCAGCGCAGCAAAGCCCGGAATGGATCGCCCGTCAGTACGGCAAAATCCAGGCCGCGCTCAATGCGATGGAAACGACTCTGGGGGAGCAGGCGTTCTGCATGGGCGTGAACTATTCGCTGGCGGATATCGCGGTCGGATGTGTGCTCGGCTATCTGGATTTCAGGTTTCCGCACATCGTCTGGCGCGACGATCACCCCAACCTGGCCCGCCTCTACAAAAAGCTCGCCACGCGTCAGGCGTTCATCGACTCCGAACCGCCTCGCGCCTGACCAGCCGGGGCAGCGCCCCCCGGGGGGCTGACTGCCGGAGGTCATTATTCTGATTCCACCGCCGGTTCACCGGAATCCAAAGCGGATGACCTGTATCCGGATTGGGTGCCCTCAAGCCGCAGCGGGTTACCTTGATCCGTAGCGGTTTACTCGAGATCGGCCTCCAGCGTGCGGGCGATGATTTCCTTCATCACCTCGCTGCTGCCGCCGTAGATGCGCCCCACCCGCGCGTCCACCCAGGCGCCCCCGACCTGATACTCCGACATGAAGCCGTAGCCTCCATGTAACTGCAAGAACTCGTCGAGCAACCGGCACTGCATTTCCGAGGCGTTCAGTTTGGCCATGGCGGCGCGCTCGGGTGTCAGTTCCCGCTGCAGGTGCCGCGCGAGGCAATCATCGACAAAGGTTCGCAGCATGGCGAACTGCGCCTTGGCCTCCGCGAGTTTGAACCTCGTGTTCTGGTATGTCAGCAGTGAGCTGCCGAAGATCTTGCGATCCCGCGTATAGGCGATGGTACGCGCCAGAAATGATTCGATCATCGCCGCCGCACGCACGGCAATCACTAGCCGCTCCTGGGCGAGTTCGTGCATCAGGTATTTGAAACCGCTGTTTTCCTCACCGAGACGGTTGGAAACAGGCACCCGCGCGTTTTCAAAAAACAGTTCCGACGTATCGGCCGCATGCAGCCCGATCTTGCGGAGCTTGCGCCCTTTGGAAAAGCCGGGCGTGCCCTCTTCGACGCAGATCAGTGAAATCCCCTTGGCGCCTGCGTCAGGATCTGTCTTGGCGACCACGATCACGATGCCGGCGTTTTGCCCGTTGGTGATGAAGGTCTTCTGGCCATTGATGACGTACTCGTCGCCCTCGCGTTGCGCCGTTGTGCGCACCGCCTTGAGGTCGCTTCCCGTGCCAGGTTCAGTCATTGCGATTGCGCCGATCAGTTCGCCGCGCACCATGGGGGGAAGCCAGGCATCCCTCTGCGCCTGGGTGCCATAGTTATGGATGTACGGCGCGACGATATCCGAATGCAGTGCAAACCCGATCGAACTGCAGTTAGCGCGTCCGAACTCTTCCAGCAGAACCGCTGAATGTCCGAAATCGCCGCCACCGCCGTAAGGCTCTGGCAACATGGGGCACAACAATCCTTCGGTTCCCGCGCGGATCCAGAGTGACTTCGGCACGATGCCATCGTCTTCCCACTGCGCGTAATGCGGCAGCACTTCGCGCTCGATGAAGCGACGGGCCTGAGTGCGATATTGTTCGTGATCTTCCCGGTAAACAGTTCTCATCGGCTTTGTTCTCTTCAGTAATGTGTGTTCGGCATGAAGCAGTGATGTGTGTGCGGCATGTAGCAGTGATAGGTATCTGGCCTGACTCAGGGATGTGTGCCCGGCCCGATTCAAAGATGTGTGTCCGGCCTGAATCACGGCGGCGCCGCTGCACTAGGCGCGCACCCGATGTCCGGCATCAGGTTCGGTTTGATATTTTTCCTTCAGAACCCGCCGCAGCAGTTTGCCGGTCTCGAGTCGGGGCAGACTTTCCTCGAAGACGATCGTGCGCGGCATCTTGACGCGCGACAACAATCCTTCACAAAACGCAATCAGTTCCAGCGCCTTGTCCTCGCAGGCGTTCCCGGGATCGCGCAATTGCACAATCGCCTTGGGTACCTGTCCGAAGGTGGGGTCTGGCACGCCGACCACGGCCACATCCTGCACATCCGGGTGCAGAGCCAGCGCATTTTCGATTTCCTGAGGATAGACGTTGACACCACCCGAGAGGATCAGATCGGTGCGCCGATCGGCGAGGTATAGATAGCCCTCCGCATCGACATACCCCATGTCGCCGTAAGTCGCCCATCCCTGGTCATTAAAAGCCTGCCGGGTCTTCTCGGGATCGTTCCAGTAGGCAAACACCGGGCCATCCGAAAAATAGATTTTGCCAATCTCGCCCGACGGCAGTTCCTGGCCGTCTTCGCCGACGATGTGAATGCGTCCGAGCGTGGCGCGGCCGACTGAACCGCGATGACTGCGCCATTCGCCCGCACCGATGACGGTGACGCCAAAACCCTCCGAGCCGGCGTAGTACTCGACCAGAATATCGCCCCACCAGTCGAGCATCGCCTCCTTGACGTGGGGCGGACACGGCGCCGCTGCGTGGATCGCCACGCGCATCGTGCGGATGTCGATTACGGCACGCTCGGACTCCGGAATCTCGAGCATGCGCACGAACATGGTCGG
>JADZBO010000126.1 GCA_020851995.1 Burkholderiaceae bacterium
GGCAGCAGCGCCACCGTGATCTCCTCGCGGTCGTGGTAAAGCTGACGGGCACGCCATTGCAGATCGATACCGGCGTCGTGCAAGCGCTGCATCAACTGCTCGCGAATCTGACCGACTTCGGCATAGCGCTTCTTCATCGGCAGCTTGAGGTTGAAGATTGCGCGCCGACATTCGCCTTGGATCAGCCAGTCACCAATCAACTCAGCCACGCGCTTGGGCTGCTCGACCATGTCGCAGACCAACCAGTCCACCGGATGCTCCGGCCGCCAACGAAAACCATCCGCACGATAGTGCTTGATCATCCCGGTGCCGATGGCGCTCTCCGCCAAGGGACCGTTGTCGACCGCCGCGACCTGCAATCCGGCCCGTGTCAGCACCCAACTCCATCCGCCAGGTGCGGCGCCGAGATCGACCGCACGTTGACCTGGTTTCATCCAGCGCGACCGCTCATCCTGGCTCATCAAGGTCAGCAGTGCTTCTTCCAGTTTGAGCGCCGAACGACTGGGCGCGTCATGCGCCAGCTTGAGGCGCGGAATGCCCTGCACCCAAGGCGAACTGTCCGTCGGGTCGCTGTGCGCCAGCAAGAGGTGCGTGCCACCCATCAAAATGACGTGCAAGCGTGGCGCATGCAGATCGGTTACCGCCGTCAGCCAGCCAACCCGCCGCAGCCCGCCGCGCAGGGCATTGCCGAAACTGCGAGCCAGACCTGACAAGGTGCGACCTTCATCCGCATCGGGATGCTCCATCCAAAGATCACCAAAGCGCTGCCCCCGAGCAGCAACGGCAGCCAGCACGGGGCTCAGACGATCCTTCGGATCAAGCTCGATGAGTTCGGCAAAGACTGGCAGGCATTGCCGCGCAAAAATCAATGCCCGCCAGGACAAACGCTTTTCCGCCAAGGCTTGGGCGGCGAGGTCGAGCCCCAGCAAGCGTACGAATCCACTGTCACGTTCGGCCTTGGGATAGCCCGGCACGCCAAAACGTGCCGCCTGATCAGCGATCTCAGCGGCGCATTCCGGCTCGAATCCGGCGCGGCAGGGCAAATAAAACCCGTGTGCGGAGGTGTTCAATACGCTGCTCCAGCGCTTTCGCTGTAGTGACGCAGCACCGCACATGCCGATTCACGCAGAATGTCCCGCCGCACACGGATGCTGCGGGCTTCGAGTTCACCGGCCCAGTCGGTCGGCAGCGGGCCTTCATCGAATTCCGTCAGGCTCATCACATCCTCGGCGCGCGCGCCAATCAGCAAGGTGTCGATACCGGCCCAGAAGCTCGCGCCGTAACACATGCAACAGGGCTGCGACGAGGTCGCCAAGGTGACGTTGTCCTCGCCTTCGTTCAGTCGAAAACGCTGTGTGCGCGCTTGTGCGGTCATGAAGGCCATCATCTCGGCATGCGCGACGGAACAACTTTGCGGCACGACCCGATTGACGCCGACCGACAGCAAGCGATCGCGGCTATCGAAGATCGCCGCACCAAATGGCCCACCACTGCCGGCATCGATATTGCGACGCGACAACTCGATGGCAAGTTGCATCTTCGCCTGATCGCCTGCATAGACGACGCCGTCAGGCGCAAGTTCGTGGACCCAGGCAGGCAGGGTCAAATGGATTTGTGCGTACAGCATGGTTCACTCGTGTGGATGGTGTTCGAGCGTTTTGGCTTCGCACTGACCGGCCGCACACCGGCAACCGGGAATCTCGGGAAATCCGCAGATGGACGAAACACCGTGTTTCGCGCACTCGGCGGCCACGCGCTCAGGAAACGTTTCTGCATCTTTGTGGACGCAGGCCGGATAGTACCCGCAACAGTTGCCGACGTTTTTGATGGCGCAATCGGCATCGTTTTGGCAAACACGCGAGATCGGTGACGTCGAGGAACCTGCGACTGACGTCGGGCTCTCGGCGCTGGCGGTGCAGGCGCTGACCAACCAGCCGGTGAGGCCGATGATCAGCGCCCAACGGGTCACTTGGCGGCCCAGGTGTCGCGCAACGTTACCGCGCGATTGAACACCGGCCGGGTCGCGTCATGATCGCGACGATCACTGACAAAGAAGCCCAGTCGCTCGAACTGCACATGCGTCTCTGGCGAGCACGTGGCCAGAGCGGGTTCCACCCACGCCTGCACGCTGCGGATCGAATCCGGGTTCAGGTGCTCGCGATACGTCTTGCCCTCGGACTCGTCATCCGGATCGGCAACCTTGAACAGCCGGTCATACAGGCGAACTTCGGCAGCCACCGCATGCACGGCACTGACCCAATGGATGGTGCCCTTGACCTTGCGATCCACCGATATACCGCCAGGGCGGGTATCCAGATCCAGCGTGCAACGCAGCTCGACGACGCGCTCGCCATCTTTCACCACCGCGTCGCATTTGACGATACCCACGCCGCGAAGCCGCACTTCGCCACCGGGCATCAGACGGTGGAAGCCCTTGACCGGCACTTCCATGAAATCCTCTCGCTCGATCCACAGTTGCGGTGAAAACGGCACGTCGCGCTGACCGAAGGACTCGTCCTTGGGATGATTGGCAAATCGTAGTGTTTCGCGCAGGTCTTCAGGAAGGTTGGTCAATACCAGCTTGAGCGGGTCCAGCACGGCCAAACGACGCACCGCCTTCACATCCAGTGCGTCGCGGATACAGCCCTCGAACACCGAGAAATCAATCACCGAGTTCTGCTTGGAAATGCCCACGCGCTCGGCCAGCAGATGCAATGCCTGCGGTGGCACGCCGCGACGCCGGATGCCCTGCAAGGTTGGCATGCGCGGGTCATCCCAACCCGCCACCAGCTTTTCGCTGACCAGAGCCAGCAATTTGCGCTTGCTCATTACTGTGTAGTTGATGTTGAGGCGCGAGAACTCGATCTGGCGCGGCTTGGCGGCGGCCTGATGCCAACCGCGTTCCGCCAGCGAGGCGAGCAGTTCGGGATGATTGACCAGATCGACCCTGTCCACACACCAGTCATACAGCGGTCGGTGATCCTCGAACTCCAGCGTGCAGAGTGAATGCGTAACGCCTTCGATGGCGTCCGACAGACAGTGTGCGTAGTCGTACATCGGATAAATGCACCACGCGTCACCCGTGTTCTGGTGGGCGACATGCTTGATCCGGAACAAGGCCGGATCACGCAGATTGATGTTGCCCGACGCCATGTCGATTTTGGCGCGTAGCGTGCGCGCACCATCGGCGAACTCCCCTGCGCGCATGCGACGGAACAGCGCCAGATTTTCGTCCGTGCTGCGCTCCCGAAATGGCGAATTTCGGCCGGGCTCGGTCAGCGTGCCGCGGTAAGCGCGCACCTCGTCTGCAGTCAGATCACAGACATAGGCATCGCCCTGTCGGATCAGTTTTTCCGCCGCCTGATAGAACACTTCGAAATAGTCCGACGCATGCCTGAGCTCGTTCCACTCGAAGCCTAGCCAGCGCACATCGTCCTTGATGGCCTCAACGTATTCAGGGTCTTCCTTGGCGGGATTGGTGTCGTCAAAGCGCAAGTTGCAACGCCCGCCAAATTCGCCCGCAATGCCGAAATTCAGACAAATCGATTTGGAGTGACCGATGTGCAGATAGCCATTCGGCTCTGGCGGGAAGCGGGTCTGGATCAGGTCGTGCTTCGCGGAGGCGATGTCCTCGCGAACAATCTGGCGGATGAAATCATTGCGCACGGAAGTGCTGCTGTCTGAGGCGTCGGTCATGGCGGGGAACTGGAAAACGAGAACCGCAGTTTAGCAGGGTGACGCCTGCACCCACGGTCGCAAGGAAGCTGGATCGCTTGCCTGCAAGGGAAAACGCCTCGGCTTCGCTATTCTGTGGCTCCTTAGTCCTTTGCGAGACCCGCCCATGCCCTTCTCCGCCAATGATTCGGTTTACGTGCTTCCACCCCCAGCCATGCCCTCGGTGGCGGTCGCTGGAACACGGCAGTATTTCCCGGTGCGCCGCATTTACTGCGTCGGCCGCAATTACGCCGAACATGCGCGTGAAATGGGCGCGGACCCCACCCGCGAGGCGCCGTTTTTTTTCATGAAACCCGCCGACGCGGTGGTTGCCGATGGCGGCGTGGTGCCCTACCCCGCGCAGACAACGGACTTCCATTTCGAGGCTGAACTGGTCGTGGCACTGGGCGGCGGCGGCTCAAATCTCAGCGCTGAACAAGCCAAGGCCGCGATATTCGGCTATGCGGTCGGCCTCGACATGACCCGCCGCGACTTGCAGGCTGGTTTCAAGAAAGCGGGCAAGCCCTGGGACATGGCCAAGGGCTTCGATCATTCGGCGCCCTGCAGCGCGATCGTACCGGTAACGCAATGTGGTCACCCCGAGGATGCACGTATCACCCTGCACTGCAACGGCGAACTCAAGCAGGACGCGCGGATCAGCGATCTGATCTGGTCGGTACCCGAGTTGCTGGTCAACCTGTCGCACTTCGTTCGTCTGCAGGCAGGCGACCTGGTCTTTACCGGCACACCAGCGGGCGTCGGCGCGGTTGTGCATGGCGATCACTTGTTGGCGGCCGTCGAAGGCATTGCCCAGCTCAGTGTGCGCATCGACTGAAGCGCACGCGTGGGCGATGCAGGCGGTGAACGCGCTGACAACGAAAACCCAACATTTGGGCCTATTGGCCTGTGCGACACTCCGCGCCTTTGCCGGCCTCAGTCGACTCGCATGCACCATTTGATTGCGCTCCCGGCGCTGGATGACAACTACATCTGGTTTTTGCGCCAATCCGACCGTCCAGGCGTGCTGGTCGATCCGGGCGATGCGGAAGTCGCGATCCGCGCCATGGATGCTGGCATGGCGGTGGCAGCAATTCTGGTCACCCATCATCACGGCGACCACGTGGCGGCGATCGAGCTACTGCAGGCGCGCTACGGCTTGCCCGTGTTTGCGCCTGCGGACGTTCGTATTCCGGGCACATGGCAGGCGGTCGCCGACGGCGCGTCAATTGCGCCTGCGGGCACTGATTTGCACTTCGAGGTGATGGCGGTGCCCGGCCATACCCGGAGCCACGTGGCGTACTTCGGCGCAGGGCATTTATTCTGTGGCGATACGCTTTTCAGTCTCGGCTGCGGTCGCTTGTTCGAGGGTAGCCCCGCCCAGATGCATGCCTCACTGCAACGCATCGCTCAATTGCCCGCCAATACGCTGATCTGCCCGGCACACGAGTACACCCTGTCGAACGGCCATTTCGCGCAACACGTCGACCCACACAATGCCGCCCTCTCGGTACGCCTCGCGGAAGTGTCGAAACAACGCGCGGCGGGACTCCCCAGTGTGCCGACTCGCTTGCACAGCGAGTTGCAATGCAATCCCTTCCTGCGGGTTGGCGAGGTCGCCATACAACAAGCGGTTGCGCGGCATTGCGGTGCGAAGCCAACCGATCCGGTCGCCGTGTTTGCAGGCTTGCGACGCTGGAAGGATGAATTTCGATGACCAAGTCACGGTGTCGCGCTGCTTGCCTCGCCTTTCTGTTGATCCTCGGTGGCTGCGCGACCTTGCCAGCGCCTGCGCCAGTCGCACCGACGACGCCAGACGAGCCCGCCGCCACTGCGGTGACCGCCGCACCGCTCGAAGCCGCACCGATTGCAGCTCCTGAGCCTTTGCTCAACGTGCATGACCGACTGCGTCGTCAACTGCAAACGCCAGCGTGCGCCGAGTCCGATGCAGTGCAACGTTGGGCGCGTCTCTTTGCCGGCAAACAACCACGCTTTGCCGCGCACATCGAACGCATCCACCCCTTGCTGGATTACGTGCTGCGCGGCGTGGAGCGGCGTGGCCTGCCCGGTGAGTTTGCATTGATTCCATTGATTGAGAGCGACTACAACCCGGCGGCGCGCTCACGCGCTGGCCCCGCTGGGATGTGGCAGTTCACCGCCGATACCGCGCGATCACGCGGTCTGCGCGTCAACAACCGCGTCGATGAGCGTTTGCTACCCGGCCCAGCGACCGATGCCGCATTGGACTTGTTGCAACACTATTTCGACACTTACCAGAGCTGGCCTCTGGCGATGGCCAGCTATAACGCGGGCGGATTTCGCATCCGCAAACTGCTCGAAAGGTCGCCATTGCAAGAGGGACAGGAACTCCCGGTGGGCACGCCCAGAGGCACCCGGGAATACCTCGACAAATTGCGCGCCTGGTCATGTCTGTTTGTCAGCCCGGAGCAGTTTGGCTTGACCTTGCCAAGCCTTGCCGACCCGGACCCATTGGAACTTCAGGCCGCGCGCCCAACCCTGCGCTCGCTCGACGTGCTGGCGCAAGCGACCGGCCTGAGCCAACAGCAAATCGTGTTCTGGAA
>JADZBO010000127.1 GCA_020851995.1 Burkholderiaceae bacterium
CCGCATGGCCCTGCCACCCGCTGATCTTGCCGTCCTTGGCAAAGGTGGGTGTCACGCGATAAGGGCCTGAGCTTGCCTTGACAGGCGAACCGTCGACCACGAGGCGGCGCGCCTGATCGATTGCCTGAGCAAGCTGTTGATTGACCTCCGCAGCACTTTTCCCCTGCACGTTGCGCGCGAAGGACATCGTGACGGTGTCTTGCAGCACGGAGACACTTGCCTGTGCGCGAAGCGTGAGCTCCGGGATGCGGTTCGGTCCGTCGACTTCCACTAACGCCTGCACCGCGTCATCGGCGGCCGCGTATCGAATCGGCAGGCACAACACCGACACCGAAATCAAAGCAAGGGCAATCCGGAACCGAATCTGCATGAGGAGACTCCAGGGGCAGACGCACAAAAAAACGGGCCTGCGATTATTGGCAGACCCGTTCATCTTAATGCCCCGCATGTGCCGTCTAGGCCGGCATCTCGAACCGAGGGTTCAAGTTGGTCGCGTTAAGCCGGCTTTGAGCGCATCTGACAAAGAGACGCGCATACCCACCGAGCTATCGTGCAACCGTGTATGCCATAAGCATAGGTTCAGAGCATGTATGGCCAAGTCACGGGCACAGCAGGGACAACCTTAAAATCTTTCAGCGAGAAGCCTGACCTGAACTCGGAAGCGCTTCGTCCAACTTCTCGTTCATGGCATCAATTCTACGCTTGAATTCGCCAACCGCCAAGCCGCCAAGCGGTCCGTCCGGCGCACGCACCGACAGCAATTCTCCGGCGATCTGAATTGCCGCCATGACCGCAATGCGTTCGTTGCCCGAAATCTTGCCGGAGCCCTGAATACGACCGGCCAACTGGCTGACATGCTGGACAGCCTCCATGAGCGACGCCTTCTGTTCGGGTGCGCATGCAAGCGAATACTCACGGCCAAGAATTGAAACGTCAACGCGCTCCATCAACGCTGCTCCTCGGGCTGACCACCAGGCAATCGATCCAGCACCGCATCAATTCGCTCCTTGGCCTTGCGTGTCGCGGCACGCAGTTTTTCGACTTCCTGATCGCGCGACTGCAACTGCGCCTGCATCGTGGAATGTTCCTGCTTGAACAAATCAAGTGAGCCCTGGAGCGCGACCTGCTTTGCAGCGGACTGCGAGCGCAGCCCTTCCATCTCGGACTCATATTGACTGACTTTCGAATGCAATTCGCGCGACTGCGAGCCTTCGTTGTCGAGCCGCGCCCTGAGGGCATCGCGCTCTGACTCCACGGCGGCAAGCCGTGACCTGAGCCCCTGCACCTCGGTGGTCAGTGACTGAGTGTGAGCGACCAGAGTCGACAGACGAGTGGATAGACGATCTAGATCTTCAAGCATATCGTTATCGTAAAGCAAAATTGCGCACCAGGCGCTGACCGTAACGATTCAGGGCAAGAAAAAATATACAGCTCGACACAACCAAATACAAACTGAATACAATCCGCTCCCGGTGTCAGTTAGCGGTCAGAATTCGATGCTAAGGAGTGATCGTATCGAAATATTTATCGCGATTATTGATCTGGCACCGACAATCGTACTGTTTTCGACTCAACTTAAGGGAAAACCCCACGCATTCAAGGTGTAATCAGGGTTTGCTTTGGGCACTGTGTCCATTACCATGCACTCCGTGCTGGTCATTTGGCGAACGAGCCTCAATACCTTGAGCAGCAACCAGTTTGCAGACAAAGCGATCAGGGCACTCGGTTCCGAAAACCTTATTAAAACAGCTTGCAGCGCAGTCAAGGAGCTCACTACCATGCAGGTAAAAAACAAACAGGACTTCTGGTCCGGGGTGATGTTCATCCTGGTCGGAGTCGGGTTCGCCTACAAGGCAACCAGCTACTCAATGGGCACGGCCGCCCGAATGGGACCAGGTTATTTCCCGTTCTGGCTCGGAATCCTGATGGCGTGCCTGGGGGCCTTCATCCTGCTGACTTCAATGCGAAAAAAAGCCACTAAAACTGTCGTTGACCCCTTCGACTTCAGAATCCTCGGGATCATCATCGGCGGGATCCTGCTTTTTGCCTTCATGCTGCGCCCGCTCGGGTTGATCCTGTCGCTGATCCTGCTGGTGATGATCAGCAGTCTGGCCAGTCATGAGCACAGCTGGAAGGTTTCTGCCGCCAACGCGGTGTTCCTGACATTGCTGTGCTGGCTGTCCTTCGTCAAGGGTCTGGGATTGGTGTTCCCCATCTGGCCGACTTTCCTCGGTTTGCATTAAGGAGTGATCGGCATGGATCTCTTACAGAACCTGTACATTGGCTTCGGCGTTGCGTTCACGCCGGAAAACCTCTTCTACGCACTGCTTGGCTGTCTGCTGGGCACTTTGGTGGGCGTGCTCCCGGGCCTTGGGCCGGTGCCGACCATTGCCATGCTGCTGCCGATTACCTACGTGCTGCCCCCGATCGCCGGACTGATCATGTTGTCGGGCATTTATTACGGTGCGCAGTATGGCGGGTCCACCACAGCCATTCTGGTCAACTTGCCGGGCGAGACATCCGCAGTGGTGACTACCCTGGATGGCCATGCGATGGCGAAAAACGGGCGAGCGGGGGCCGCTCTTGCGATCGCCGCGCTCGCCTCGTTCTTCGCCGGCTCAGTGGCCACGTTGTTGCTCGCCGCCTTTGCGCCTCCCCTGGCAGAAGTCGCGTTCAAGTTCGGCCCTGCAGAGTACTTTTCGCTGATGGTGCTGGGCCTGGTTGGCGCTGTGGTGCTGGCATCTGGCTCGCTGCCCAAGGCAATCTGCATGATTCTGCTTGGACTGTTGCTCGGGATGGTGGGTACTGACGTCAACTCTGGCGTCGCGCGCTTTGACTTCGGCGTACCGGAGCTTCAGGACGGACTTGACTTTGCCATCGTGGCCATGGGCGTATTCGGTTTCGCCGAAATCATGTCCAACCTCGAACTGAAGGAAAACCGCGTCAACCTGTCGGCAACCATCGGTCCACTGTACCCGAACAAGCAGGAATTCAAGGAAGCCTGGCCCGCAGTCGTTCGTGGCACTGCGCTGGGTTCGCTGCTCGGCATCCTGCCGGGTGGTGGAGCAGTGCTGTCTTCCTTCTCCTCCTACACGGTCGAAAAGAAGATTTCCCGCCACCCCGAGCGTTTTGGTAAAGGCCATCCTGCTGGCGTTGCGGGCCCTGAGGCCGCCAACAACGCGGGCGCGCAAACCTCGTTCATTCCCCTGCTGACCCTGGGTATCCCCGGCAACGCGGTGATGGCCCTGATGGTTGGCGCAATGACGATTCACAATA
>JADZBO010000128.1 GCA_020851995.1 Burkholderiaceae bacterium
ACTCGTCAAGCGAAATCCCATCGTGTTTCGCCCGCATCAGGCGCAATTCGTTAAACGCGCGCTCATCGACACCGGCACTACCCATTCCGATATAGACCAAGGCTCTGACCGCAGCTTCGCGCGCACCGCCGATCGCGATACGCTCCTCAAGTTCAGCAATCCGTTGCTGAATGAAAGCCATGCGGTCGGGCTCAACACCCGGTCGGCGTCGAGGCGCCCCATCTTCAGCACGCAGGCCTACCATTGCTTGTAGCAAGGGTGCGCCGTAGATTGCGTTAAAGATATTCTCCAGGCTACTGTCGCGCATGTCACGATAAGCATTGAGTCCGGCAACGGTCGCCTCAGAAAAAATATTTTGCACTGCGAGCATGGGGTTATCCGCCCCAACCGCCTGTCGCTGTGCCCTGACCTGTCCGGCGAGTTGCTCCACATATCCCATCAATGGATTGCCTTCGGAAAATATCGCATAGGGCAGCTCAGAACCGCTCAGTTTGCGCAGCCAGTCGGCCGAATCCCTGGTCACTGCTGCCTTGACGAAGGGCTGCAGAAAAATCTTGTAAAGTCCGGCGTTGATCTCCGAAATCTTTCGCACTGTCGCGAAACGTAGTTCATTCGCCAAGTCTGGCTGAACGATGGCACGGATGTTCTCCAGTGTGCGTGGTTCAAAGCGCACCACCCAGTCACCACCGACCAGATCCGGATGCGCAACCTCAGCCGTCCTGGGGGTCATAACCGCCTCATACAGGCCTGGAGGCAGCACATCAATCAGATCGATGTTGGAGGCGAATTCCTGATGTTCCTTGCGCGCAATCCCCCCGGACACAAAAATGCCCAAATGCCCCGCGTTTTCGTGAATGGCGTAGACAATAGTTTGACCGGACGCGCGAATGTCATCATCAGTGTCATACAAATCGACAATCCACCCCAGAGCCTGTGCCGGTGGCGTGATGTTGTCACCCTTGGAGCAAAAACACAGTATCGGAGACCGGATATTGCGCAGGTCGATTCGCACCCCGTCCCTGGTCACGATTTCCGCCGTCGCAAGGCGGTTGCCGACAAACAGCTGATCCACGATCCACTGGATTTCTTCGGCATTCAAATCGATGTGACCGCCCCACCACTTTTCGAATTCAAGAAATCGGGCACCCTCGGTGTCAATGTTCGCCCAAAGGTTGTAATTCTTCGCCCACAAGGTGTTGGCTGGATTCAGGTTCTCGAAATTTTTGACCAGATGGCCGCCATCGAACGTTCCGCAACCGAGATCGCCGGTAAGCGTAGTCAGCCAACTGCCGCCGGCAAGTCCGCCGGTGTATCGCATTGGATTCTCGCCCTCAATCCCAGCCCAGTACGACAAAGGCGACCCCGCCACGATAATGGGGCCGAAAAGTTCAGGCCGCGTGGCGGCTAACATCATGATCGCCCAGCCTGCCTGACAATTTCCGATGACACACGGCTTGCCTTCGGAATCAGGGTGCAACGTGATGACTTTTTCCAGGAACACCGCCTCGGCGCGCATGATGTCCTCAATCGTCTGGCCTGGCATCGGATTGGGGCTGAAACCAATGAAGTAGCAAGGATGACCGGCATACATGGCGACGCCGATTTCGCTGTCTGCCTTAAAGCCGCCGATGCCCGGGCCGTGTCCGGCGCGCGGATCCACGACAATGAATGGACGCTTTTTTGCGTCAATCACCACACCTTTCGGAGGAATGATGCGGACCAGACCGTAGTTGACGGGTTGCGAAAAATTTCGGCCGTCCAACACGAGTTCCGATTCAAAACTCAGCACGTTGGGCACTGACTTGGCCTTCTGGGCGGTGTACTGATTGCTACGCTGTCGCATAACATCCCAGAACAGTACCGTGCGCTGAAAGGTATCAGTCATGTACTCGCTAGCAGATCCTGCAGCCTGCAAAATGCCCGCAAGCATTTGCGTATTATCGGGAGTTGCCGCGATATCTCGTGCTTTTTTGGGTGGTGTTCTGGACATGGGAATACTCGCTAAGGTGAGTGCGCCAAAATGGGCAGTCTGTTTGCCGGACTGCTGAGGACAGCAGCGGCGGTGATGATTCCCGAGATTACCGGGTGGTTCAGGAAGTTGGCAAGAAACCCCAATCGCAGCATTCCCATGGAGATCTCACTTTTCTGATCGCCCGCGGAGAAAGAGTGCTCGAATGTTGTCCCCTCCGAACACCCGCCCAAGTTCCCTGACAGCGAAGAATGGGATCAGCGTCACGAAAACCATCATGCTGTTGGCGAGGATCTCGTGGTTGCCATTTAGTGAGAACGCCAGGAGATTGTCGATGACGCTTTCGCCATGCCACAGATCCCTGATGATGTGCTCGATGACCTTGAAGACAGCGACAAAGCAACTGAACACAACTGCTTTGTAGAGGGTCGGATAGATCAGTGGTCTCTTCTCAAGACCACGACCCAGGCCGACCACATCGCCGATCATGATGACCTTGGCCAGGATCAATGCCTCGATCACTGCGAACCCGTAATTTGTGTAAGTGATGTCGTGGGCAGCGAGAATAAATCGTCGATACTGCGTGAACGCCGCGAATACGAGCGCCAGGTAGAGGACATTTACCCAATATTCGACGAACTCATGGCGTAGCGTGTCTTTCCAGCTTTTCCGCTCCGCGCCACTCATGATCCATCACCCACCCGAAAGCATCGCACGCGACAGCATGCCGCCGGAAATGCTTCGTGCCCGAAACCCGTTCTGCAACAGGATTCGCGTTGCGTAGTAGGCGCGTTGTGCGGAGCGACAGATGACCATGATTTCGCGGTCTCGCGGCAGTTCGCCGAGCCGCGAGCGAAGTTGTCCGAGCGGGATATTGACCGCGCCCGGCACAGCTTCAACCTCCAGTTCCAACGGTTGGCGAACATCAAGCAGGAATCCCTCGTCCACAGTCCCCCAATGCGCGAGCGGCATGTCGCCGCACAGCACATCGCCAGCGATCATTCCGGCGAAGTTCAGCGCATCTTTGGCGCTGCCGAACTGAGGCGCGTAGCAGAGCTCTGCTTCTTCGAGGTCGTAAATTGTCCCGCCCATCTGAATGGCCACGGCGAGCGCGCTGATCCGTTTGTCGGCTGCCGGGCCGTCCACGCTGAGCGCCTGCGCTCCAAGCAGACGACCGTTGGATTTGCGGAAAATGACCTTGAGCGCGATCATTTGAGCGCCCGGGTAGTAGCCCGCGTGCGCATTCGGAAAGAGGTAGATCTTCTCGAAGTCCTTATCACCAAGGCGGTTGAGTGTTTTCTCGCTGACGCCTGTCCAGGCGGCTGCACCACCAAACAGCCCGATAATGGACGTTCCCTGTGTGCCACGGAAGTGCGAGTCTCGTCCGGCGATCACGTCGGCCGCGATCCGCCCCTGCCGGTTCGCCGGCCCGGCAAGCGCAACCAGGCTCCACTGGCCGGTGACGAAGTCCTTGACCTCGATGGCATCGCCCACCGCGAAGATATCCGGATCGCTGGTACGCATCTGGTCGTCGACCCGGATGCCGCCGCGTTCGCCAATGGCCAAACCCGCAGCCTTAGCCAGCGCCGTGTCGGGCCGCACGCCAAGCGCAAGGATGACGAGGTCGGCGGGATAGGTTTTGCCCGACTGAGTCTTTACCTCGATCGCGCCGCTTTCAAGGCGCGTAAATCCGGCGACACCGTCGGAGAGCGCCAGGTGCACTCCATTGCGGGTCAGGTGTTCCTGAACGAGGCGGGCGCATTCGCGGTCAAGCGGAGCCAGAACCTGATCGAGCATCTCGACGAGAGTGACCTCAATGCCGAGATGCGTGAGATTCTCCGCCATTTCAAGGCCGATGAATCCCCCGCCGATCACGACGGCACGCCGGGTTGGCTTCACAAACTGCATGCCCGAGTAGCTGTACATCCCGGCCAGGAAGCTGGTTCCATGTTCGATCCACTCGCGGATCGTGCGCGCATCCGGGACGGTTCTGACGTGGAAGATGCCAGGCAGGTCAATTCCCGGGATTGGCGGCTTGATCGAAGATGCCCCGGGCGAGAGCACCAGTTTGTCGTAGGACTCGGTCGTCACTTCGCCGGTCAAGACGTTGCGCAGATCGACGGTCTTTGTTTCAGGGAAAATCGAGATTGCCTCGCAGTTTGTGCGCACGTCAATCGCGAAATTTCCACGGAAGAGATCCTCGGTCGCAACGATCAGGCTGGATTCCCTGGGGATCACCTCCGATACATGGTAGGGAAGCCCGCAGTTCGCGTACGAGACGTAGGGTCCGCGCTCGACCATCAGGATTTCTGCGCTTTCATCCAGTCTGCGCAGCCGCGCGGCACACGATGCGCCGCCTGCCACACCGCCGACAATAATGACTTTCATGCATGCTCTCCCGGAGTGCCCACTTTTGCACTTTCAACAAGGGTTTCGTCTCGGTTTGACGCTCAGTGCAGGTACCTCGATCCCGCGGCCATGACGTGATGCGCAGCGTTGTCGATGTGGGGAAACCCTGTCAGAGAGCCACAGTCAACTAACGACCAACGACCAACGACTGTGGCGGTTTCGCCGTCGAGGCCCGAGCGCCCAGTGCGCGATGCAATCGCGCCTTCGAGGCACTAGCAAATCGCAAGTTCTGTCGATTGACCAGTTGTTTAAATTTACAGCCTTTAAGGCAGTCTTAGATAGACAATTTCAGACAACATCTATACATTTCAAGACAGCAACGGCCGCGATCTTTGCCCATTCAATCCATTCGCCATTCAACACAATGAAACGACGCAGTACCACACCCGCTGGATCAGGCAATGCGGTGCGCATTGGTGCCACGCTGGCTCTCCCGGCGGTATTGCGAAGCCTGGGCTTCAACCCGGCTGAACTTTTTGCCGAGGTGGGTTTTGATCTTGCGCTATTCGACGACCCCGACAACCGAATTGCCTACGCGCACCGAAATCACCTGTTCGCGCATTGCGTGGACAGGACAGGCTGCGACCACCTGGGGCTGTTGGTCGGTCAGCAGGCCGGTTTGCATTCTCTTGGGCTGGTTGGTTTGTTGGTGAAGTATTCGCCAACCGTTGGAGCCGCCTTGCGAAGCCTCGTACGTTTCATGCATCTTCACGTTCGTGGTGCAGTGACAAACCTTGAGCTCGATGGCAACGCGGCGATGCTGAGCTACGAAATCTATCAGCCCGGTGCTGCGGCCACCAATCAGATCAGCGACGGAGCCATCGCTGGCTTGTTCAACGTCATGCGCACGCTGTGCGGCCATACGTGGGCACCCAGCGAACTTCGGTTTGCCCATCGTCCTCCGGCCGATATCGCGCCGTTCAGGGAATTTTTTCAGGCGCCCCTTGAATTCAATTCCACGCGAAACGCGGTCGTGTTTTCTTCCAATTGGTTGAATCTTGTCTTACAGGAAAAGGATCAGCCGCTGCACGACTTGCTGGTTAAGCAGATCGAGGCCCTGGAGGTGGAGTTCGGCGATGATCTCCCGGGGAAAGTGCGCAGCATTCTTCGATCGGCACTATTGACCGACTACTGCAGTTCAGATCGAATCGCCGCACTCTTATCAATGCACAGTCGCACAATGCATCGGCGGTTGACAGAGTTCGACACTACGTTTCAGCAACTCGTGGATGAGGGACGTTTCGAGATCGCCAGGCAGATGCTCAGTAACACTTCAATGGTGGTTGGCCAGATCGCTGATTCCCTCGGGTATGCCGATGCCAGCGCTTTCACAAGGGCATTCCGGCGCTGGAGCGGCACCACACCTGCAAAATGGCGAGAGAATCAAACAACGGAGCGCAATCGATTGTGAAATTGGAGTCCGGGCGCGATAGTCCGTTTAAGTGTCCTACCGCACAGACCCCGGTCAGCCGTTCGATTCATTTCAAGCCTGGCTTGGAGTTCCGAACTGCCAGGACCGAAGCGAATGCACGATGCCCGCTGCTGATCTAATCAGCCAAACGCTGAACCATGTGAAGTATGCCGCCGCCTGCGGCAA
The DNA here is from genome assembly GCA_020851995.1 of Burkholderiaceae bacterium. Lineage (GTDB taxonomy): Bacteria > Pseudomonadota > Gammaproteobacteria > Burkholderiales > Burkholderiaceae_B > Zwartia. The sequence goes on from JADZBO010000128.1 coordinate 5,976, forward strand.
CGATATCGCGCATGACCGGCGCAAGTGGCTCCGCCTGCAGGGCGATCGCTCTGGTGTGGTTGTGGATCGTTCCGGTCTCGAAATTAACTTCAAGCACGTCTCCGCGTGCACAGTTTGCGGTGATTCCCGGAACCTGAATCACCGGAACTCCGGCATTGACGCAAGCACGTAGCGGACCACGACCCATTGATTCGACCAGAAGTGCCACCCCCTTGCCTTTTAGCCCGAGGAACCCCTGAATGTGCGGGTTCCCATGTCCGAAATTTTTTCCTGCGACCACGAAGTCCTGTGGATTTGCCGAACCTGCAAACAACGGATCAATTTGCTCGAAACAATGTGTCGCCAGGACGCCAGGGTCGTATTCCTGCTGCCGAGTCATCGCCAAAGGCATGATTCCGTCATCATTGGAAATGTCGTCACCGAAAACCCAGGCTTTTCCCTTCCACGTCCAGTTCATGCGATCACCTTGCCCAATTGTGCAGGCTCACAAATGCTGCCAGCGACAGCAGAGGCGGCCGCCACGGCGGCGTTGGAGAGATAGATAGAGGCCAGGGCACTGCCCATCCTTCCGGGAATATTTGTTGTACCAGTGCCAATGCAGACATCACCCTCAGTGAGAGGTGCCAAATTGCCATAGCAGGGCCCACAGTTTGGTGGCGAAATGACTGCGCCAGCGTCTGCAAACACGGCCAAGAGGCCTTCGCGCGCCGCGGCGGCGTATGTTTCCTGCGTTGTGGGAACCACAAGCAGGGTGACGTCGCGGTGGACCTGGCGCCCTGCCAGCACGCTTGCGGCGGCACGAAGATCCTCCAGGCGTCCACCTGCGCAAGATCCTATATAGACCTGGTTGACTCGAAGGCCAGAAAGACTCGATATCGGTACGAGGTTATCCGGCCTTGGCGGCGCCGCCACCATGGGCTCAATCATCGAAAGATCGATCGATTCTTCATGGAAAAAATCTGCGTCCGGGTCACTTCTAAGCAAGGAGTACGGTAGTTGCGTGCGGTCGCGCAGGTAGGCATCCGTGATGGCGTCCGGTTCGACGAGCGCCGCCTTCGCGCCTGCCTCCACGGCGACGTTGCACAGCGTCATTCTGGCATCCATGTCCAAGTGCTCCAGTGCCGGCCCGCAATACTCGATCACCCGGTAATCGCACAGATCGGTTCCCAGACGCGCAATGACTTGCTGGGCAAGGTCGCGGCTCAATACCCCCTGACGCAGTTGGCCGGTCAGTCTGAGACGGATGGTCTGAGGTACTTTGAGCCAGATATCTCCGGTCGCGAGCGCCTGGATTGTTTCGTAGTTGATCGGCGGTGATAGCGCGCCAACGCAACCCAGGGTCGTGGCATGCGTGTCGGCGCTTACTACGAGCATTCCCGGAACGATATGACCCTTTTCAACGATGGCCTGATGGCTGATGCCATGCCGGCCCTCGCCATAAAACGTCTTTATGCCGTAGTCCTCCATCTGCTTGCGCAGCCTTTTTTTCAGCGTCGCCATTTGAATGGTTTGTGACGGCACTTCATGATCGGCAAATACAATGCACCGCTCGGGGAATCGAAGCTTCGTGATCCCGTATTGCTCCAGTGTCTTAAAGTACTGCGGCATGACCAAGTCGATTAGTTCAAAGACGTCCGGCTGCGCCATGACCACCTCGCCGATCGAGACGCTGGATCGACCGCTGGCGCGTGCCAGAATCTTCTGTGCAAGTGTCTGGCCGGAGAGAGTGGGCGTCGAGCGCGTAGTTGTCTGCATTAGGAGCGAATCCACAAGTGAATAAACAGACTTAGTCCACTTTCGCGCCGCTCGCCTTGATCAGTGGCGCGAGAAGCTTGATTTCAGAGGCGATGTATTCACGGTACTGCGCCGGTGCGATTGTGGAAGGTTCAAGGCCGATTTCTTCCAGACGCGACCGCATGGATGGATCATTGATCGCCTTGGTGACTGCTTGTGCGATCGTCTGAGTGATATCAATTGGGGTCTTGGCAGGTGCCGAAATGCCGTACCATGCGCCGATCACAAAATCGGGTACACCGGCTTCCTGCATGGTCGGCACATCTGGCAACACCGCGATGCGCTTTGCGCTGGTAACGCCGAGTGCGCGCAACTTGCCGCTTCGTATCTGCGGGATTGCCGAGGAGAGGTTTTCGAACTGAAACGTGATCTCCCCGGCCATGACTGCTACGAGCGCAGGGCCGGCACCTTTGAAGGGAATATGTTGGGCCTGTATCCCTGTCCGTAACTTGAATAGCTCAGCACTAAGGTGCGGCGTCGATCCATTGCCCGCGGAGCCGAAGTTCATGGTGCCTGGATGCGCCTTTGCCTCGGCGATTAATTCTGCGACTGTGGTTGCCTTTACGGTCGGGCCGACGACAAGAACGTTTGGAAAGCTTCCAAAAAATGCAATGTGGTCAAAGTCGTTCAGGGCATCGTATCCGAGCTTTGAGTAAAGAGTTGGCGCAATCGCCTGTGACGCGATGTTGGACAGCAATAGCGTGTAGCCATCGGGCGGGGATTTCGCGACCCTCTCGGACGCGATTGTGCCTCCGGCGCCGCCCATGTTGTCCACGAACATGTTCGCGCCGAGGATGCTGCTAAGCTTCGCCGCGAAAAGTCGGGAGATAATGTCAGCCGAACCGCCCGGAGCAAACGGATTGATCAGGCGAATGGGTTTGGCTGGATACGTGTCTGCGTAGGTGCCTGCCGTTGCACCGAGTAGCCCTGCGGAGGTTGCGGCGACGATTAGCCGACGTCTGTTCTTATCGAGAGTCATGAAATGCTCCATTGCCTGCGGTTAGCGCGAGCGATCAGGTCCGAAACTGCGCTCAATGCGCATGATGTCGTCAATACCGGTTATTTCATTGCAATCCGCCCACGTTGCCATCGATTGGGCCGCAAAGGCACGCGTATCTGCCTTGTTGTTCCGAATAACATCCAGAGTCTGTTGCATCGCATGAATGCACGACATCGTGAGCGACAACGGCAGTATGAGCAGCTTGACGCCCATGGACTCCAACTGGTCAGACGGTAACATTGGCATGGTGAAAGATTCTGAATTGAGGTACGCAACAGGACCAGTGGCGTGCGCGACGAACGTGCGAACTTCAGCTTCGCTGTAGGGCCCGAGCGCCATAAGTAAATCCGCGCCAGCTTCGCGATAGGCCGCGAGTCGGTCTGAAACGGCATTCATCCCCTCGATTGCGGCAATATCCGTGCGTGCGATGATCTGGAGATTCGGGTCCGTGCGCGCGTCGATGACCGCTTTGATCTTTCCGACCATCTCTTCTACTGACACGACACCCTTACCTTTCATGGACCCGCATTTTTTCGGCAGGATCTGATCCTCGAGCTGAATTGCCGCGACGCCAGCGCGTTCGAATTCCCTTGTCGTGCGCGTCACATTCACGACGTTGCCATAGCCCGTATCGGCATCGGCGATTAGAGGAATCGATGTCACGTCACAAATCTGTGCCGCGCGTCCCGCCATTTCCACAAGTGTCAGGAGTCCCACATCGGGGCGACCGTAGGTGGCCTCTACCGCGTAGCCGGACATAAAGCAAACCTCGAATCCCGCACGCTCGATCAGGACTGCCCCTAGGGGATCACCACAGCCTGGCGCGATCACGATTCCAGGTTGGTTGATTCGATCCACCAGAAGCTTGCGCTTCTGTGCCGCTGTAGTCATTGTCTCCCTCGTCTTCGATAATTTTTTTTGTCAGCAATGGGACATTGGACATCGCGAACTCAATCATGTCCAATTGATATTTGGCGTCTATTATTAGCGTAGGACTATGAATATAAAGTACCGCCAACTGAAGGCTTTCATCCTTGCGGCGCGCTCACTTTCGTTCACGGAGTCGGCGGCCGCTCTGTCCATCACACAGGCATCCTTCTCAAATCTAATGAAGGAACTAGAGGAGGATCTTGGGTTGTTGCTATTTGAGCGGACCACCCGCAGCTGCGTGTTAACGGACGTGGGAAGGTCCTTTTATGACAACCTGTCGGGTTCCTTCGAACATATTGAGGATCTATACCGGCAGATGACGGAAGTCGGGCAAGGCTTGCGCGGACGATTGCTGATATCAGCCCTGCCGTCGATGGCGATTGGCTTTATTCCGCCTGTATTGGCGGACTACCGGGCAGCTTATCCGGACGTCGAGATCGTGCTGAAGGAGCGCACGAACGAGGATGTATTTCGCTTGGTGCGAGAGCGCAAAGTCGAACTCGGACTCGGCATTATGCTTGGACCGGACGAGAGTCTTGACTGGATACCCCTGTTTTCGGATCGAGTGATGCTGATCGTGCCCAAGGGGCACGAACTTGTGGGAAAGAAAGTAGGGTGGCGTACCCTCGAGCGCTTTCCGCATATCATGATGGTTACAGGCTCGACCGAATATGCAATGCGGGTTCAGAATTTGCGTCTCAAAACCATCTCTGAGGTGGAGCACGTAGCGACTGCGGTCGCGATGGTGCGCAACGGTCTGGGGATAACGACGCTTCCCTCCAGCGTGATGGGGGCACTGAATTTTGAGGGCGTCACGGCAATCCCGATTACGGGGAAATTGACGGTCCGCAGGCTGGGGGTCGCTTATCGCAAGGAATCACGACTCACCAGGGTTGCAGAGTGCTTCGTTGAGATGCTTCGGGCGAAGTCGTCTGCTGGAACTTAGCGACTCCTTCAAGTCGATGACGATCTTCTGGTGCTTGTTAAATTTGGAAGCTGGCCGGCTAATTTTCTCTTTTTGATCGTCGCCTCAGGAGAGTGCCATGAAACTTGTTCATCGATTGTTGATTGCAGTGATATCGGCTGGCGTGCTCACGACACATCCCGTTCTGGCTGACCCACCTCCCGGTAAAGGCAATTCGAATAAATCCGGGCAAGGCAACAGCGGCCAGGGCAACAGCGGGCAAGGCCAGGGCAACAGCGGGCAAGGACAGGGCAATTCAAAGAACGATGCGTCGAACACCGGTGCCGCGCTGGTCGCGGCCGGAATTACTGCCGTCGCGGCGAGGAATCTGGCATTGAATGCCGGGGTGGTCGGTTACGCCCCATTGCCACCCGGAATCGCAAAAAATCTTGCGCGCGGGAAACCACTGCCACCGGGAATTGCAAAGAAATATGTCCCGGGATCAATCCTGGGCCAGCTTCCACGTCACGAGGGCTACGAATGGCGGGTCGCGGGCTCTGATTTGATTCTTGTCGCGATTGGAACGGCCGTTGTTGCCGATATTCTGCGAAACGTCTTTCAGTAGCGGGCCGCGAAAATAGAGGAGGTCAGCCCTTTCAGGCTTGGTGCCCAGTCCCATTGGTCAGCTTTTGCGGGTCAAACCCCGGGAGCCACTGATGGCGCTC
>JADZBO010000129.1 GCA_020851995.1 Burkholderiaceae bacterium
AGATACTCGCGCACTGCCGGCACGTTGACAGCGGACACTATCGGGCCTCCAGGGCTCGCCAGCCGATGTCGCGGCGGAACTGGGCGCCGTCGAAACGGATCGCGTCGACGACCGCGTAGACCCGCTGCCGCGTCGCCGCGACACTGTCCTCGAGCGCGGTGATACAGAGCACGCGACCGCCGGAGGTGACCAGCGTGTTGTTGTTGATTGCCGTACCTGCGTGAAAGGTGACACACTCCGGCATCGCGGCCGGGATGCCGGAAACTGCATCTCCCAATCGTGGTGTGCCGGGATAGTTTGCGCTGGCCATGACAACGCCCAGCGCGGTGCGCGGATCCCATTCGACGCGTGCCTGGTCGAGCGAGCCGCCTACGCCATGCTCGAAGACTTCAAGCAGGTCGCTGCGGATGCGCATCATGATTGGCTGGGTTTCGGGATCCCCCAGTCTGCAGTTGAACTCCAGTACCTTGATCGATCGCGTTGCATCATCGCCGGGGCCGATCATGAGCCCTGCATAGAGGAATCCTGTGAAGGCGATCCCATCTTCGGCCATGCCTCGGATGGTTGGCTCGATGACCTCGCGCATGACGCGCTGATGGATTGCCTCGGTGACCACCGGGGCAGGGGAGTAGGCACCCATGCCCCCGGTGTTGGGACCTTGGTCGCCATCCTGCAGGCGCTTGTGATCCTGGCTGGTTGCCAGCGGCAGAATGTGCTTGCCATCGCACAGGACGATGAAGCTTGCTTCTTCGCCCACCAGGCACTCTTCGATCACGACGCGCGCGCCGGCTGAGCCAAGTGCGCCGTCACCGAGCATGGCGTCGACGGCGGCGTGGGCTTCGGGGAGGCTCATCGCGACGACGACACCTTTGCCGGCGGCGAGGCCGTCGGCTTTGATGACGATCGGTGCGCCGCGTTCGTCAATGTAAATATGTGCTGCGAGCGGGTCGGTAAACGTCTGGTAGACGGCGGTCGGGATTTGATGCCGCACCATGAAGGCTTTGGCGAAATCCTTAGAGCTTTCGAGCTGAGCGGCGGCTCTGGTCGGTCCGAAAATGGCCAGACCGCGGGCGCGGAACGTATCGACCACACCGGCGGCAAGCGGGGCTTCAGGCCCGACGACGGTCAGCGATATCCCTTCGCGCTGGACGAAATCGGCGAGCGCGGCAGGATCTGCGAGCGCCACGTTCGAGGTGCGATCCATGAGTGCGGTGCCGCCGTTGCCGGGGGCGACGAACACGTGTTCGACACGGGGAGACTGGAGCAGTTTCCAGGCGAGGGCGTGTTCGCGGCCGCCTGAGCCGATAACGAGCAGTTTCATGAGCGGGTCAGCCTTGCTCGTCCATGGAAGCGTTATGGTAGACGTCCTGAACGTCATCCAGGCCCTCAAGCGCGTCGAGCAGCTTTTGCATACGCACGGCGTCCTCGCCCGAGAGTTCGATCTCGGTTTCGGGCTTCATGACGATGTCGGCCATTTCAGGCTGCAGCGCTGCGGCGGCGAAGGCATCGCGCACGACCGCAAACGCCGGTACTGGGCAGACGACTTCAATGACGCCTTCGTCATCGGTGAGGACGTCGTCGGCGCCGGCATCGAGCGCGATTTCCATGACTTTGTCCTCGGACGTGCCGGGCGCGAAGATAAATTGCCCGCAATGCTTGAAAAGGAAAGCCACCGAGCCTTCCTGGCCAAGGTTGCCGCCGTTCTTGGCAAACGCGTGCCGCACTTCGGCAACGGTGCGGGTGCGGTTGTCGGTCATGCAATCGACGACGACGGCGGCGCCGCCAATGCCATACCCTTCGTAGCGGATTTCGTCGTAATTGGCGCCGTCGGCGCCACCCGCGCCACGGGCAATGGCGCGCTGGACGTTGTCTTTGGGCATGTTGGCGGCGGTGGCTTTATCCCACGCCAGTCTCAGCCTGGGGTTGGTGTCAGGATCTGCTCCGCCCGCGCGTGCGGCGACGGTGATTTCGCGAATGATCTTGGTCCAGAGTTTTCCGCGCTTGGCATCCTGGCGACCTTTGCGGTGCTGGATGTTGGCCCATTTACTGTGTCCGGCCATGGTTTCCTGAGTTGTGTACGGGTAAAACGGGCATTTTACCTTTTAAAGCGATAAACTCGTTGCGCCTGTGCGCAGTGACTGCGCCGGACCGGATTGGCTGTAAAAAAGCATATCCCCGACCCTACAGAAAATATTGTCTGGAGCAACCATGAGCAGTCTTGTCAAAGCAATCCGCATCGCGGAAAACGGCGGTCCCGAAGTTCTCGAACTTGTCGATGTCGAGGTACCCCCGCCAGCCGACAACGAAATCACGATTCGGCAGCACGCGGCTGGTCTCAATTTCATCGATATTTACTTCCGTTCGGGTCTGTATAAGCATCCGCTTCCGCATGGCCTGGGCTTTGAGGCGGCGGGCGTGGTGACGGCGGTCGGTAAGGCTGTGACGCGTTTCAAGGTGGGCGATCGGGTGGCTTATGGTCAGAGTCCGCTGGGCGCCTATGCGCAGGCGCGCAACGTGCCGGCTGCCCAGGTGGTGTCGATTCCCAAGGGTGTGAGCTTTGAGGACGCTGCGGCGATGATGCTCAAGGGGCTGACTGTGCAATATCTGTTCCGTCAGACGTATCGGCTGCAGGGCGGCGAGACGATGCTGTTTCACGCGGCTGCAGGTGGTGTGGGGCTGATTGCCTGCCAGTGGGCGAAGGCGCTTGGCGTAAAACTGATCGGCACGGCGTCGAGTCAGGAAAAGGCGGAATTGGCGCTTGCCAACGGGGCCTGGAAGGTCATTGATTACTCGAAGGAAAACGTGGTGGAGCGGGTGCTTGAGCTGACCAAGGGCAAGAAATGCCCGGTGGTCTATGACGGTGTGGGCAAGGATACCTGGAACGCTTCGCTGGATTGTATTGAGCCGCGCGGTCTGATGGTGAGTTTCGGTAATGCGTCGGGGCCCGTTGAGGGTGTGAGTCTGGCGACGCTGGCGGCGAAGGGTTCGCTGTATGTGACGCGGCCGGTGCTGGGGATTCATGTGAATACGCCGGAGAAGATGCAGGCTGCTGCGGATGATCTGTTCGCGCTGGTGACGAAGAAGAAGATCAAAATGCGGATTGACCAGCGTTATCCGCTGGAGCAGGCTGCTGAGGCGCAAATTGCGCTGGCTGGGCGGAAGACGACTGGGGCGACGATTTTTACGTTGGACTGAGCGGTTTCTGGATGTAATTGCAAGGAAGGACCTCGTCACTGATTTTCTGGCGGGGTCTTTTTCTTTGTCGGTTGGTGTGGGTTGGTGCGCTGCTTTGGTGCGCTGCTTTGGTCCGCTGCGCGGACCTTCTCTTTGCGAGCCAGGTGGCGCATGCCCCTGCCGGGCTCAGGCTGCGCCGGTCCGCTTCGCGGACTCCCCTGCGGTTGCTGGTCCCGCCGGGCGGCGAGAGTCAAGCTCTCGCCTTCTTCCCGTCGGTCCTGGCGCAATCCTCGGCGGCGCAATTCGCCCGCAGGGGCATGCGCCACCCGTCTCGCAAAGAGAAGCGTGAAACCGAGCGGGTTGGCGGGGCTGCCTCTAATTGGGTGGCTGCTCTGTACAGCGTCTCAAGCGCCGCTCTGTGCAGAGTCGGCGGCAGGCGGAAACGTCCTGTTGCCCGAAGGGTCAGGTTTGGGCTTCCTGGTGGTATTGGGTGACGCGTTCGACTTCGTTTTTCGAGCCGAGTACGACGCCCACGCGCTGGTGCAAGGTGGTCGGCTGGATGTCGAGGATGCGCTGGTTTCCATCGGTTGCGGCGCCGCCGGCCTGTTCGATGAGCATGCTCATCGGGTTGGCTTCGTACATCAGGCGCAATTTGCCCGGTTTGTTTGGCTCGCGCGAATCCCAGGGGTACATGAAGATGCCGCCGCGGGTGATGAGACGATGCACGTCGGCGACCATCGACGCGATCCAGCGCATGTTGAAATCCTTGCCGCGCGGCCCGGTCTTGCCGGCCAGACATTCGTCGATGTAGCGACGCACGGGCGGGGCCCAGTGGCGCATGTTGGACATGTTGATCGAGAACTCTTTGGTGTCGGCCGGGATGGTGATGTCTTCGGCGGTCAATATCCAGGAGCCGGTTTCGCGGTCAAGGGTGAAGCCAACGACGCCCTGGCCAATGGTGAGCATCAGGACGGTTTGCGGGCCGTAGACGGCGTAGCCGGCGGCCACCTGAGCGCGCCCTGGTTGCAGGAACTCGTTTTCGGTGACGTCCGCGCCTTCAACGCCGTTGGGCATTTGCAGTACCGAGAAAATCGTGCCGATGGATACGTTGACGTCAATGTTGGACGACCCGTCGAGCGGATCGAACAGCAGAAGGAATTCGCCTTTCGGGTAGCGGTTGGGAATGAGGTGGATCGTTTCCATTTCCTCGGACGCCATGGCCGCCAGGTGGCCGCCCCATTCGTTGGCCTCAAGCAGAACTTCATTTGAAATGACGTCAAGCTTTTTCTGGACTTCGCCCTGAACGTTTTCAGTTTCGAGCGCGCCGAGCAAGCCGCCAAGCGCACCCTTGCTGACGGCGTGGCTGATCGTCTTGCAGGCGCGCGCGACGGTTTCGATCAGAAGCCGCAACTCGGGTTTCATGGATTGACCCGAGCGTTGCTGCTCGACCAGATATTGGGTCAGTGTTTTTCTTTTCATGATTTGGAACCGTGGCGTTGTTGAGCCGTTGCGGGCTCGCGTTAGGATGGTGTTATCGGAACTCGTAATGGGTTGGAACGTTTGTGAATCGCTTGCTGCACCGGAGAACTTGCGGGTGTTGAGTTAAAGGGACAGAGCCTTGGTGACAATCTCAAGTGTATTGCGGGATAGCCCCGGATGGGATGCGACGCGTTGCAACTGGGCCCGCATCAGATCGCGTGCCTCGGGGACGAAGCGTGACCAAGGGTCCAGCGCGCGCGCCAGGCGCGCGGCGATTTCCGGATTGATGGCGTCGAGTGCGAGTGTCTGCTCGGCCCAGAAGGCGTAACCCGCTCCGTCGGTCGAGTGAAATCCGAGGGGATTTTGCAGGCAGAACTGAAACACCAGCGCACGCGCTCGGTTTGGATTGCGCAGGGTGAACGCCGGATGTGCCATCAGACCTTGCATGGTACTGACCGTGGTGAACGGCGAAGTCGCCTGGACCGCAAACCACTTGTCGACAACCAGGGGATCGTGCTGCCAGTCTTCGTAAAAACGCATGATCGCTGCAGTCGACTCGGGCCGGTGTGTGTAGTGCGCAAGCCCGGTCAGCGCCGCAAGCCGGTCGGTCATGTTGGTCGCGTGGTTGAACTGTGTCAGCGCTGTCTCGACGGCATCGGGCTGACCGGCCGCAAGCAGGTAGGTCAGGGCAAGATTCTTGAGTGCGCGCCGGCCTGCTGCGGCAGGCGCAGGTGAGTACGCACCCGGCGTGCCGTTGCCCGAGAGGGTTCGCTCCCAGGCTGGCGCGCAGGCAACGCCCAGCGCGCGGCGCAGTGCCTGGCGGGCGTTTGCGACGGCCACGGCATCCATCGGCAGCATGCGTTCAAGCACCACCTTTTCGCCCGGCAGGGTGAGTGCACGAGCACGATAACCGGCATCCAGCGTGGGATCGGCAAGCAGGGCGGACCAGGCGCGCGCCATCACGGGGGACGGTTCGCCGGTCTGTCCGGTTTCGCGCCAGCGCGCGGCGACGGCGAGGATTTCGCGCGTGGCGAGCTCCTGGCCGGCTTCCCAACGCGCGAAGGCATTGCCATCGTGGGCCGACAACAAGGCAAGATCGTCGTCGCGGTAGGGAAAACGGATGATCACCGGTGCCGAGAAATCACGCAGCAGCGAGGGTGTCGGCGGGCTTGGGATATCGTCAAATTCCCATGTCTGGGTGGTCTGGGTCAGTTCGAGCAGGGCGGTCAGCGTCGGCTGGCCGCTCTGGCGCAGGGCCATGGGCGCACCGGAATCGTCAAGCAGACCAACCGCGACCGGGATGTGGAAGGGCAGCTTTTGCAGTCCGGTTTGCTTTTCGACACCGACGGGTGGACACGATTGCGTGAGGGTCAGGCGGCAACGCCGGGTTGCGGCGTCGTAGTCGAGCGCAACTTCCACCCGCGGTGTGCCAGCCTGGCTGTACCAGCGCCGGAAGATTTGCAGGTCGCGCGACGGGTGCTGCTGCTGATAGGCCCATTCCATCGCTGCGACGAAATCATCACAGGTGACCGCCTGGCCATCATGGCGACGAAAGTATTCGTCGATTCCGGCGCGAAAGCACTCCTCCCCCAGCAAGGTGTGAAGCATGCGGATGACTTCAGCACCTTTCTCGTAGACAGTGGCGGTGTAGAAATTGCCGATTTCCTGATAGCTTTCCGGACGGATCGGATGTGCCATCGGACCGCTGTCCTCGGGGAACTGCGCCGCGCGAAGCGCCACGACGTCGTCGATGCGCTTGACAGCCCGAGCACTGGCTGCGGCATGTGCGGAAAGATCGCCGGCCATCATGTCGGCGGTGAATTCCTGGTCGCGGAACACGGTCAGACCTTCTTTGAGGCTGAGCTGAAACCAATCCCTGCACGTGACGCGGTTGCCCGTCCAGTTGTGGAAGTACTCGTGGCCGATCACCGCTTCAATGGCCTGATAGTTGTTATCAGTCGCCGTCGCCGGATCGGCGAGTACGTAGGCGGCGTTGAAGACGTTCAGACCCTTGTTCTCCATGGCGCCCATGTTGAAGTCGCGCGCGGCGACGATCATGAAGCGGTCGAGGTCCAGTTCAAGCCCGAAGCGCTGCTCATCCCAGCGCACAGAGCGCTCAAGTGACTCCATCGCCCAGGATGTCTGGCTTTCAGAGCCCGGATCGCTGTAGACCTGCAGCAGTACTTCACGTCCGCTACGAGTGACCATGCGATGCTCACGGCAGGCGAGTGATCCGGCCACGAGAGCAAACAGGTAGCAGGGCTTGGCAAAAGGGTCATGCCAGACGGCTTCATGAATGCCGTCCGCCAGGTCGCCCTGCCGCAGCAGATTGCCATTCGAAAGCAGGACCGGAAAGCGACGACGCTCAGCGCGCAAGGTCACGCGATACGTGGACATCACGTCCGGCCGATCGGCAAACCAGCAGATGCGGCGAAAGCCCTCAGCTTCGCATTGCGTGAACAGCGCGCTCCCGGAAACGTAGAGCCCGCTCAGGCTGGTGTTTTTGACGGGGCGGCTGGTGCTGACGATTTCAATCACTGCAGCGTCAGGCATTTCATGAATGATCAGCCGGGTGGTACTGACTGTGTACTGCCCCTCGCCAAGCGCCACGCCGTTCAGGTGAACCGACACCAGGGCGAGGTCTTCACCATCGAGTTCGAGCTGGCGTGCCTCGGGCGCCTGCGGTTTGCGCCGAACGACCAGCTTCGATCGCAGCCAGGTGAGATCGGGATCAAGGTCGAATTCGAGTTCGACCTCGGGTATGTCGAAGGGAAAAGGCTGGTAGTCCTGGCGATGAACGGTGGTGCCGCTTTCGGTGCGCATGTTTGATTCCCGGTCTAGACCACACAATTGTAGTTTGTCGGCGATGTCTCTATGATGCATACAGCGGTCGACCCTCTGGCACGTTTATACCAGCGGTGGTGGTCGAAGACGTCGGCGCAGGATGACGCCGGCGATTTAATAATTGATAACGAATAATGCATCGAGATATGACAACAAAACTTCAGGTGCAACCATTATCGGGTAGTGTTGGCGCGGAAATCAGCGGAATTAATCTGCTGGAGTCGCCCGACGACGAGACGATCCAGCGCATCCGCAAAATCTGGTTACAACACGGCGTCATATTTTTTCGGGATCAGCCGCTTGACTCGGCTGCGTTCCTTGCATTTGCCGAGCGTTTCGGGGAGGTGATTGAATACCCCTTCGTCAAGGGGCTGCCTGATTATCCACTGATTATTCCTGTCTTGAAAATGCCGCACGAGCGGCATAATTTCGGCGGTGTTTGGCATACGGACACCACGTACCTCCAGGAGCCGCCCGCAGCAACACTGCTGATTGCGCGCGAATTGCCGCCCTTTGGCGGTGACACGCTGTTCGCGAGCAGTTACGCGGCGTTTGAGGCCCTGTCTCCCGGCCTGCAACAGACGCTGAGGGATCTGAAGGCCGTCAACTCATCGGCGAAGGCTGCGGTGACGAAGACGCGGGAAGACCGCCTTGCCGATTCTGCCACCGATATGGCCTTGACGGCGCTGGAATCCGTGCATCCAGTCGTGCGGACGCATCCGGAAACCGGAAGGCCGGCGCTTTATATCAATC
>JADZBO010000130.1 GCA_020851995.1 Burkholderiaceae bacterium
AGCAGGCCGGCTTGATCGTCGTGAACAACAAGGAAATCGGCATTCCCGATATCGACCGGCTGCGTGGACAGGATCTGACTTAATCCAAAGGTTCGCCGCGTGGAGCGGATGTGCCCTGACGCGTCAGGCCGTCACGCCTGAAGCCCGGGCATCTGTGCAGCGTTCGATTGCGCCGATCGGGTATGAGGCGGAAGCGGTGGCCGATCCGCCATGCCACGCGATACTAGCGCGTCATCATTGCGTAGAGCAGGGGTAGCCGCGCGGGCAGTTGCTGCGCCTTGTGGATCACTACGTATTCACGATCGCCCAGCATGTGCGGCAGGTAGTCGTTGGCCTCGCAATCGATCGTGACGCAAAATGGCCGGATCCCCCGGCGCCTGGCTTCGACCAGAGCCATGCGCGTATCCTCGATGCCCCAGCGCCCCTCATACTGATCCAGATCGTTCGGCTTGCCGTCTGTGAGCAACAGGAGCACGCGCTGGCTGCTGCGCTGGCGCTCGAGAATCGTGGTGGCGTGCCGGATCGCCGCACCCATGCGCGTGTAGTACCCGGGGCGGATGCCGGCGATGCGCCCACGTGCGATTCCATCGTAAGGCTCGTCGAAGCCTTTCAGATGATGAAAGCGCACATTGTTGCGGCGCAGGGACGAGAAACCATACATGGCGAAGGAATCGCGAATCTTTGAAAGTGCCTCGCCAAACACCAGCAGACTGTCGCGGATGACGTCGATCGCCTGGGCGTCGTTGGAAACGTAGGCATCGGTCGACAGAGACAGATCCGCCAGAACCAGGCAGGACAAGTCCCGTTGCTGGCGGATCATTGCGCGGTGGAAGTTGTCCGCTCCTGCGTCATGACCGCTGGCCAGGTCTGCAGCGTGACGCACCCACGATTCAAGATCGAGTTCTTCACCGTCCGGTTGCGAGCCAACCCAGCGGCGCTCGCAGGCCAGCGCCTCGAACTGACGGCTGAGCCGCCGCGAGGTGCGCGCCAGTGCCGGCGACAGGTTCAACGGGCTGACGTCGGGAACGATGAGTTCCTGCAGGCGACAGTACTGCGGCCGCATGATTTTTTTCTTCCAGTCCCACTCCGGCAGCCTGATGCCTTCGCCCAGCGGAACAAACTCCTCAGTCGCGGGCAGATCCAGGTCAAAACGCACACGCGCCGCCTTCGTGGCGCCGCCGGTCGACAGCGTCAGTTTGTCCGTATCCTGGGCCGCGCGCCTGGCCGCCTCGGCGTCATCCTCGTCGTCTTGCGAGCGATGGATCCGTGCATACTCCGACCACGAAAAAATGCTCTCCGCGCGGAACATCAGCAGAAAGCCGTTCTTGTCTTCCGGTTCGGTCGTTTGCTCTGCGCGGAAGCGCCGCAGGTTCGGTGCGTCACGATTTTGCGCAGCACGGCCCTCGTGGCCGTTGTCCTCCTGCTTTCTTGGCACACTGACTGAGGGGCTATCCGCGCCCGGGGTTGGCCAAAGCAAGACCGGGTGAAACGGCTTATGGGCTCCGGGCAATGCAGCGACGGATCCGGGGCAGAGCAGCGCCTGTCGAATGGTGCGTTCCTGTGCACTTTCATCGGCGCTCAGGGTGTCGGGATCCGGGCGTAAAGGCAAGTAGGCTGCGACGAGGCGCTGGTATCGGGCCTTGAGTCCGGGGAAGCGCTCGAGAATCTCCATCGTGGTGCGTTGGCAGTGTGCCAGCCAGGATTGCGGCGTGGTGGCGCCCGAATGCGCACAAAACGCGGCGAGCCACAGGTAGAGTTCGCGATTCAGTTCGCGCTCGGGAAAGACCGCGATGCGCTGCGGCAAGTTCAGCGAATCCGCGTCGACCGACGCCAGGGCAAGCTTGATGCCGCTGCCGGCAACGCGTTGCAGCCAGGTGCGACGCGCACCGTGCGTGGTCGGATGAGATGCATGGATGACGAGGCCGGGGTCACCCCCAAAGGCCCGGAAATAGACGCCCAGACTTGGCGCTATCTGCTCGAGATCGACCGCGGCATGCTCGTTCGCGGTCTGCGCGGCGCGTGTGATCAGACGATCCCACAACTGGCCGACATATTCTTCCATGGCTCAGCGACCGAACGTGGCTCGCACGACCTCTGCCAGAGCAGCCCGTGTATCAGGTTCGTCTGTGAGCGTCTCGACCAGTGCGACTTCGCAGGCGCGCACCGGGTCGCAACCGTCGCACATCAGGGTCGCCGCGTAGATCAGTAAGCGGGTGCTCGCGGCTTCCTCGAGGTCGTGGTCACGCAGCGTGCGCAGTGCGTGTGCGAGCGCTACCAGACGATGCGCCGTTTCGGCTTCGATCCCGGTTTCGCCCTCTACGATTCCGGCTTCAAGTTCAGGCGCGGGAAAGTCGAACGTCAGCGAGATAAAGCGCTGACGCGTCGAGGGCTTCAGACCCTTGATCACGTTTTGATAGCCCGGGTTGTAGGAGACCACCAGCATGAAACTGCTCGGAGCCACCAGTACTTCACCGGTCCGTTCGATCGGCAGGATGCGTCTGTCATCTGCCAGCGGATGCAGCACGACAGTCGTGTCCTTGCGCGCTTCGACGATCTCGTCCAGGTAGCAGATACCGCCTTCGCGAACCGCACGTGCAAGCGGACCATCGCTCCAGACCGTCTGGCCGTGACCGATGAGGTGACGACCCACGAGATCGGCTCCGGTCAAGTCATCGTGGCAGGATACGGTGTAGAGCGGCAACCCAAGCCGGGACGCCATGTGCGAGACGAATCGCGTCTTGCCGCAACCGGTCGGCCCCTTGATCAGCAGGGGTAACTGGTTGCGCCAGGCGCGCTCGAAAATATCGCATTCGTCGCCGATGGGTTGATAGAACGGGACGATATCACTCATGATTCAACCCAGATCTGCCGATGCCATCTCAGGCGGCCTTGATATCGTCGCCCTTGACGAAGAAACTGTACACGTACAGGGCCAATCCGATCATGAACACCAGACCGGCAACTTCGCGCAGCCAGTAGAAAATCGCCACCTGATCCTGAACCGCCATGAACGACTGCGGGGTGTTCGAGATCCGCTGCAGCCAGGTTTGCAGGATGCCGGCGCCGGTCAGGAACAGGGTGATGAATACCATGGCGATCGTCATCAGCCAGAACGACCACATTTCAACCACCTGAGCCCGGTTCGAATTGGCCACGCGACCACGCAGGATCGGCATGGCGTACGAGATGATGGTGAGCACCACCATCACGTAGGCGCCGTAGAAGGCCATGTGGCCATGCGCCGCAGTGATCTGCGTGCCGTGAGTGTAGTAGTTGACCGGCGCCAGCGTGTGCAGGAACCCCCACACTCCGGCACCCAGGAAGGCCATCACACCCGTGCCGAGCGCCCAGAGCGTGGCGGCTTTGTTCGGGTGCTCGCGGCGACGACGGTTCACCATATTGAAGGCAAAGATCGTCAGCAGGAAGAACGGCAGGGGTTCAAGAGCCGAAAACACGCTGCCCCAGAATTGCCAGTAAGTCGGGTTGCCGATCCAGAAATAATGGTGACCAGTGCCCAGGAGGCCCGTGACGAGCGCCATGGTGATGACGACATACATCCACTTGTCGATCACTTCGCGATCCACGCCAGTCACCTTGATCAGGACGAAGGCAAGTATTGCCGCAAGAATGAGTTCCCACACGCCTTCCACCCAGAGGTGCACGACCCACCACCAGTAAAACTTGTCTTTGACGAGGTTGTCCGGGTTGTAGAACGAGAACAGGAACAGCAGCGCCAGGCCGGCCAGACCAATCAGCAGAACGATGGTGATCGAGGTTTTGCGCCCCTTGAGGATCGTCATCCCGATATTGAACAGGAAGGCGAGCGCCACGATGACGATACCAATCTTGGTGATCGTCGGTTGCTCAAGAAACTCCCTGCCCATGGTCGGTAGCAGGTCGTTGCCGGTGATCTTGGCTAATGTGGCGTAGGGGACTGCAAGGTACCCGATGATGGTGAGGGCGCCGGCGATCAGGAAGATCCAGAACATCGTCCAGGCCAGTTTCGTGCTGAACAACTCGGTTTCGGCCTCTTCGGGGACGAGGTAATAGGCCGCGCCCTGAAAGCCGAACAGCAGCCACACGATCAGCAGGTTGGTGTGCACCATGCGCGCCACGTTGAAGGGGATTGCCGGGAACATGAAGTCGCCGACCACATATTGCAGGCCCATCACCAGGCCGAACAGGATTTGTCCGATAAACAGGCCGATTGCAGCGATGAAGTAGGGCTTAGCCACCGCCTGAGATGCATATTTCATGACAAGATTCTCCAGAAGTTGGCGTGAGGCTTAGCCTTCGATGTTGGGCGGCCAGTTGCTGGTATTGATGCCCGCGCTGTATTCGAGAAAGTTATACAGATCGTTGAGTTGTTCATCCGTCAGGTTGAACTGGGGCATCTGGCGACGTCCGGGCGCCTTGGTGGGCTGCGCCTTCATCCAGGCGACGAAAAAATCATGCCCCCGACGCTTGGTGACGTTACCGAGTTCGGGTGCAAAATACGCACCTTCACCGAGCAGGGTATGGCAACCGATGCAATTGTTGACCTCCCACAATTTTTTGCCGCGCGCGACGGATTCGGTGAGATTCGCGCTGTTGTCGAGTTTTGGCCATCGCTGATGCGTGTCGTATGTCATCGCGAGGAAAACCAGGATAAAAAACAGCGATCCACCGAAAAAGATGTTTCGCGCCGTAGCCTTGCTGAATGTCGTCGACATTGTGGAACTCCCCGCGGGCAATAAAGTTCCGCCAGTGTAGGTAGGCGCGGGGTGGGGTTCCTTATCATGAGTCAAGAAATTGATCGCAATCCGCGATCGCGGATCAGGATGGACTTCAGCTGAACTGCTGTTGAACTGCCGTTGAACTGCCACTGACCGGATGATCGGCGATCAACAGGAGCGTTTGGCGCAGGGACGCGTCAACGCGGCCGATGCCACGGTGGCCAACTGAAATGGGCGCAGGGGTTTCGATACAAGCTAAATTCGATTTTTTCGTTCAGAACAGCGTTGTAGTTATAGTGATACGGGTGCACCCATCCCGTCGCTTGATTCTTCAGAGCGTGGCCCGTCTGAAGCGCTTGGGTTTGATTTTGTTTGACCGAGGAACATCTCCATGACCAGCCCCGACCCGCGATCTGATGATGGGCCGCGCGCTGCGCCGCAGTCTGTCTCGTTTGGCGAAGCGTTTCTGTTTTGGCTGAAACTTGGCTTCATCAGTTTCGGCGGACCCGCAGGCCAGATTTCAATCATGCACCAGGAACTGGTCGAGCGGCGGCGCTGGATCTCCGAGCGCCGGTTTCTGCACGCACTCAACTACTGCATGGTGCTGCCCGGCCCCGAGGCACAGCAGCTGGCGACCTACATCGGCTGGATGATGCACCGTACCCTGGGCGGTATTGTGGCGGGCGCCCTGTTCGTGCTGCCGTCACTGATCATCCTGATCGCGCTGTCATGGATCTACGTCGCCTATGGCGAGATGCCCTTGGTGGCTGGTCTCTTTTACGGCATTAAACCCGCAGTCACAGCCATCGTGGCGCAGGCGGCACACCGCATCGGGTCGCGCGCACTCAAGAACAATACGCTGTGGGCGATCGCCGGTGCGTCTTTCGTCGCCATCTTTGCTCTGGATGTTCCCTTTCCGGCCATTGTCGCGGTCGCAGCGCTGGTCGGCTATGTGGGTGGTCGCCTGACCCCTTCGCGGTTTCAGATGGGGGGAGGGCATGGCAAGGCAGACAAGTCCTATGGTGCCGCAATCATCGACGACACCACTCCCACACCTGAACACGCCGTCTTTCGTTGGTCGCGGCTCGCCGCAGTGATCGTCGCCGCGGGCTTGCTGTGGGCTATTCCATTGGCATGGCTGACCCTCCTCTACGGCTGGGAGCACACGCTCACGCAGATGGGGTGGTTCTTCACCAAGGCCGCGCTGTTGACGTTTGGCGGTGCGTATGCGGTTCTCCCCTATGTCTATCAGGGGGCGGTCGAACATTACGGCTGGCTCACGGCAACCCAGATGATCGATGGATTGGCGTTGGGTGAAACCACTCCCGGACCCCTCATCATGGTGGTGGCCTTCGTGGGTTTCGTGGGAGGCTATGTCAAGGCAGTGTTTGGAGCTGAGTCGCTGTTCCTTGCAGGGGCCGTGGCGGCTACGGTCGTGACGTGGTTTACCTTTCTGCCATCATTTATTTTCATACTGGCGGGCGGTCCGCTGGTCGAGACTACACACAACGATCTGAAATTTACGGCGCCGCTCACCGCGATCACCGCTGCAGTGGTTGGTGTCATCCTGAATCTGGCGATATTTTTTGGCTACCACGTGCTGTGGCCAGAAGGCCTGCAGGGCAGGTTTGATTTCATCTCCGCACTGATTGCAATCCTGGCCGGAATTGCGCTGTTCCGTTTCAAGAGAAACGTTATTCACGTCATCGGTGCGTGCGCGGTGCTAGGGCTGCTGGTCTCTCACTTCATTCACTGACCGACGTTTACCGAATGTGCAAAAAACCCTGTCCCTCAGGACTGCGATGGATAGCACGACGGCGCAAGCCTGAACGCAGTAGGGATCCCCTACCTTTCCGCTCTCACGAGTGGTGAGCCGTAGGCGAGAGGGAGGGGAGGATGTCAAGGTTGAAGCTGCCGC
>JADZBO010000131.1 GCA_020851995.1 Burkholderiaceae bacterium
AAAGTTCGATCCACTTCGCTTAAGTTCGCTTCGTCGCAAGTGGACTGCCATTCGCCTTCGATGATACTGACCTGGTGATTCACGATGGCAATCGCGTCTTCTCTGCCGAGCAGAAACGACGAGGCTCCTGCAATGCAAGTCGCCAGCTGACTTCTGCGGTCACCGTCATGG
The DNA here is from genome assembly GCA_020851995.1 of Burkholderiaceae bacterium. Classification (GTDB taxonomy): domain Bacteria; phylum Pseudomonadota; class Gammaproteobacteria; order Burkholderiales; family Burkholderiaceae_B; genus Zwartia. Next base: position 172 of record JADZBO010000131.1, read on the forward strand.
ATCAGCATGGCCTGCGATGCCTGCTGCCCTGTTCGTGATTGCGGGCAGATATCATAGGCAGGCGTTAGCGCTAACTGATGGCCGTTCCAGAACGCGGCGTGGTTGCGAGCATGATCGTCGGTATTGCCACACAGAATGTTGAAGACAATCCGCGAAAACAGCTCTCGCAGAGCTGCCGCAGGCTTGACGAACCGGTGACGGATGATCTGCGCCAGCGTTTCATAACTGGCGTAGGCTGCCATCATTTCATCCAACTCAAGCATGGTCAGGGCAGACACCATGGAGCGCCTGCACCACAGGCGCTCCTGCCTTACGCGGTCAAAGCGCTCAATCAACAGCACATCCTTTCCCATTGCTGAGCGCAACTGGACAGCTGCTGCATCCAACCCCACCTTGCGTGCCAGACGCATGGCAATGAATTCCGCCTTGACCACACTGTAGAGGTCATTACTTGCAGAAAATTTTGCAATCAGTTTTCGCTCGCCATCGTCAAGCAACGCTTTGGGTCGAGCACCCCCCAGGGATGTTCCGTGCAGCAAGGCCTGATCCAGCTGGGGTGAGAGTGGAATGCCTTGTTCAACTTTTTCTGCAGCCGTGAGCAGGTCTTCCAGAGAAGACTGGTGCGCTTGCCTGGCAGCGTATTGCGTCGGTGATTGCTGAAAATCCAACGCACCGATCCGATCCGACCCTGACTCCAACAGGTAGGTCAACTCATCGAGTTCAACCTCAGCGGTGCGCATCCCTTTTGCCCCCAAGTTGCGATTGATCAGCACGCGACGCCCCCAGGCGTCCGGCGATGCATCGCGAAGGCAACCGGGCATGCTCAGTCCGGGAACAAGAGGGATGCTGCCTGACTGAAGCGGCAGCTCAGGGTCATAAAGGGAAACGGCATCTGGACGAGCCAGGTAGGTGCGGCCGTAGTTGAAGATCAACTGCTCGCCTTGCTTACTGAGAAGGCCTGCGACAACAGGGGCAGTTGCATCTGGCAGCCAGGCCCAAACGTATGCCTCGGAATACACTGCGGCCAACTTAGAAGTCATCTTTCACTTTCCGGACTCGGACGGCTTTGGGCAACAAGGCCAATTTTTCCCGATGCAGTGTCAGTTGGTTGGTCAACTGTCGCTGCTCCTGATCAAACAAAGGCACACCGCAGATAGTGGCGACTTCGAACACCGCACCGATCGAGCAACCCGGGTCTCCGCGCTCAATGCGCTGGAGCAAGGCACGCGAGATACCCGCGCGGGCAGCCAAATCCACCGTCGTCATTGCCTTGACCAGCCGCGCCTCGCGGACAAGCTGACCCAGCAGTTCAAGCGCGCTTAAGCTGTACTGGGAGTAGGGACGTGAAATCGGCTTGCTCATGATGATGACGCATTAATGAGCCACTAAGCACCATAGCGGCTTTTTTATGATTCATTGTCTCATGCATCTCGATGACAGCCAACAGAAATTGGCTCATTAATGATGCACAAAATTTTCATTGGACTCGCTAATGAGTCATTTTCTGCAATTCAACCAGCAGACTGTCAGGCGTCAAAGCTGTCGGACATGAATTCCACGCAACTCGCGCGCAAAAGGCGGGAGTCTGAGCGAAGTCGGGCATCAGCCGAGTTTGACACCCTCGTGCACGGCCGTCAGGCCCGCGGTCAGGTTGAAATACTGGACCCGCGACAGACCGGCATCGGTCAGCATCGCCTTGAGGGATTCCTGGTCGGGATGCATGCGGATTGATTCGGCGAGATAGCGATAGCTCTCGGCATCGCCGGCGACTTTCTGGCCAAGCCAGGGCAAAATCTTGAACGAGTACCAGTCGTAGGCAGGCGCCAGCGGTTTGGCGATGTGGGAGAACTCGAGCACCAGCAACTTGCCGCCCGGCGCCAGTACACGGGTCATTTCGGCAAGCGCGCGATCCTTGTGGGTCATGTTGCGCAAGCCGTAGGCGACCGTCACGCGGTCGAAGTAGTTGTCGGGAAACGGCAGCTTTTCAGCATCGCAGACCGCCAGCGGCAGGATCAGGCCTTCGTCGGTCAACCGGTCGCGCCCTGCGCGCAGCATCGAATCGTTGATGTCGGTCAGCCAGACCTCGCCGTCGGGTCCGGCCTGGCGCGCGAACGCGCGCGCCAGATCACCGGTACCCCCGGCAATGTCGAGCACCTTCATGCCGGGGCGGACAGCGGCACGACCGATCGTGAATGCCTTCCAGATCCGGTGCAAACCGCCGGACATCAGATCGTTCATCAGGTCGTAGCGCGATGCAACCGAGTGAAAAACCTCAGCCACCTTGCTGGCTTTTTCGGACTCACCAACGGTCTGGTAACCAAAATGTGTTTTTTCTTCGGACATGGATAACACCCAGAAAACAGCGCGACGCGCGCGAAAGCCGAGCGCAATAGCGCATTATCGCAGTTGTGGGAGCATGTCATCAACATGACACATTCAAGCCATACTATCGTCACATCTGTGCGCATCAGGGCACCAACGTCAACTCGTAAACTCCATGTCAAGCACGATTCTCGTTGTCGAAGACGAACCCGCCATTCAGGAACTGATCGCCGTCAACCTGTCGTTTGCCGGCCATAAGGTGCTGCGCGCCTTTGACGTCAGTCAGGCGGATACGCTGATCCGTGCGGAACTGCCCGATCTGATCATCCTGGACTGGATGCTGCCCGGCGTGTCCGGCCTTGCACTGGCAAAAAAGCTGCGCTCCGACGAGCGCACCCGAACGGTGCCGGTCATCATGCTGACGGCCAAGGGCGCGGAACAGGACAAGATCGATGGCCTGGAAGCCGGCGCCGACGACTACATCACCAAACCGTTCTCCCCCAAGGAGCTGATGGCGCGGATCAAGGCGGTGCTGCGGCGCCGCGCGCCCCAGCTGACCGACGACATGATCGCGGTCGACGGGCTCACGCTGGACCCTGTCGCTCACCGACTCACGGGCAGAGGGCAGGCACTGCCCATCGGACCGACCGAATTTCGCCTGCTGCACTTTTTCATGACGCACCCGGAACGCGTGTTCTCGCGCGGACAGCTACTTGATCAGGTCTGGGGCGACCATGTGTTTGTCGAAGAGCGCACGGTCGACGTCCACATCCGGCGTCTGCGTAAAGCCCTTGAACCCAGCGGACACGACGCCCACGTGGAAACGGTGCGGGGCAGCGGCTACCGGTTCACCGGCAGTCTTCCCTCGAAATGAAGCACGGCTGAACGTCGGGCGGTGCGACAATTCACGCCATGAAATGGCAACGAACCCTCATTCTGTTCACGCTCAGCGTGCTGGTTGCGACGGCGCTGCAGGTCTATGCGCACACGCCCGCGGGCTGGATCATCCTGGCGCTCGCGACCGGCGGGCTGCTGGTCGACCGGCGCCGGCAGGCGTCGCGCGTCGCCGCCTGGGCTGAAAGTCCGGACACCGCTCCCCCGGCGGGTATCGGCGCCTGGGAAGAAGTCGTCGCCGCTCTTTACCGCCACAATAAATTCCTCAAACAGACCCGCGACGAACTTCAGCAGACCAACGCGGCGATCATGTCGGCGGCGCGGGCATTGCCAATGGGCGCGGTCACCCTGAACCGGGATTTTCAGATTCACTGGTTCAACGGCGCGGCCGAAAAACTGCTGCGACTCAAGACGGATCGCGACGTCGGCCAGAACCTTCTGAACCTGCTGCGCTCGCCCGAATTCGTGGCCTACGCCTCCAAGGGCGACTGGTCTTCGCACGTGGTCGTGCGCCTGTCGTGGGGATCCGGGCAGGACCAGACCCTGATGATGCAGCTCGTGCCCTACGCGCTGGACCAGATTCTGCTGCTCGCCCGCGACCTGACCCAGATTGAACGGCTTGAGACCATCCGCCGGGATTTCGTCGCCAACGTTTCCCACGAAATGCGCACGCCGCTCACGGTGCTGTCGGGTTTTCTCGAAACGCTCATCGATGCGCCAACAGCGGCGCTCAGCGAAGAGCAGCGGTCGCACTACCTGCAACTGATGCAGGATCAGACGCGCCGCATGACTGCACTTGTCGCGGATCTGCTGACCTTGTCCGACCTGGAGTCGACGCTCGCGGCCGAGCGCACCCCACTGGACATGGAAGCGCTATTTGGCGGGGCCCGGCACCAGGCCGAAGCCTTGTCCGCCGGACGCCACCGCTTTGAGTGGGAAATCGAACCAGGGCTGAACATTCTCGGGCATGAGCCGGAAATTCAGTCAGCGTTCCTCAACCTTCTGACGAATGCGGTGCGCTATACGCCCGACGGCGGAAAAATCACCGTGCGCTGGCAAACCGCCCCTGACCAGGGCGCGGTCTACAGCGTGACCGATACCGGCATCGGCATCGCGTCCGAGCACCTGCCGCGCCTGACCGAGCGGTTCTACCGCGTCGATCGCGGCCGTTCGCGCGAACTGGGCGGAACCGGGCTGGGCCTGGCCATCGCCAAACACGTCGCGATGCGACACGATGCACAACTCGATATCCGCAGCAAGCTGGGCCAGGGCAGTGTTTTCAGCCTGACCTTCGACCACAGCCGGGTGATTCGTCGGGATGACGCACCGGCCTCGTGAAAAAATGGCATGAATCCCCGCCGCCGTGAAACGCAAAACAGCATAAACTCATCACTTCCCGCGCAGCGTCTGGTCGTTTCGCACACATGCGCGTCGCCCCTGATCAATCCAACGGAGTCGCTCGATGAGTTCGCAAGCCACCATGCCCCCCTTCCACCTCGCGTTCCCCGTGCGTGATATCGAAGAGGCACGTCAGTTTTATGTCGGCGTGCTCGGATGCGGCGAAGGACGCAGCTCTCCGGACTGGGTCGACTTCGATTTCTACGGACACCAGGTTGTCGCGCACCTTGCTCCGGACGAGTGCGGTCACGCACAGACCAGCTCGGTGGATTCGCACCAGGTTCCCGTGCGCCACTTTGGCGCCGTGCTGTCGATCCCGCAGTGGGAAGCGCTCGCGGACAAGCTGCGCAGCGCCGGAACCAAGTTCATCATCGAGCCCTACGTCCGTTTCAAGGGCGAAGTGGGCGAGCAGGCCACCATGTTCTTCCTCGATCCGTCGGGTAACGCCATCGAGTTCAAGGCGTTCAAGAACCTGGATTCGCTGTTCGCCAAGTAGGCTTGCGATGGCAAAGGCGCAGCGTTCCAAGGGCAAGCCTTCGCAGGAACCCGCCTGGGCATTTCGCCAGCAGGGCGATCGTTGCCTGAGCCTGGATTTCGGCGACAAGATCAGCGTCGAGACCGGCCTGCAATGTCTGGCGGCCGCCGGCGTCCTGCGTGAGGCCGGTTTGCCCGGAGTGACCGACGTGGTGCCGTCCTACACGGCGGTCGCTGTGCATTTTCTGCCCGATCCTGATTCGGATGGCAAAGTTTCCGCGTTTGACGCGCAATGCGCGCGCATCAGCGCACTGCTCGGCGCCGGACTGCCGGAGGTGTCGGCATCTTCACGCGAGATCGAGATCCCCGTCTGTTATGGCGGTCGTCATGGCCCGGATCTCGGCGATGTGGCCCGAGCCGCCGACCTCACGGAAGACGAAATCATCGCCCTGCACACGGCGCCCGGCAGCATGGTGTTCACGCTGGGCTTTGCACCAGGCTTGCCGTATATCGGCGTGCACGACGCCGCGCTGAACCTGCCCCGGCGCGCCGTTCCGCGCACGGCGGTCGCGCAGGGGTCGGTTGCCATCGCCAACCGTCAGACGACCATTTATCCCAACGTGCTGCCCGGCGGCTGGCACATCCTGGGTGCGACCCCTCTGGTGATGTTTGATGCCACGCGCCCCAACCCGACACTGTTGATGCCGGGCGACCGGGTGCGCTTCGTGCCGATTTCCGAGCAGGATTTCGAGCGCATCGCCGTTGAGCAAGGACGCACACCATGACGCTGCAAGTCGTGCGGCCGGGGATGCTGTCGACGTTTCAGGACCTGGGACGCACCGGGCTGCAGCACCTGGGTGTTCCTGTCGCAGGCGCGATGGACGAGCGCGCCCACCGCCTCGCCAACCTGCTGGCCGGCAACGCGCCGGATCTGGCAACCATCGAAATCACGATGACGGGGCCAACCCTGCGCGCGCAATCGCCGTGCTGCTTCGCCATTTCAGGCGCGGATCTCAGCCCCACCATCAACGGCCATCCGATCCCCCTCAATCGCCCGCTCATCATGCGCGCAGGCGACGAGGTCGCTTTCGGCGAACGGCGTCACGGCACGCGCTGCTATCTGGCCGTGCATGGCGGCTTCGACCTGGAGCCGGTACTCGGCAGCAACAGCACTTACCTGCGCAGCGGCATCGGCCCGTGGCACGGTCGCGCGTTGCGCCGCGGCGACGAGCTGGGACTGCGCCGCAGCTTCGAGCCAGGTCGCAATAACCGCGGGATCACCTCGCTTGCATTGGCACTCTCCAACATCGAGGTCTATTTGCCGGGGCCTGTCGCACAGTCCGCGCGACGCCGGGTGCGCGTGATCAAGAGTGCGCAATGGCGCGAATTCACGCCTGAAAGCTGTGTCGCCTTCCTGACTCAAACCTTTCGCATCAGCCCCGATTCCGAGCGCATGGGCTATCGCCTCCAGGGGCCCGAATTGTCGATGACGCAACCCCGGCAGATGTTGTCTGAGGCAACCACCTTCGGCACGATCCAGGTACCCGCCGGCGGTCAGCCCATCGTGCTGATGGCCGATCGCCAGACCACGGGCGGCTATCCCAAGCTCGGCTACGTCGCCAGCGTCGATTTGCCGCTGCTCGCCCAACTCGGGCCGGGTGACCACGTACAGTTCGAGGCAATCGCCCTGGATACTGCCCAGCAACTCGATTTACGACGCACGCGTGCGTTTATCGAACTTGCCAGCGCACTCGAACCGATCAAAACCATGCTCACCAATCACTGAGGATTCATCATGACCCTGCGGATCGACCTGAACAGCGACATGGGAGAAAGCTTCGGCGTCTGGAAAATGGGCGACGACGAGGCGGTCCTGCCGTTTGTCACCTCCGCCAACATCGCCTGCGGTTTTCATGGCGGCGATCCGGCCACGATGCGCAAGACCGTCGCCGCGGCGTTGCGCCATGGCGTGGCGATCGGCGCACACCCGGGGCTGCCTGACCTACAGGGATTTGGCCGCCGCAACATGGCGATCACCGACCAGGAAGCCTACGACATGATGGTCGTGCAGATTGGCGCGCTTGCCGCAGTGGCGGCGTCCCAGGGCGCCGAACTGCGTCATGTGAAGGCCCACGGCCAGCTCTACAACATGGCGGTCAAAAACGAGGGGCTGTCGCATGCGCTCGCTCAGGCCGTGCATGACGTCGACAGCGATCTGGTGTTCTTTGGCCTGGCAGGCAGCACCATGCTGCCCATCGCGGAAAAGATCGGCCTGACCGTGGCCAGCGAAGTCTTTGGCGATCGCCACTACATGCCAGACGGCACCCTGTGCCCGCGTAACCACCCCGCCGCGATGATCGAGGACGTCAGCGAATCCATTCGCCAGGTGCTGCAGATGGTCAAACAGGGCACCGTCACAGCCCTGGACGGTACGCTGGTCAAGGTGCGCGCGGATACCCTTTGCATCCATGGCGATCAACCGGGCGCCGCCAGGTTCGCCCAGGCGATTCGCGACGCCTTGCTTGCCGAAGGCGTGCAGATCGGCGTCTGAAATACCCGACGACGCTAACGCCCGCGAGGGTTGAACCCGCGGCGGCCAGGACCCGGGCGGCGACTGCGACTCGGGCCCAATACCGTCACGGTAGTCGCAAGTCAGACCAGCACGCGCTCGATCCCGCCCTGATTGGCTCGTGCAACATAGTCCTCAAGCCAGTTGGCGCCCAGAATATGGCGCGCCATCTCGACGACGATGTAGTCAGCCTGCGAGCCGGTATCGTCCTGATAGCGCGACAACCCCTGCAAGCAGGAAGGACAGGACGTCAGCGTCTTGACTTCGCCGGTATAGCCATCGCGGCGGATCGTGGCCATGTTCTTGCCGAGTTCTTCTTCCTTGCGAAACCGCACCTGGGTTGAGATGTCTGGGCGTGTAACCGCCAGGGTGCCCGATTCGCCACAGCAGCGGTCGGTCTTGATGGCCTCATCGCCGACCAGCGCGCGGACCGTTTTCATCGGATCCTGAAGTTTCATCGGCGAGTGGCAGGGATCGTGGTACAGGTACCGCACGCCCTGCACGCCATCAAGCCGAATCCCCTTCTCGAGCAAAAACTCGTGGATATCGATCAGGCGACAGCCCGGGAAAATCTTCTCGAATTCGTAGCCGGCCAACTGGTCATAACAAGTGCCGCAACTGACGACGACGGTCTTGATGTCCAGATAGTTCAGCGTATTCGCAACCCGGTGGAACAGCACCCGGTTGTCGGTGATGATTTTCTCGGCCTTATCGTTCATGCCGTTGCCGCGCTGCGGATAGCCGCAACACAGATACCCGGGGGGCAGCACCGTCTGAACCCCCGCATGCCAGAGCATGGCCTGGGTGGCCAGGCCAACCTGCGAAAACAGTCGCTCTGATCCGCACCCTGGGAAATAGAACACCGCTTCGGCATCCGCCGAATCCTGTGGATTGCGGATGATGGGGACGTAGTCGGCGTCTTCGATGTCAAGCAACTTGCGCGCCGTCTGCTTAGGCAGCCCGCCTGGCATCTTCTTGTTGATGAAGTGGACGATCTGCTCGCGAACCGGTGCCCGGCCCACCGTGGCGGGCGGCTTGGCCGTCTGCTCGCGCGCCAGTTTGGCCAGAAGGCCGCTGGCAGTGCGCTGAAGCGTGTAACCGACGCCGACGATCGCTTTGCGCGTCGCATTGATGGTGGCAGGATCCTTCGCATTGAGAAAGAACATCGACGCCGCGGTACCCGGGTTGAACGACTTATGCCCCAGGCGCCTGAGCAGCGCGCGCATGTTCATGGAGACGTCGCCGAAATCAATGTCGACCGGACAGGGATTGAAGCACTTGTGACACACGGTGCAGTGATCAGCGACGTCTTCGAACTCCTCCCAGTGCCGCAGGCTGATGCCGCGCCGCGTCTGCTCCTCGTAAAGAAACGCCTCGATCAGGAGCGATGTAGCCAGAATCTTGTTGCGCGGCGAATAGAGCAGGTTCGCGCGCGGCACGTGCGTGGCACAAACCGGCTTGCACTTGCCGCAACGCAGGCAGTCCTTGATGGAGTTGCTGATCGCGCCGATATCGCTTTGCTGCATGATCAGCGATTCGTGCCCCATCAGCCCGAAGCTCGGTGTCCAGGCGTGGCGCAAATCAGCGCCCGGCATCAGCTTGCCCGCATTGAAGTGGCCGTTCGGGTCGACTTCCCGCTTGTACTTCTGGAAGGGCGCCATTTCAGCGTCGGTCAGGAACTCGAGCTTGGTCAGGCCGATGCCGTGTTCGCCCGAGATGACGCCGTCGAGGTCGCGGGCCACCTGCATGATGCGGGCAACCGCTTGATTGGCCTCGCGCAGCATCTCGTAATCGTCGGAGTTGACCGGAATATTGGTGTGCACATTGCCGTCGCCCGCATGCATATGCAGCGCAACGAACACGCGGCTCTTGAGGACGCGGTCGTGGATGGCGTTAAGCTCCGCCATCACCGGCGCGAAATCATTGCCGCCGAACAGGCCTTCGAGTTCGGCGCGCACTTCGCGTTTCCATGAAATCCGGATGGTGCGGTCCTGCACGACATCAAACACCCGGGCGGCAGGCTGGGCCATCAGGCGCTCGCGCAGCGCTGGCGTCAGCGCGCCGAGCCCGTGGATGTCAAACTGCGCCAGCACCTCAGCGAGCGGCAGGTCCAGGTGATCCAGAAGCCACTGCCAGCGCGCCGCCACAGTGTTGAGCACTGCAAGGGCATGCCTGCGGCGATCTTCGAGGGCTTCTGCGATCGCCAGGCCATCGTCGCTGCCGCGGTCGAACTTCGCCTGCGCCAGCGACCCGTGAAGCAATTCGCCAAGCTCGACCAGCAGACGCAGTTTGTTGCGCGTGGAAAGCTCGATGTTGATGCGCTCGATCGCGTCGGTGTACTCGCCCATGCGCCCAAGCGGGATGACCACATCCTCGTTGATCTTGAACGCATTGGTGTGGCGGGCGATCGCGGCAGTGCGGGAACGGTCGAGCCAGAATTTCTTGCGCGCATCGGCACTCACGGCGATGAAACCCTCGCCATGGCGGGTGTTCGCCAGACGCACGACTTCGCTCGTGGCGGCGGCAACGGCGGCCTCGTCATCGCCGACGATATCGCCAATCAGCACCATCTTGGGCAACACGCCCCGCTTGCTCTTGGTCGAATAGCCGACCGCGCGCAAGTAGCGCTCGTCCAGATGTTCGAGCCCGGCGAGCAACGCGCCACGCGCCCGCCCGGGACCTTCCAGGTAGTTCTTGATCTCGACGATCGACGGGATCGAGTCGCGCGCCTGACCAAAAAACTCCAGGCAGACCGTGCGGGTATGGCTCGGCATACGATGAAGCACCCAGCGCGCGGCGGTGATCAGGCCATCACACCCTTCTTTCTGGACGCCGGGCAGGCCCGCGAGAAACTTATCGGTGACATCCTTGCCCAGCCCGGTCTTGCGCAGGCGGGCCCCATCGACTTCGAGGATTCTGCTGCTGATCAGATGCTGCCCGGCCGGGCGCGTGCCGTCAAACCACTTGAGCTCGAAGCGCACTGGGCCGGCTTCATGAATCTTGCCCAGGTTGTGATCCAGACGGGTGACCTCAAGCCAGTTGCCGTCCGGATCCACCATGCGCCACCAGGCAAGGTTGTCCAGGGCGGTACCCCAGAGCACGGCCTTCTTGCCGCCGGCGTTCATGGCCACATTGCCACCCACGCACGACGCCTCGGACGACGTCGGATCGACCGCGAACACAAAACCAGCCTGCTCAGCGGCCTCGGACACCCGTTTGGTGACCACGCCCGCACCCGCCAGCACCGTAGCGACGGGGGTCGCCACGCCAGGCAGCGCACCCACTTCGACCGGACCAAGCTGATCGAGCTTTTCGGTATTGATGACGGCAGACTTCCAGGTCAGGGGAATCGCGCCGCCCGTGTAGCCCGTGCCACCACCACGCGGGACGATGGTCAGCCCGAGCTCAATGCAACCCCGCACCAGGCCGGCGATCTCCTGCTCGGTATCCGGGGTCAGAACGACCAGGGGATACTCGACGCGCCAGTCAGTGGCGTCGGTGACATGGGAAACGCGGGACAGGCCGTCAAACTTGATGTTGTCCTTTGCGGTCAACCGACCGAGGACGCGGATGACGCGCCGGCGCAACTGCGCGGTCTGGTCGAACAGATCTTCGAAGGCGGCGACCGCGGCATGCGCCCGGCGCAGCAGGCCAGCAACCTTTTCGTCACGGTCCGCGTCATCGGACACCCGCCGCTTGTCGATCTCGGACAGGCGGTGGCGCAGCGCTTCGATCAGCAAACGACGGCGCTTCGGGTTGTCAAGCAAATCGTCCTGCAGATAGGGATTGCGCTGAACCACCCAGATATCGCCCAGAACCTCGTAGAGCATCTTGGCGGAGCGACCGGTGCGGCGCTCGCCCCGCAGGTCAGATAGCAAACCCCACGCGTCATCGCCCAGAAGGCGGCAGACCACCTCGCGATCGGAAAACGAGGTGTAGTTGTAGGGAATCTCGCGCAGGCGCGCGTGCGGCTCCGGCGGCACGGCCGCAGCGAGAAAATGACTGGCTAAAGGGGCGTTCATGGGGATGCGCGGTGAGGGGTCGGCCCTTAAAGCGCCATTTTATGTCATCCCCGCCGCGCGTCAGGAATAACCCTATGGTCGGCCCGAGACCTGCGTCTCGCCAGGATCAGCGGGGTTCCCGGATCAACAGGGCGCCAGGATCAGCTGGGTTCCCGGATCAGCTGGGTTCCCGGATCAACGGGTCGCCAGCAGTGCAGCCACGCTGCACAGAGCAAGATAGCGCAGACCCTTGCCAGCTGCCATGAACAGCACGCAGCGCCAGAACGGCAGACGCAGCCACCCGGCGACCGCACACAGCGGGTCGCCCACGACCGGAAGCCAGGAAAGCAGCAGCACGGCGGGCCCGAAGCGCACCGCCCAGCGATGCGCGCGACGCTGCCAGACCCCCTCCCCGGCCTGTGCGCCGGTGCCAGCGTCCCGAAGGGGCGTCTCTGCACTGCCGCCCGACTGCCGCAGGTGCTCCGTTGCCCCGTGCACGCCCCGCCCCACCCAGTAAGTCGTCATTCCGCCCAGCGTGTTACCCAACGTCGCCACCGCGACCGTCACCCACAGAGCAGCCGGATTCAGCGCCGCGTAGCCTGCCACGAAGGGTTCGGACCCCAGGGGCAGGACGGTGGCCGCGAGCAGACTGACCACGAACACGGCGCCCAGACCGATCTCCGGCAGGGCCAGCCACCCAAGGATCAGGGCGATCCAGTCGGTTGCGAGGGGGGACATCGGCTCGGTCTAGCCGAGGTCGCCGGGAACGTCGATGTCGCGCACGCTACCTGCGTCAACAACGGCGAACGACGACATCAGCGCCGGATCGCGACGCGCGAGCGCCCCGACACCCGCCTCGTCAGGCAGGTTCAGCAGCGCCCCACGCAACGATGCGGCACAGGCCACGGGATGCCCCGGTTGCCCGCCGCACTCCGGACGGGTCAGCGGTGCGCCAGAACGCAGCGCATCCCGGGCAAGACGCAACGTGGCGGGCGCGATGAAAGGCATATCCCCGAGCGCGAAAAGCCAGCCCGTGGCCGGATGGGTCGCCCCGACGCCGGCCTTCAGGCTGGCGCCCATGCCCAGATCGACGCGATCAGACTCAACCCAGTCAATCGCCAGATCGGCCAGCGCCGCGCGCAAATCCGCGCCATGCGTGCCCGTGATGACAACCAGGCGATCAACCCACGGCATCAGGTTTTCGCAACTGGCCCGCAGCACCGCGCGCCCGTCGGGCAACGGCGCAAGCAGTTTGTTGCGTGCGCCTGTCGGATCGAAGCGCTTTCCCCGCCCGGCGGCGAGTATGAGTCCAATGATGTCTGCCATGTTCCTTAAGGGTCCGGATTGATTGACGCTCGGTGTGCACCGCAGGCGAACTGAAGGCTCCCCGTCGGAAACCCTGCCAGGACCGTGGGATAATGCCGAATTCGGCATCATTGCGGCCGCAAAGCCGCGAAACCATTATGTCCACGGATTACCTCAAGCGCATCCTGACGTCCAAAGTGTACGACGTCGCGGTCGAAACACCGCTGGAGTTCGCACCGCAAACCTCGGCGCGGGCCGGCAACACCATCTTGCTCAAGCGCGAGGATACGCAGGCCGTTTTCAGTTTCAAGCTGCGCGGCGCCTACAACAAAATGGCCCATCTGCCGCCTGCGGCCCTGGCCAAGGGCGTGATCGCCGCCTCGGCCGGCAACCATGCGCAAGGGGTCGCGCTGTCGGCGCGACGCCTCGGCTGCAAAGCGGTGATCGTCATGCCCACGACGACCCCGCAGGTCAAGATCGACGCCGTGCGCGGCTTTGGCGGCGAGGTTGTGCTCTGGGGCGACAGTTTCAGCGACGCCTACGAGCACGCGCTCACTCTCGAAAAAAAGCACCACCTGACCTTCGTCCATCCGTTCGACGATCCGGATGTCATCGCTGGCCAGGGCACGATCGGCATGGAGATTCTGCGCCAGCACGCGGGTCCGATTGACGCGATCTTCGTCGCCATCGGCGGCGGCGGCCTGATCAGCGGCATCGCGGCCTACATCAAACAGTTGCGCCCGGAGATCCGCATCATCGGCGTGCAGACAGTCGACTCCGACGCCATGGCCAGGAGCGTCCAGGCGGGTCGCCGGATCACGCTGACTGATGTGGGTCTGTTCTCCGACGGCACCGCGGTCAAGCAGGTGGGGGTCGAGACCTTCCGCCTGGCGCGCGAATACGTCGACGACTATGTGCTGGTCGACACCGATTCGATCTGCGCCGCCATCAAGGACGTCTTCCAGGACACCCGCAGCGTGCTTGAACCCGCGGGCGCGCTGGCGCTGGCCGGTGCCAAGCAGTACGCGCTGGATCACAAGCTCAGGGACAAGACGCTGATTGCCATCGCCTGTGGCGCCAACATGAACTTCGACCGCCTGCGCTTCGTGGCCGAACGCGCCGATGTCGGCGAGGACCGGGAGGCGGTATTCGCGGTGACCCTGCCCGAGGAGCGCGGCAGCTTCCGGTCGTTTTGCGCGCTGGTGGGCAACCGTAACGTGACTGAGTTCAACTACCGGATCTCGGATTCCCGGCTGGCCCATGTTTTCGTGGGTATCCAGGTCAGCAGCGCCGGTGAGCCCGACCGCATCGCAGCCAACTTCCGCAAAAACGGGTTCGCTACGATCGACCTCACCCACAACGAAATGGCCAAGACGCACCTGCGACACATGGTCGGGGGGCGATCGGCGCTCGCGCAGGACGAGTTGCTGTATCGCTTTGAGTTCCCGGAGCGCCCGGGTGCGCTGATGCGTTTTCTGAACTCCATGAAGCCAGACTGGAACATCAGCCTGTTTCATTACCGCAACCAGGGTGCCGACTACGGCCAGGTTCTGATCGGCATGCAGGTGCCGCCGGGCAACAAAAAAGCCTTCCGCGCCTTTCTCGCCGAGCTCGGCTACCAGCACTGGAACGAAACCGAAAATCCGGCCTACCGACTGTTCCTGTAGACCCGTTCCGGCAAGGCGATCCCGTGGACTGGAGCCGGGTGCCTGCACACCGGCCAAGCCCGATGCGGGCCAGGGACCGCCACCCGGAGCCTCAGTCGCCTTCGAAATCGCAGAGACTGTAAAAGGGTGTTCCCGTGGCGATGATCGCATCGGAACCCCCGAGTTCCGGCAAATTGACGATGGCAGTCGCTTCGATCAGATTGCTGCCAAGCTGCTGAAGCAGGCTGATCGCGGCCAGCATGGTGCCGCCAGTTGCCACCAGATCATCGACCAGCAGTACGCGCTGCCCTGGCCGAACAGCATCCTCGTGCAATTCGACCGACGCGTTGCCATATTCAAGCGCGTAATCCATCGAAATCGTGCGGTAAGGGAGCTTGCCCTTCTTGCGCACCGGAACGAACCCGACATTCAGCGCATAGGCCAGCGCGCTCCCGAGAATGAATCCCCGTGCGTCAATACCCACGACGAGGTCAATCCGCCGGCGCATATGGCGGTACACCATCTGGTCGATCAGGAGTCGAAAAGCGCGGGCATCCTGCAGCAGGGGGGTGATATCGCGAAACATCACGCCGGGCTTGGGCCAATCCGGTACCGTGCGGATCATGCCGCGGATGTAGGTCAGCGGATCTTCAATCGGCACAACGGTTGTCATAGTGGTTGCCTCAGGCTTGCAAACAGAATCTTGCGGCTCAACCCGCGACCACCCGGACCGATTTCGACGATCGCAGCGCCTTGGCGCGCGCCTCGTCGACGGTATCGGCTGCGGCGAGGGCAACACCCATCCGGCGTTTGACGAAAGCCTCGGGCTTGCCGAACAGGCGCAAATCGGTGCCTGGCTCTTCGAGAGCCTGCGCGACGCCTTCGAAGGCAACGCCCCGGGCCTCCACACCGCCATAGATGACACTGCTCGCGCCGGCGGGCACGCGCATGCGCGTATCGACCGGCAAGCCAAGGAACGCCCGCGCGTGAAGCTCGAATTCGTTCTGCCACTGCGTTGCCAGCGTCACCAGGCCCGTGTCATGCGGACGCGGACTGACCTCCGAGAACCAGACCTGATCGCCCGCCACGAACAGTTCAACGCCGAAAAGCCCTTGCCCACCCAGGCTGTCAGTCACCTGCCGGGCGATTTCGCGGGCACGCTCCAGCGCAAGCGGCGACATCGGCTGTGGCTGCCAGCTTTCGACATAGTCGCCATTCACCTGCAGATGCCCGATCGGCTCGCAAAACCGCGTCTCGATGGTGCCGTCCGTGGCGCGCGCGCGCACGGTCAGTAACGTGATTTCGTAGTCGAAATTGATGAACCCTTCGACGATGACGCGATCAGCCCCGACCCGCCCGCCTTCGCGCGCGGTGTCCCAGGCAGGTTCCACGTCCTGCTCGCCGCGCAGCAACGATTGGCCCTTGCCCGACGACGACATGACCGGCTTGACCAGGCAGGGAAAGCCAATCTCGCCCGTTGCGGCGCGAAGCGCCCCGAGAGAGTCCGCGAACCGGTAGGGCGAAGTCGGCAGCCCGAGCGTTTCGGCGGCCAGCCTGCGAATGCCCTCGCGATTCATGGTGAGTTGTGCGGCGCGCGCGGTCGGCGTCACCCGCGCCAGGCCCTGAGCCTCGATTTCGACCAGCAGGTCGGTGGCGATGGCTTCGATCTCGGGCACGATGATGTGCGGGCGCTCCTGCTCGATGAGGGCGCGCAGGGCGGCGCGGTCGGTCATGGCGACCACGTGCGCCCGGTGCGCCACCTGGTGACCCGGCGCGTCGGGATAGCGATCGACGGCGATGACCTCGACGCCAAGCCGCTGCAGGGCAATGATGACCTCCTTGCCGAGTTCGCCGGAGCCCAGCAGCATGACCCTCAGGGCCGAGGAAGACAAGGGGCTACCAATACGGGGAGCGTACGCGACGGAGTTGGCACTGGGGGATGTCATGGCAGGGATCCGGATGGACATTTGGATGGGGGCTGCCCCAGAGTGCCACAGCGCACGGCACTGCGCAACTGCCGCACAGACGGGAGGCGATGCGATTAAAATCCGCCCATGTCGACCATTCCACAAGACCAAAGTGCCGCCGCGCTCGCCTCGGCGCGACAAACACTGCAAATCGAAGCGGATGCTCTCATCGCGTTGCGCGAGCGGCTCGGCGGGGAGTTCACGGCCGCAGTGCGCTTGATGCTGGCCTGTCGGGGACGCATCGTCGTCTGCGGCCTTGGCAAGACGGGGCACATTGCGCGCAAGATCGCCGCCACGCTCGCCTCGACCGGATCGCCCTCTTTCTTTCTGCACGCCGCCGAGGCCGTGCACGGCGACCTCGGGATGGTCAGCCCGGAAGACCTGCTGATCGCGTTGTCGTACTCGGGCACGGGTCAGGAACTGCTCACGATCCTGCCCGCCGTGCACCGGATCGGAGTCAAAGTCATTGCAATCACGGGGGCTCCGCAGTCCGAACTTGCGCGGCTGGCCGATGTCCACATCGATGCCAGCGTCGCGCAGGAGGCCTGCCCCCTGAATCTGGCCCCAACCGCCAGCACGACCGCCGCGCTTGCGCTGGGCGACGCGCTGGCCGTCGCCTGCCTGCAGGCGCGGGGGTTTGGCGCCGACGACTTTGCGCGGTCACACCCCGGCGGATCGCTCGGACGCCGCCTGCTGACCCGGGTGGCGGACATCATGCGGCGCGACGCCGCAGTGCCTGCGGTCTCCGAGACAGCAACCATCTTCGCCGCCCTTGAGGAAATCTCCCGCAAGGGGATGGGGATGACCGCCGTACTGGACGCGCAGGGTCGCGCCAT
This sequence comes from Burkholderiaceae bacterium, assembly GCA_020851995.1. GTDB lineage: Bacteria > Pseudomonadota > Gammaproteobacteria > Burkholderiales > Burkholderiaceae_B > Zwartia. The sequence goes on from JADZBO010000131.1 coordinate 17,584, forward strand.
CGGCATCTTCACCGACGGCGATCTGCGCCGCCTGATCGAGCGCGAGGGCGACATCCGCGGGCTCACCATTGCGCAGGGCATGTCGCGCAACCCGCGCCACATCGCCCCCGACGCCCTGGCGGTCGACGCTGCCGTCATCATGGATAATGGTCGGCTCAATCAGATGCTGGTCGCCAACGATCAGGGACGCCTGATCGGCGCACTGCATATGCACGACCTGATGGCGGCCAAGGTAATTTGACTCCATGAACCCACACTCAGCGATTCCACACCCCGCCGAAGCCCTGGTGCTTGCGCGCATCCCCGCAACCACGCGCGCCCGTCTCGAACGCGTGCGCCTGATGATTTTTGACGTCGACGGCGTGCTGACCGATGGCAGTCTCTGGTACGGCGAACACGGCGAAACCGTCAAGCGCTTCAATGCGCTCGACGGGCACGGTCTGAAAATGCTCGCCGCAAGCGGCATCAAGGTCGCGCTCGTCACCGGCCGCGAAGGGCCAGTAGTCGACCGCCGCGCAGCCGAACTCGGTCTGGGCGATGTGCTGCAAAACGTGCGCGACAAAGGAGAGGCGCTCACAACGCTTGCCGCGCGTCATATGCTCAAACTCGACGAGACAGGCTTCATGGGCGATGACCTGATCGACCTTCCGGCCATGCAGCGCTCGGGCTTCGCGGCCTCGGTGCCGCAGGCGCCTGCATATGTCACTCAGGCGGCACACTGGGTCGCAACCCGTCCCGGCGGTCACGGAGCGGTGCGGGAATGCTGCGACATCATCCTGGCCGCGCAGAATCGGCTGGGCACCTTCTTCCAGCCCGGGCGCCTTGGCCCCGGCGTGGTTCAGTAAGCCGGAGCGAATTGCATGAAAGAGCGTTTCGCCACCGTCTTTTCCCTGCTGATCATGGTCACTCTGGTCATCGGAACCTGGTGGGCGGCGGATTATTCCCAACGCGCGGTCGCCATCGATCCTCCCGCCCGCAAAACACACGAACCCGACAGTTGGTCGAAGAATTTCGTTCTGTTGCGCACGAACCCCCAGGGCGAGGTGATCAACCGCCTTGAAGGCGATTTGCTCGAGCACTTTCCGGATGACGACTCGTATGATGTCGAAATGCCCCGGGCGTTCGGGCTGCGCGCGGATGCGCCGCTGACGCTCGCCACGTCGCGCAAAGCCACCCTCTACGACGACGGCGACCGCATCGTGATGCGCGGCGATGCGGTGCTGCTGCGCCTGGCAGACGCCACCCACGCTCCGCTGAACTTCCTGAGCGACGAAATCGTGATGCTGATCGACAAGGACATCTCGTACACGGACCTTCCGGCAACCGCGATCAGTGGACGCTCGCGGATGTCAGGCATCGGAATGCGGTACAACAACGCCACACAACAGCTGGATGTGCTCAAATCGACCAATGTAGAAATCGCACCGAAGGATACTCGCGAGAATTCCAATTCCCCTGCGCCCCGACCAAAGCCATGAAACCACCGATCTCGCATTCCCCGCGCCAGCCTGCCCGTCTTCTGATCGCGGCCCTCCTGATCGCGACCGCCGCGGGTGCCGGAGCGCAGTCGCTCGGGGCATCGAAATCATCGACCGCCCCCAAGGAGGATCCCAGTACGCTGATCCTCTCGGACACCCTGCACTACGACGATACGCAGAAGGAAAGCACCTTCACCGGCAGCGTGGTCATGACCCGCGGGCTGATGACCATGACCTCGGATGTGCTGGTTCTGCGTGAGGATGATCAGGGTTTCCAGTACGGCACCGCCACCGTCAAGGGAGGCAAGCGTGTTTTCATCCGCCAGGAGCGTCCGGAAAACTTCGAAGTGCTGGAGGGCGTGGGTCAGCGCGCCGAATACGATGGCAAAACCGAGATTTTTGATCTGATCGGCCAGGCAGTGGTCACGCGCTACATTTGCGGACAGCCCTTCGACACCATCAGCGGGCAAAAAGTCCGCTATCACCAAAAGACCGACGTCTACGAAGCGTTCGCAGGCCCCGAGTCGAGCAATCCCGACGGTCGCGTGCGCTCGGTAGCGCAGCCTCGCTCACGCACCGATGCCGCCGTGGCTGCTTGCAAGCAGGCCAAGGGTGGCCCGGCCGCCGCCGGAGCAGGCACCCGTGCTGCCCCCGGCGCAACCAATAGCGCCGCTCCTGGCACGACCCCCGCCGCCGGTCCCGGAAGGGCACCCGGCACTGCCCCTGGCGCAGCCCCGGCCGGGCAAACCACAACCGGCAAGGCGCCGGCTCCCGCGACTCCTGCGGGCCGCTGATCCATTCGCATGCAACACATCTCCGACATCCATTCCACCGGCCCGCAAGTCAACGCTCAACCCGGCAGCCTGTCGGCCACGGGGTTGCGCAAGTCCTATGGCGGGCGCATGGTCGTGCAGGACGTCTCGCTCTCCGTGCAAAGCGGCGAGGTCGTCGGGCTGCTCGGCCCCAACGGTGCTGGCAAGACCACCAGCTTCTATATGATCGTCGGCCTGATCGCCGCCGACGCGGGACGCATCGAAATCGACGACACGTCGATCACCACGATGCCGATCCACAAGCGCGCGCGCCGCGGTCTTTCTTACCTTCCCCAGGACGCCTCAGTGTTTCGGCGCCTGACTGTCGAGCAAAACATCCGCGCGGTGCTCGAACTTCAAATCGACAATGAAGGGCGCCGCTTCAGTTCCGCGAAGATCGAGGAACAACTCGATGTGCTGCTCGATGAGTTGCAAATCGCGCATATCCGCCATAACAACGCTCTTTCGCTGTCGGGCGGAGAACGCCGTCGGGTCGAGATTTCGCGCGCGCTCGCAACCCGCCCGAGGTTCATCCTGCTCGATGAGCCTTTCGCCGGGGTCGACCCGATTGCCGTGATCGAAATCCAGCGCATCGTGCGGTTCCTCAAGAGCCGGGGAATCGGCGTGCTGATCACTGACCACAATGTTCGTGAAACACTCGGGATCTGCGATCGTGCCTACATCATCAGTGAAGGCAAGGTTCTGACCAGTGGCCAGCCCGACGACATCGTCGACGATCCGGCGGTTCGCCGTGTGTATCTTGGCGAACACTTCCGGATGTAACAATCCGTCACCAATTGCTGTGCATCATCAGTATCCTGGCGATCGTATCGCGCCACCTGCGCTGCAGCGCCCTGAATGGGCATACCCGTCAGAATGCGGCGCTGCACCATTGATTCAGAGCAATTCTCTTTTCAAAGCAAGACAGAACAGACTTGCATTCCCCGTCCAACTCGCTAAACTGAAATCGTCAATCAACTGAAACCGGAGGCTGCGACTACCCTGAACCCGCGCGTTTTGCGCCAACTTTTCTAATAAGGAGACCCTATGAACATGAGCATCACTGGTCACCATCTTGACGTCACTCCCGCCATCAAAGAATACGTGCAAACGAAAATGGCGCGCGTGCTTCGGCACTTTGATCACGTCATCGACACCCAGGTCATCCTATCGCTCGAGCCACTGAAGCATCATGCGGAGATCACGTTGCACGTGCGTGGCAAGGACATCCATTGCGAGGCAAGTGCAGAAAATCTCTACGCGTCGATTGACCTGCTCGTCGACAAAATCGACCGCAAGGTACTGCAGTACAAGAGCCGGACGCAAGACCACGCGCACGTCGCGGTCAAGCGACAGACGTTCGAAGCAGCCTGACTGCAAAAAACCCGCCCGCGCGGGTTTTTTTACGCCCCGGGGATGGCAACCTGAAAACGACGCCTCTTCCGGGCGCCTGGACCGGTAGCCGCGAATATAATCGGGGGCATGTCTCACCTGTCGCGCATCCTGCCGGTCGGCAATATCCTGCTCGACCTCAACGTCACCAGCAAAAAGCGGGCCTTCGAGCAAGCCGGGCTGTTGTTTGAAAATCACAACGGCCTGGAGCGCGCCGCGGTCTTTGACGCCTTGTTCGCCCGCGAGCGACTCGCATCGACGGGTCTGGGCGAAGGAATCGCAGTACCGCACGGGCGCATCAAAGGTGTCAAGGACGCGCTGGCCGCGTTTATCCGGCTTGCTTCTCCCGTACCTTTCGATGCCCCGGACGGAAAACCTGTCAGTCAATTGCTGATATTGCTTGCGCCGGAATCCGCAACACAGCAGCATCTGGATATACTTGCCGAGGTGGCCCAGCTGCTATCCGATCCGCATTTGCGCGAAAGGCTCGGCCAGGAAGCTGATCCACTCACCATCCATGCCCTACTGACCACCGGATCAGCCTGAAGCGGTTTCAGGCTGCCTCCTACCCCAAACGGATTCACTATGCTGACGGTTCAGGACCTGGTTGACGACAACACGGAAGACATCCCGTTCACCTGGGCGGCCGGTCAGTCCGCCGCCGACCGGCTCATCCCGGACAACGGGATGGCAGCGGCAGACCTCATCGGCCACCTCAACCTGATCCACCCCACGCGCATCCAGGTACTCGGTCGTGAGGAAATGGATTACTACAAACGCCTGGATTCACGGCGACGCGCCCACCACATCGAAGAGTTGCTCACCGGGGGTGTTCCCGCAATCCTGATCGCCGACGGGCTGCCCTCAAGCCCGGACCTCACCGAGCGCTGCGAAGCGCACCATGTTCCGCTGTTACTCACGCAGACTGCGGCGGCCGAGCTGATCGACCTCCTGCGCATCTACCTCAGTCGACGCCTCGCGCCGACCACCACGGTACACGGCGTCTTCCTGGACGTACTCGGTCTTGGCGTGCTGATCACCGGCGAATCCGGTCTGGGCAAGAGCGAACTGGCGCTGGAACTCATCTCCCGCGGACATGGACTTGTGGCGGACGATGCCGTCGAGCTTTCGCGCACCGCGCCGCACATGATTGAGGGGCACTGCCCCGAACTGCTTCGCAACATGCTCGAAGTGCGTGGGCTTGGTCTGCTCAACATTCGCACGATTTTTGGCGAAACCTCGGTGCGTCGCAAGATGAAGCTCAAACTCATCGTGCACCTGGTGCGCGCGAGCGCGCAGGATAAGTTCGAACGCCTGCCCCTGCAGCAAATGACGCAGGATATGCTGGGTTGTCCTATCCGCAAGGTCATGCTGCAGGTCGCTGCCGGCCGCAACCTCGCGGTTCTGGTCGAGGCGGCTGTTCGCAACACCATCCTCAAGCTCAGAGGGATCGACACACTGACCGAGTTCATGGAGCTCCAGGCACATGCCATTTCTCAAGACATCTCCTGACCCCTCAGACTTCAGCGTCGTCCTGATCACCGGCATCTCCGGCTCGGGCAAATCGGTCGCGCTGCGTGTACTCGAGGACTCCGGCTATACCTGTGTCGACAACCTTCCGGTGCGATTCCTCAAGGACTTCATCGCCGACATGTACGACTCGCCGATCCGTCGGGTTGCGGTCGCGATTGACGTGCGCTCGCCGGGTGAAATCAACGACCTGCCTGGCGCAATCGCGGCGCTGCGCGCAATGGGCACGCAGTTGCGCGTGGTCTTCCTGGACGCCGACGACGAAACGCTGACGCAGCGTTACTCGGAATCGCGGCGCAGCCATCCGCTCTCCGACCGCGTGCGCAAGGAGGGTTCCACGCCCGGTCTGCAGGAGTGCATCGCGCTCGAGCGGGACCTGCTGGATCCGCTGCGCAATCAGGAACATGTCATCGACACTTCCGACATGACGCCGGGGCAATTGCGAGCCTGGATCCGCGATCTCGTGCAGACCGATCGCACGCCGCTGCTGCTGACCTTCGAATCGTTCGCCTTCAAGAAGGGGGTTCCGCGCGATGCGGACCTGGTGTTCGATGTCCGCTGTCTGCCCAACCCGCATTATGACGCCACCTTGCGCCCGCTGACAGGTCGTGACGAACCCGTGGCGACGTGGCTGGAAGCCTTTGGTGACACTCGCGTGATGGTGGATGACATCGAGGCATTTATCCGCAAGTGGCTTCCACGCTATACGCAGGACACGCGCAGCTACCTGACGGTTGCCGTGGGCTGCACCGGTGGGAAGCACCGTTCGGTTTACGTGGTGGAGGCGCTTGCCAAGCGCTTTGCCGACCAGCCGCAGGTGCTGGTGCGTCATCGAAACCAGCCGCAGGGCGACTGACGATGCCAGGCCAGACGCGAACCTTGAGGCTGCTCTGGGTTTGTATCGTGCTGGCTTTTCTGGCCGCATGTTCAAGCGGTCGAGGGCGCGGCGGCTACTACAAGGACGACGGGCCCGACGCCAATCCGCCCTCCAATCTCGACAAAGTGCCCGACGCAGTGCCCAGGATCGAGCCACTGGCGAGCGGTGCCAACAAACCTTACAAGGTGTTCGGACGCTCTTACGTGCCCGACGTCAGTGGTGGTTCCTACCGCGAGCAGGGTCGTGCCTCATGGTACGGAAAAAAATTCCACGGCAACTCGACGTCAAATGGCGAGCGCTACGACATGTACGCAATGACGGCAGCGCACCGAACCCTGCCGATTCCGAGCTATGTACGCGTCACGCGCGTCTCGAACGGCAAAACCGTCGTGCTGCGCGTCAATGACCGCGGACCCTTTCACAGCGACCGCATCATCGACCTGTCGTATGTCGCTGCCTACAAGCTGGGTATGCTTGGGCCGGGCAGCACTGAAGTGGTCGTCGAGCGAATCACGGCGGATCAGATCCGCAACTGGAAGACGGCCCCACCGCCGGCCAACGTCGCGCAGGCGAGCGTCGAACCGGTGACAAGGGCAGGGTCAGGCAACGCGTCGATTCCGGTCGTCCCGGTCGCTGTCGGCGCCGCAGCGGGTGCAACGGCCCTTGCTGGTGCTGGTGCTGGTGCCAGCGCTGATGCTGGTGCTGGTGCGGCGACAGCCATGGCGGCGCCGGCGGGCCAGCTCTCAGCCGCGGCGGCACGATCCCCCGGAACGCCGGTTCCTCCCGGGTCGATGTACCTGCAATTTGGTGCGTTCAGCGAACAGGCTCGCGCACAGGCGCTCGCGCAGCGCCTTTCGGAGCAGCTTTCGCCCGATCTCGGAAAAACACTACAGGTCGATCAAAACGCCAGCAATCTCTACCGCGTCAGGATCGGACCCTTCGCCGGACGCGAGGCCGCGTCGCAGGCGCAAAGCGCTGCGCACGGTTCGACGGGAATGGCGCCAAGCCTTTCCCTGCCCTGAAGACCCGCCGGTACGTCGCGGAGGAATTTGCCGGTACGACACACGACCGGGATCATCGGCGCGGCTGCACTGCGTTCAGGTTGCGCCCCACCGGTCGCACATCGCTGCCGGCACACACTGCGTGAATCAGTCCGGGTTTCGGCTTTTGAGCGCCAGCGCGCGCGCATAGATGCTGTCGCGCGACAGACCCGTTGCACGCGCAGCGATCCGCGCTGCATCACGCACCGACACCTGCTCAAGCAACGCGTCCAGCCAGGCCTCAAGACCAGCCGCGCTATCCTGCGCCTCGTCTTCGTCTTCGTCATCGCGCGACGCCAGCGGGTGCAGCACCACGACGTACTCCCCCTGTTCGCGGTGCGAATCGGCGTCCAGCCACGCCTGGCCTTGCGCCAGCGGGAATGTCGCAACCTCCTCGAAGCGTTTGGTCAACTCGCGGGCAAGCGAGACCTGCCGCGACGGACCGGCGACGGCGAGCAGATCAGCCAGACTGTCGCGGATTCGATGGGGCGCCTCATAAAAGACCAGTGCACCGGGTACCACCAGCCATTGCCGCATCCAGCGCTGGCGCGCCGCGGACTTCGTCGGCGCGAAGCCGGCGAAAGCAAAACCGGGATGTGCGTCGGTGGTCACCCCGACCGTCATGAGCGCCGTCACCACGGCGCTGGCGCCCGGCATTGGCACCACGGTCAACCCTGCATCCCGAACCGCTTGCACGATGCGCCCGCCGGGATCGCTGACCGCCGGCGTACCCGCGTCGGACACGAGCGCCACGCGAGCCCCCGCGCGCAGTCGCTCGACAATAGCCTCAGCAGCGCTGGCTTCGTTATGCCGGTGAGCCGACATCATCGGCGTTGCAATGCCCCAGGCGTCGAGCAGGCTTCGGGTGGCACGCGTGTCTTCCGCCGCGATCACATCCGCAAGATCGAGCGCCTGCCATGCACGCAGCGTCAGGTCGCCCAGATTGCCGATCGGGGTGGCCACCACGTAAAGCGCACCAGCGGGCCAGTTCTGGGCCTCGACGCGACGCGCGACCCTTTCCCAGGCGCTCGCGCTGTCCCTGGGCAGGACATTTTCGGTCATGATTTACCGTCCGTGCATGCTGTTTGTGTCAGTGTAGCGTTGATGAGTCATCGACCAACGCCACCGGATGCCAGCGGCCCGCTGACACAATCGCTCTTTGCCGCGGCCAGCGCGGCGCAGCGACGCGCAGTGCGCAACCGCGCCCGCCGGCTGGCGAAGGCCCGCCAGGCAGCCCGCAGCGAATCGGATACTGCTGCACCACGACGCTCGCCACGCCAGAAACTCGGTGATGCAGGCGAGGACCGGGCGCTTAGCCTGCTGCAGTCGGCAGGTTGCAGACTGCTTGCACGGCAGCTGCGCTGTCCGCTGGGCGAACTCGACCTGGTGATGCGCGAAGGGGCGGAACTGGTGTTCGTCGAGGTGCGCACGCGCAGCAGCACCCGCTTCGGATCGGCTGCCGACAGCATCAGCGCCGGCAAACAGCGCCGCCTGGCGCGCGCCGCGCGCTGGTGGCTGAGATCGCTCGCGCGCGATCACTTTGACGGCAACATCCCGCCCTGCCGCTTCGACGTCGTCACGATCGACGCGACGACCCTCTGCTGGCACCGTGACGCCGTGCGACCCAGTCCGGATTAAATGAGATAATTGCGCGCTGGAGAACTCACTCACTGCCCCATGGATCTGTCAGCAAAACTCGCCGCGCACTTCGAAGACAACATTGCCGCCACGCGCGACAGTTTGCGGGTACTTGGCGCGCCCATCGCGCAGGCCATCGAGCTGTGCTTCGGCTCAGTCACCAACAACGCAAAGATTCTGGCATGCGGCAATGGCGGGTCGGCGGCCGATGCCCAGCATTTCATCGCCGAGCTGGTCGGACGCTTCGAGCGCGACCGCCTGCCGCTGGCTGGCGTGGCACTCAACACCGACACCTCCATACTGACCGCAGTCGGCAACGATTACGGCTTCGACCAGATCTTTTCCCGGCAGGTCAGTGCGCTCGGTCAGCCTGGCGACGTCCTGGTGGCAATTTCGACCAGCGGTAATTCCGCCAACGTTCAGTGTGCGATTACCGCCGCGCACGAGCGCGAAATGCGCGTGATTGCCCTGACCGGCAGGGGCGGCGGCGCAATTGGCGAAATGCTGCTGGATGACGACATTCACCTCTGTGTTCCGCATGACAGAACCATGCGCGTTCAGGAAGTCCACATCCTGCTGCTGCACGTCCTGTGCGACGGTATCGACGCACTGCTCCTCGGAGACCACGCATGACCTTCTCACGCCAGATTTCGCGGCGCACCCTGCTTGCCGGTTCCATCACGATCGGGGCAGGCGCTCTGTCCGGCTGCGTTCCGCTGATCGTCGGCGGCGCGGCGGCCACTGCCACAGTCGTCAGCGATCGCCGCAGCGTACAGGAGCAGGCCAACGACAAAAACATCAATGCCAACATCAACGCCGCGCTCAAGGAACAATTCGGTGACAGCACCGCGCAGACTGGCGATACGGCGCGCATCAACTGCAACACCTTTCTCGGCGTGGTGTTGCTCACGGGCGATGCCTACAGCGAAAAGGCCAAAACGCAGGCGACCGACATCGCGGCCAGGATCGCCGGTGTAAAGTCGGTCTCGAATCAGATTCATGTCGGACCTCTCGGCACCTTCGGTGACGATGCGAGCGATACCTGGCTCACCTCCAAGGTCATGGCCAAGCTGGCCTCCACCTACGATGTGCCCTCCCGCGCCATCGTGGTGACATCGCACCTCGGGGTGGTCTACCTGCTGGGCATCGTCACCCAACACGAAGGGGATCTCGCTGCGGCGGCCACCGCCGAAGTCAGCGGCGTCAGGCGGGTCGACAAGCTGTTTCGCACCATCACCCCGGCGGAAGCCGCCCGGCTCGACAACCTCAATAACAAGATGCCCGCGCTTTCGCAGGGCTCGTCCTCCGGCATGGGCGAATCGTCCGCGGTTGGCGAGGCCAGTTCCCCTAAGGCACCCGCTGCCGGCGCGGCAGGCTCTGGCGGGGCGGTTGAGGTCATGCCCATCAAATGAGAAAGCCCCTTGCGCTGATCGCCCTGCTTGCCTGCGTCGCGGCGCTCGCGTGGGGCTGGCTCGGCCCGGCGCGCATGGCACCTCACGTCGTCTTCCCTACGCTAAGCGGGCGCCAGCTCGCCATGGATGAGTTACGCGGCAGGGTGGTCGTCGTCAAGTTCTGGGCCACTACCTGTGCCATCTGCCTCGACCAGATGCCAGCGACCATCGACACCTACAACCAGTTTCATGACAAGGGACTGGATCTCGTTGCGGTCGCCATGCAATATGATCCGGCCGACCGTGTCATCGCATTCGCCGAAGTGGCAAAGTTACCGTTCACGGTCGCTCTGGACGTTCAGGGCAAGATTGCCCGGGCCTTCGACGACGTCAGCGCCACGCCCACCACCGTGCTCGTCGACCGAAACGGGCGCATCGTCGCCCGCTATGTCGGCGAATATGACAAAGCGGCATTGCGATCAGCGATAGAATCCGCACTATTGAGCTGATTGACCAAATTTGCACCAGATCCACAAACCTTCTCCCTTCAACCACATCTGCCACGCCACGTCATGACCAGCCAGACTCCTCCCGCCCCGCTGAAGCCCGAAGTCGTTGCTCAGGTGCTGTCCGAAAGCCTGCCGTACATCAAGGAATTCCACGGCAAGACAATTGTCGTGAAATACGGTGGCAATGCCATGACCGAAGAAGCACTGCAGCGCAGCTTTGCGCACGACGTCGTGCTGCTCAAGCTGATTGGCCTGAACCCGGTCGTGGTTCACGGTGGCGGACCCCAGATCGACGAGGCTCTGCGCCGCATTGGCAAGCAGGGCACATTCGTGCAGGGTATGCGGGTGACCGATGCCGAAACCATGGAAGTCGTCGAATGGGTGCTTGGCGGACAAGTCCAGCAGGACATCGTGCTGATGATCAATGAAGCGGGCGGCAAGGCGGTCGGCTTGACAGGCAAGGACGGCGCGATGATCCAGGCAGTCAAGAAAATGATGCCCAACAAGGAAGACCCGTCCAGTCCGATCGACATCGGATTTGTCGGGGATATCAAAAACGTCGAACCAGCCGTGGTCAAAGCGCTGCAGGACGATCAGTTCATCCCCGTGATTTCGCCAATCGGCTACGGCATTGACGGCATGGCCTATAACATCAACGCGGACGTAGTCGCCGGCAAGATGGCCGAAGTACTCGGTGCCGAAAAACTGCTGATGATGACCAACACCAAGGGCGTGCTCGACAAAGACGGCAATCTACTGCGTTCGCTGTCGGCCAAGACCATTGACGCGCTTTTTGAGGATGGCACGATCTCCGGCGGCATGTTGCCGAAGATCTCCTCGGCGCTCGACGCCGCGCGCAATGGCGTGAAATCCGTGCACGTCGTGGATGGTCGGGTCCCGCACTGCCTGCTGCTCGAAATCCTCACCGACCGTGGCGTCGGTACGATGATCAGTTCCGACTGACCCAGACCGATGCCCCAGCGCTCAGGTCAGGGCATCCCGGTTCGCCGGCGTCGTGCCCGCACGCCGATCGAGGCCCTCGACCAGATGCCGCGCGAAACGGCGCCGGTCTGGTTGTTCGACCTTGACAACACGCTGCACGACACCTCGCACAAGATATTTCCCCAGATCAATATCGGCATGACGCAAGCCGTGATGGAATCGCTCGGCGTGGACGAGGAGACGGCCAACGCGCTGCGCACCCGCTACTGGAAACGCTACGGTGCCACGATGCTGGGCATGGTGCGGCATCACGGGGTTGATCCGCATGCCTTCCTGCACCGCAGTCACGACTTTGAAGTCGCACCGCTGCTGCGCGCCGAAAAGGGCCTTGCAACCCGGCTCGCGCAACTGCCCGGCCGCAAAATACTCGTCACCAATGCCCCGTTGCGCTACGCGCAGACCGTCTTGCGGCACCTGGGGTTGCTGCGCTGCTTTTCCGCCATCTGGGCGATCGAGCATATGCAGGTGCACGGCCATTTCAGGCCTAAGCCCTCGGTGGCGCTCATGCGGCATATCCTGGCCCACGAAGGAATCCGGCCCCGGCGTGCGATTCTCGTCGAAGACACGCTGGATAACTTGCGTGGCGCGCGCAATGCGGGGATTCGCACCGTGCACGTATTTCACCCGGCCACTCCGTTCGCCACGCGCCGACGCGGGCGTCCCGACTTCGTCGACTTGCGGGTAAACTCCATCGCAGACCTGCTCGGCAGGCGGCGCCCGGTTCGCAGTTTCTGAACGCCAGAGCGTCACTCGATCCTCATTCCAGGGTTTGACGGAAATGGCAGGCAAAGCGGGCGAACGCAAGCACCAGATACTGCAAATGCTCGCAGAAATGCTCGAGCAACCGCACTCGGCACGGATTACAACGGCGGCGCTCGCCGGCCGCCTGCAACTCTCGGAAGCAGCGCTCTACCGCCACTTCGCAAGCAAGGCTCAGATGTTCGAGGGGCTGTTCGAGTTCATCGAAGCGTCCATCTTTTCCCTGGTCAACCAGATTGCGGCGTCTGAGCCAGACGGGGTCGAGCAGGCGCGCCAAATCACCCTGATGCTGCTGACGTTTGCGCGGCTTAACCGTGGCATGACCCGGGTACTCACGGGCGACGCGCTTGTCAACGAAGATGCCCGCCTGCAAGAGCGGGCAGCCCAACTGACCAACCGGATCGATGCGTCTCTGCGCCAGGCCCTGCGCGGTGCAATCACCGCAGGCAGGCTTACGCCCTCGTGCGACGCGTCGGTACTCGCGAGCCTGCTGACAAACGTCGTGCTGGGGGGATGGTTGCGCTTTGCGCAGAGCGGCTGGCAAACCGATCCGACCCAAAACGCCGAGCAGCAGCTCAGGATGTTACTAGGGTCGCATTGAACACTACTCTTTGATTGGGACGCCGGCGTTGCGCTGCGCGCAGACCGTGCACCCCGGATCTCGCCGCACGCGCACCGAGTGCCATTTCATGTCGGTCGCGTCGAGAATCAGCAATCGACCCACGAGCGGCTCACCGATGCCCGCGATCACCTTGATCGCCTCGGCGGCCTGCATGCTGCCAATAATACCCACAAGCGGTGCAAAAACGCCCATGGTGGCGCAGTTGACATGCTCGACATCGTCCGCCTCTGGAAACAGACAGTGGTAACAAGGGGAGGCAGGATCGCGTGTGTCGAAAACGCTGATTTGTCCGTCAAAACGCACCGCAGCGCCAGACACCAGCGGCTTGCCGTGATGCACACAGGCGCGGTTAATCGCGTGTCGCGTTGCAAAGTTGTCTGTGCAGTCCACCACCAGATCCACCTGGCCGACTTCGGTCAACAGAGCCTCGGCATCGAGCCGCGTCGTGCGTGTGTCGACCTGGATATCGGGATTCAGTGCGCGCAGGGACTTGCGGCCGGACTCTGCCTTGAGCTCACCGATGCGGTCGCTGACGTGCAGAATCTGGCGCTGCAGGTTGCTCAGTTCGATGCGGTCATGGTCGGCAAGGACGATTTGACCAATTCCGGCCGAAGCGAGATACATCGCAACCGGCGAGCCCAGACCGCCAGCGCCGACGACCAGCACCCGGGAAGCCAGCAATTTTTCCTGGCCTTCGATCCCCAGGTCGTCGAGCAGGATATGACGGGCGTACCGAAGCAGTTGCTCGTCGTTCATTTCTTGGCGGCCGAGCCCCCGGCAGTCGCTTCAGACCCGCTGGTGCCCTTGGCCGCAGCGCGAACGACCGTCTTCTGCACCGGCCTGCCCTCCAGGAAGTTGACCGCCTGCTGCAGTTGGAAATCTTCCGGCGTACCGAACTGGAATGCCTTGGCCGTATCGACCATTTCGGGCTCGCCCGGATCTTCCTTGCCGGTCGGAGTAGGGGATGATGCCCTGGCATCCGCACCGTCACCCTTGGGATTCGAGAGGTGGCGTTGCAAATCGGCTTCGCGGGTTCCGCGGAACAGATCGCCCTCGGGGGTGTCCGAGACCAGCGTATCCGGCTCAATGCCCTTGGCCTGGATGGAACGACCAGAGGGAGTGAAATAGCGCGAAGTCGTCAGCTTGATCGCGGTGTTCTCGGAAATCGGCAGAATCACCTGCACCGAGCCCTTGCCAAAGGTGCGATTGCCCATGATGGTCGCGCGCTTATGATCCTGCAGCGCCCCGGCGACGATCTCGGATGCCGACGCCGAACCGACGTTGACCAGCACCACCATCGGGACGGTTTTCGCCCAACTGGGCACGCCGATCAGGTAATCGGGTTCGCCACGGGCGTAATCCGAGGCGTTGGCAAGATACTTGTGCTTGGAATCGGCCACGCGACCATCTGTGGAAACCACCAGCACATCAGGTTTGAGAAACGCTGCGGAAACCCCAATTGCGCTGCTGAGCAAGCCGCCCGGATCGTTGCGCAGATCGAGCACCAGGCCCTTGGGTGCGCCAGCGGCACCGATTTCCTTCAGATGGCGAACCAGATCGGCACCGGTCTTTTCCTGGAACTGCGCGATCCGGACATAGCCGATGTTGTTATCCAGCATCTTGCTGCGAACGCTGCGAACCTTGATGGTGTCGCGAACCAGTTTGACCACGATCGGCTGGGTCTGGTTCTGACGCGAAATGGTCAGGGTGATCGGGGTCTTGACCGGCCCGCGCATCATCTTGACCGCATCCGTCAGAGTCATTCCCTTGGTCGAGGTATCGTTGATCTTGACGATCAGATCCCCCGCCCGGATACCCGCGCGGGCGGCTGGCGTATCTTCGATGGGCGAAATCACCTTGACGACGCCGTCCTCGGTGCCAACCTCGATCCCGAGGCCGCCGAACTCGCCCTGTGTGGCGGTTTGCATTTCCTTGAAGGCGTCGGCATCCAGGTAAGCCGAGTGCGGATCCAGATCTGACAGCATGCCGGAAATGGCGCCATCGATCAGTTTCTTGTCGGTGACCGTCTCAACATAATTATTCTTGATGGCGGCAAAAACGCTGGAGAACTGGCGCAGCTCATCGAGCGGCAAGGGAGTGCCACGCTGCGCGACTGCGGTAATGCCCAAACTGAGAGCGACGCCAGCGATAACGCCTGCGGAAATCAGTCCCAGACTGCGAAATTTGCGAGTGCCCATGCACATTCCTGAAATAGATACTGTTCAGCAGACCGCTCGAGGCGCGAAATAGTTCAACGCGCAAGAAATGTAACAGGATCTACGGCGGCCCCGCGATGGCGGATTTCGAAGTATAGGGCGGAATCCAGCTGCCCGCCGGTATTGCCCGCCAGCGCGACCGTATCTCCGGGCCGAACCGGATCCCCCGCCTGCTTGAGCAGGCTCTGGTTATAGGCGTAGACCGACAGGAATTGCTGGCCGTGATCGACGATCAGCAGGTTACCGAAACCCCGCAGCCAATTGGAGTAAACGACGGTACCGGCCGCCACCGCGTGCACCGGAGTGCCTTCGTCGGCCCGCACCAGAATCCCGCGCCAGACGCCTCCCTCAGGCCGATCGGTGCCGAATCGCGCCATCACCGTGCCTCGCACGGGCCAGCGCAAACCCGCCTTGAGACCTTCGCCGGCAGTGGAGGCGGTCGCCGCCACGCTGGCCGCCTGGGCTTGTTTGCTGGCGGCGTCCGCGGCACGCGCCTCGCGTGTTGCCTCGGCGGCGGCCTGGCGGGCCTGGGTCGCCTGCAGCTCGGCCTGGCGGGCCTCCTGCTCGGCCTTCGATTTCGCTGAAGCCTCGGCCTGCTTTGCCGCCGCTGCTGCCGTCCGTGCAGCATCAGCGGCCCGCCGCGCCTGCTCGGCCTTGCGCGCCTCTTCGGCGCGGCGGGCTTCCGCCGCGGCTTTGGCCTGCTCCGCACGCCGAGCCTCCTCGGCACGCCGCGCTGCCTCGGCAGCCTTGCGCGCAGCGGCGATTTGCGTGGCAAGGTCGTTGACGAGTTCGCCCAGGCGCTTTTCGTCGCGCCCGAGCTTTGCCGCTTCCGCACGCTGAGCAGCCAACTGGCCCTCAATACGGGCCAGCACAGTAGCGCGTTCCTTCTTTTGCTGATCCAGTTGCGCTTTCTGTTCGGTGGTTTCGCGCACTAAACGGGCAATATCGCGCTGGCGGGCGTCAGCGCGGGTTTCAAGTTCTGCCAGGCGTTCAATTTCCCGGCGCAAGGTCTCGACAGTCTCGGCGCGTGCCCGGGACACATAGTCCAGGTAACCCAGATCGCGGCCGAGCTCCTGTGGATCGTCTCCGGACAGCAAGGCAGTCCAGGGCGAAAGCCCACTGGCGTATTGCTTGCGCAGCTGTTCGGCCAGTTCTTCACGCCGTACGGCCAGAAGCTCCTGCTGCTTGCGGATCTGCGCGTGGAGATTGTCGAGTTCGGTCTGCGCCTGTTTCAGTTGGGCCGCAAGCTCGCGCAGCTTTTTGTTCGAAACCGAAATCGCGGTTTCAGAAGCACGCAATGCGTCAGCAGCCTCCTTGCGGGCGGATTCCCGGGTGTCAATTTCCTTCTGCAAGGCGCGAATGCGCTCGCGCAGATCGTGCTGCGCGCGCTCGGCCTGCGACTGCCGCAAAGTGATGTCTTCGGTCTTGGCCAGTGGGGTGCCATAGGGCATCAGCAGGCAAAAAAGCCCGCTGACGACCCAACTGGCCAGACGGCGGCGCATTAGTCCTTCTTCGCCTTGCCCTGAGCCGCCACCGCAGCCATCGCGGCCTCAATCTCAGCCGCGTCGCCCAGGTAGTAGTGGCGAATCGGGCGCAGGTCGTCGTCAAGCTCATAAACCAGTGGCTGACCCGTCGGAATATTGAGATGGACGATGTCGTCGTCAGACACGCCGTCCAGGTGCTTGATCAACGCACGCAGACTATTGCCGTGGGCGCTGATCAGCACCCTTCGGCCAGCGCGAATCGCCGGAGCAATCGATTCGTTCCACATGGGCAGAACCCGCTTGACGGTGTCTTTGAGGCATTCAGTCGCGGGCAGTTCGCTGGCCGGGATCTTGCCGTAGCGCGCATCGAAACGCGGATGGCGCGGATCGTCCAGCGGAATGGGATCAGGCGCGATCGCATAGGCACGGCGCCAGATCAGCACCTGCTCATCACCGAACTTCGCCGCGGTTTCGGCCTTGTTCAAGCCCTGCAACGCCCCGTAGTGGCGTTCGTTCAGACGCCAGCTGTTGTGCACCGGCAGATACATGGCATCCATGGCATCAAGCGCGATCCAGAGTGTGCGGATCGCGCGTTTGAGTACGGAGGTGTAGGCAAGATCAAACTCATAGCCCTTTTCACGGAGCAACTCGCCCGCGCGGCGAGCCTGATCCCGTCCCGTCTGCGTCAAATCAACGTCGGTCCAGCCGGTGAAGCGGTTTTCGAGATTCCATTGGCTTTCGCCGTGGCGCATGAGGACAAGTTTGTGCATGGCTGAACCCGGTTACAGTGATGGTTAAACCGCCATTTTATAATTGTCCGGTCAATAACCCAATGCGGGACCTCCCCGCCTGTTCTGGAATCACTGTGGAATTCTTGCAAAACACCGATAATCTGCTGCTCATCGTGGTTGCCATCGGGTCCGGCCTGATGCTGGCGTGGCCGATGATTCAGCGCTCGCGCGCCGGCGGCACCGTCAACACGACCGAAGCCGTCCAGTTGATGAATCAGAAGCACGCCGTGCTGATCGATATCCGGCCGGCTGCGGAATTCGCCGCGGGCCATATTCCCCAGGCACGCAACTTGCCCGCTGCTGAAATGAAGGAAAGAACCGGCACCCTGCCGAAAAACAAGCCCCTGATACTGGTTTGCAACCAGGGTCGCAGTGCGCTTGGCGTCGCTGCGAAGCTGCGCGCCGACGGTTTCGCGGATGTCGTCACGCTCGAAGGCGGTCATAACGGATGGGCGGGCGCGGGTCTGCCAGTCACCACCGGCAAATAACGGAGCACACCCCCGATGAATCCAGTGCTGATGTACACCACGGGCTACTGCCCCTACTGCTCGCGCGCCGAGATGCTGCTCAAGCAGCGTGGCGTCGCCGAAATCGAAAAAATCCGCATTGATGTCGATACCGACCAACGCGCCGTCATGATGGAGCGAACCGGGCGCAGAACCGTGCCCCAGATCTACATCGGCGACACCCATGTGGGCGGTTTCGACGACCTCAGCGCACTCGATCGCGAGGGCAAACTCGTGCCTCTGCTCAACGGCCAGGCCATCTGACCCCCCGTTTCACCTCATGCGGAGCGCCGGGCCTCTGGCGCAATTTTCTACCTGTTCGACCCAACCAACCGGAACCTCCATGTCTGACCAAAACGCACAGCCCGACACCGCCCCCACCTTCAGCATGCAGCGCGTGTTTCTCAAGGACCTTTCCCTCGAGATGCCCAATGCGCCCCAGATTTTCCTCGAGCAGGATCAACCGAAAGTCGAGGTAAACATCGCCGTGGGCGGCCAGGCGCTGGCCGAGACAGTCTACGAATCAAGCGTGACCGCCACCGTCACCACGCGCATCAACGACAAAGTGCTCTACCTGGTCGAAGTGACGCAGGCTGGCATCTTCGAAATTGCGCACGTAGTGCCAGAACAACTCGACGCACTGATGGGCATTGTCTGCCCGACCATGCTTTACCCCTATCTGCGCGCCAACGTGGCCGATGCAATTACCCGCACCTCCCTGCCCGCGCTGCACCTCGCCGAAGTCAATTTCCAGGCGCTCTTTGAGCAGCAACGCGCACAGCAATCCGCCGCTCAGGATGCCGGCGCCGACTCCGGTCTCATCCTGCCGCCGGGCGTGACGCGCCAGTAACTGGCTTTGCCCGCGCGCGTCATGGCAGCCACGCACAAGTCAGGGCATTCGGTCGCCGTGCTCGGGGCGGGTGCGTGGGGCTGCGCGCTGGCCAATGCCGCGAGTGTCAACGCGCCCGCTGTGCTCTGGGGTCGCGACCCGGCACTCGTGGCTTCGATGCGCACGACGCACGAAAACACCCGCTACCTCCCCGGAATCGCGCTCTCGCCGACACTGCGGTTCACCGAACACATCGACGAAGCGCTTGCCCATGTCACCCGCGGGCCCGGGCCCGGCCTGATCATTCTGGGCGTGCCGATTGCCGGGTTGCGTGCTACCTGCGCTGCAATCTCGGATCGCCTCGCGCCACAGGCAGCGCACCTGGCGGGCATTGTCTGGACCTGCAAGGGAATGGAAGCCGAGACCGGCCTGCTGCCCCATGAAATTGTGCAGGAATCGCTCAATCCGCTCCTGCAGATACCCACTGGCGTTTTGTCCGGCCCCTCGTTCGCGCTTGAGGTTGCCCGCGGGCTGCCCGTCGCACTGACGATCGCCAGCCTCTCTCCGGCACTGCGCCATGCAACGATCGATGCCCTGCACGGTGGCGCCGTGCGTGTCTACGCAAGCCCTGACGTCATCGGAGTCGAAGTCGGCGGCGCGCTCAAGAACATCATGGCGATCGCCTGCGGCATCGCCGACGGCCTGGCACTTGGGACCAACGCGCGGGCCGCGCTGATTACGCGCGGGCTGGCCGAGATGGCCCGCTTTGGTGAAGCACTCGGCGCACAAGGCGGCACCTTTGCCGGCCTCACCGGTCTGGGCGATCTGGTACTCACCGCGACGGGGGATCTTTCGCGCAATCGTCTGGTCGGCCTTGAAATCGGGCGCGGACGCTCGCTCGATGACATTCTTGCGGGCGGCCTGACAGCCGAGGGCGCTCGCTGCGCCCGCGCGGCGCTGCGGCGCGCCCACACTCTCGGGGTCGATATGCCAATCACCGAAGCGGTCTGCGGGGTGCTGTTTTCCGGGGTCGCGCCGCGCGAAGCAGTGACCCGCCTGCTTGCGCGTGTCGCCAGATCCGAGTAATCCGCTTCACATCCCCCCTGCCTGAAACGACGGGGTTTGCCCCCCCAACTGTTCAAACTGCATTTGCCGATATCACGATGAAATCTCTGCACACCACCACCCGAATCGTATGGCTGCTCAAGCGCTATGTGCTACAGACACTGTCCGCAACACTCGCCTTCGCAGCGCCGGCCTGGGCGGATTGGCCCGCGGATCGCCCGATCCATCTGGTGGTTCCCTTCCCCGCCGGTTCGTCGCCGGATCTTCTGGCGCGCACGCTGGTCGATCCGCTTTCGAAGGCGCTTTCGCAAACCATTGTGGTCGAGAACCGCGTGGGTGCGGGAGGCAATATCGGAACGCGGTACGTCGCGAATGCGGCCGGGGATGGCTACACCCTGCTCTACACCATCAACGGACCCCTGGTCACCGCCCCCACGCTTTACAAGAAATCGCTGGGTTACGACCCCCTGACCGACCTTGCCCCGGTGACTTTGGTGGCTACCAGTCCCAACGTCCTGGTGGTCAGCAACGCTGTGGGAGCAGACACCCTCGCCGCTTTCGTGGACAAGGCCAGGTCGCAGCCCGGCAAGTTCAACTACGGATCGGTCGGTGCGGGCAGTGCGTCGCACCTGGCCATGGAAATGTTCAAGGAGCGCGCCGGCATCAACCTGATGCAGGTCCCCTACCCCGGATTTCCACAGATCACCACTGCGATCATGGCTGGCGATATCCAGGCAGCATTCATGGTTCCAGCCATTGCCATGCCGCAAGTGCGCAACGGCAAAATGCGCGCGCTGGCGATCACCAGCGCGCAGCCGGTGGCATCGCTGCCCGGAATTGACCCGGTCTCGGCGCAGGGTTACCCGGGTTTCGAAGCAATTTCCTGGAACGCCATCCTGGCACCGGCCAGCACACCCGCTTCAGTCATTGCGACCTTGCAACAGCAACTCGGCACGATCATTCGCAGCGACGACATTGCGAAGAAATTCGCCGCCCAGTATTTCTCGGCGGTCGGTTCAACGCCCGCCGAACTGCGCAGCCTGATGCAACAGGAACGCCAGCGCTGGGATGCGGTGATCGACCGGCTGCAGTTGTCGCTCGACTGAATATCGATTGGACTGAAAGCGGACTGGATACGGACTGAGACTGAACGGCGCGAATCAGGGATCAGGCCGCGCCTGAATACCCCGTCTGGCGCCATGCCTCGAACACCACCACCGCCACGGCATTCGATAAATTCAGGCTGCGCTGACCAGGGCGCATCGGCAATCTCAGGCGCTGGGTGTCGTCGAAGAGTGCAAGTTGATCCGCTGAGAGCCCTGCTGTCTCGCGCCCGAACACGAAAACATCCCCTTCGCGCAAGGCAACCGCGCCAACATGCCGTTGCGCCCGGGTGGTCATCGCAAAGACCCGCTCCCGGGCAGCGCCCGTGGCTGCGATCGCGTCAGCCAGCGCGTCATGAACTTGCACGGGTTGCCATTCGTGGTAATCCAGCCCGGCACGCCGCAACCGCTTGTCGTCGATCTCGAACCCTAACGGACGCACGAGATGCAATCGCGCACCCGTGTTGGCGCACAGGCGTATCGCATTGCCGGTGTTGGGGGGAATTTCAGGTTGAACCAGAATCACGTCGAACATGGCCGATATTGTGCCAGAGCGGCGCGGGCGTTCGCGCGGCCACAAGCCCCACGACACCAGCAGCCCCAGCTTCGCGCAGCACGCTGGCCGCGTGATGCAGCGTGCTGCCGGTTGTCATGACATCGTCGACCAGACCTACCCAAACCTCGGGCAAGACAGTGCTTGCCGCAAAGCTGCCGACGGGCGCACGCCAGCGCGCGCGGCGACCCAGCGTCTTTTGCGAGGCGGTTGCCCGCTCGCTGGTCAGCCAGTTGCGTCGCAGCGGCACGCCAGTGGCGCTTGAAACCGCGCGTGCGATTTCCGCCGCCGGGTTGAACCCTCTGCGCCG
>JADZBO010000132.1 GCA_020851995.1 Burkholderiaceae bacterium
CTGCCGATTTCGCATCGAACGGTCTGGAATTCAACGACCTTTGGATACGCGCCTCGGTTCCCGGTCAGGTCAACGGCGCGGGCTATCTGCAAATCGCCAACAAAACCACGCACCCGGATCGCCTGCTATCCGTTGAATCCGATGTGGCGACGCGCATTGAGCTGCACAACGTGATCACCGAAAACGGGGTCGCGCAGATGCGTCAGGTTCAGGGGATTGATGTGCCGGCCGGTGGCAGCGCCAAGCTCGCGCCCGGCGGCTATCACGTAATGTTTCTGCAATTGACGGGGCCCTTCAAGCTGGGCACGGAGGTGCCTGTTGTGCTGAAATTCGAGAAGGCTGGCGAAGTCAGGGTCAATTTCAGCGTGAAGCCGCCCACCTACAACCCGCCGGGCCCGATGCAAGGCGCAGGCCACGGCCACGGTGCCGGGATGAAGCACTAAACAGCAAGACAGGCATGGCAAAACCGGGCAGTTAGCGCGAAGCTCCATGTCAGGCGTCAGACGTCAGGCATAACCGCGCGCCCCGAAGATGGCCGAGCCGACCCGAATCTCGGTAGAGCCTTCTTCGATGGCGATTTCGAAGTCGCCGCTCATTCCCATCGAAAGGCGATCGAGGGATATTCCTTCGATCCCCTCCAGGCGCGCCCGATCGCGCAATTGCCGGAGCGCGGCAAAGCAGCCTCGCGCCACTCCGACATCATCAGAGAGCGCGGCAATCGTCATCAGCCCCTTCACCCGCAGCGTCGGAATCCGCGCGACCTCGCGCAGGAACGGGATCAGCGCGTCTGGTTCAAGCCCTGATTTCGTCTCCTCATCCGAGGTCTTGATCTGCACCAGCACATCGATTTGCCGGCCCTCAGTCTGCAGTCGGCGGTCAAGGGCCTGCGCCAGATCCAGGCGATCGAGTGACTGCAATTCGCTCGCGTAGCGCGCGACCTCCTTGGCTTTGTTGGTCTGGAGATGGCCGATGATGACCCAGTCGACTCCGCAGTCAGACAGCGCGGGCGCTTTTTGCACTAGTTCCTGAGTCCGGTTTTCGCCAAATCGACGAAACCCCAATGAGACGGCCTCCCGGATCGCCTCGACACCAAAAGTCTTACTGACCGGCAGCAGCTTGACCTCACCAGGGTCGCGTCCTGCGCGCGCGCAGGCGGCAGCCATGCGCGCGCGAATGCCCTGAACTCTGGCAGCCATGGATCCCGCAGGCGCAATCGTGATCGAAGAATCGTTCATCGCAGTTCTCCAAGGCGCGCGATCAAAGAACACTGACTCCGGCACGACCCGGCATCATCTGACCTACAACGGCCGCGCGCGTGCATCCATGGCGCGTGAAAATCTGCAGGACGGCATCGGCATCTTCCGGCCGGCAAGAGACCAGCAGGCCTCCGGACGTTTGCGGATCAGTCATCAGGGTGCGCTCGGTGGCAGGCAAGTGACCAGCAAAGTCGATATCCTGGCCGTATGCCGCCCAGTTGCGGCCGGACGCGCCTGTCAGGATGCCCTGCTCGGCGAACCCGACGGCTGCCGGCAGACGTGGCACGCGCACGGCCTCGATGGCGGCCGTCAGGCCGGCTCCTTTTGCCATCTCCAGCGCGTGACCGAGCAATCCGAAGCCGGTCACGTCGGTGATGGCGTGTACGCCGGGAAGCGCCGCCAGATCTGGCCCCGCGCGATTGAGCAGGGTCGTGCTGGCGATCATTTCGTCATACAGCGCGTCGTCGAGCAGCCCTTTCTTGAGCGCCGCCGAATAAATCCCCACGCCCAGGGGTTTGCCAAGGATCAGGACGTCGCCGGCGCGCGCATCGGCGTTGCGACGCACCTGATCCGGATGAACCAGTCCGAGTGCCACCAGACCGTAGATGGGCTCGACGGAGTCGATTGAGTGGCCGCCTGCGATCGGGATGCCGGCATCGGCGCATACCGACTCGCCACCCCGGAGGATATCGGCGATGACTTGGCGTGGCAGCACGTTGACCGGCATGCCGACGATGGCGAGCGCGAAGATCGGTGTGCCGCCCATCGCGTAGACGTCTGATAGTGCGTTGGTGGCGGCGATGCGTCCGAAATCGAAGGGGTTGTCGACGATCGGCATAAAAAAATCGGTGGTCGCAATCAGTGCCTGGGAGTCGTTCAGTTTGTAGACGGCGGCATCATCGGCGGTTTCGATACCAACCATCAGTTGGGGGAATGCGCGGGCCGCCGGCATGTCCTTGAGCAGGTCGGCCAGCACGCCGGGGGCGATCTTGCAGCCGCAGCCGCCTCCGTGGGATAGGGAGGTCAGGGGAGGGCTTGTGACGGGTTGGTTCATGATGGTGAGGCGTCCGGTAATGAATCAGGCCCGAGTCCGAGCGGGCCTCGAAGTATTCGACACGGTGGGTGAGCGGATGAGGGTGTCACTCCGTCACGGTGATGTTACGCCATCCTGGCTACGCTAAATGCTGAGCCGAAAGGCTCGGCAGTCGGTCTTGGGCGGAGGCGGGGCACCGGTGGCAGTGGCCTTGCGCTGGCCTTGAGGCGGCCGACGAAATTGCCGAAGGCGGCGCAGTCGTCTGCGCAACCTGTTTGAGGCCCGCCAGGGCCGAGTTGTTGCGCAGACGCGCCGACCGGCGATTTCGGAGGGGAGTGGGCGTAGCCCACCCGCCGGTCAGGCCAGCGCAAGGCCACTGCCACCGGTGCCCCGCCTCTGCCCAAGACTGACGGCCACACCTCCGTTGACACACCACAAACCGACGTGGGTGAACCGGAAACGGTGCCATGCGCCTAAAACGAGCATGCAGGCACCAATTTCGACCGCAAGGGATGCGTCGCACCACCGTGGTGCGTGTTGCACAGGTCTTAAACGCGCACGGTCGTCGGATTCACCAGTTTCGAACCTCGCAGAAGCGAACGCGACCTCTGCGCGGGCAGCACGTTACCCACGAACGGGCAGACTGGCATGGGATTTGCTTGACAGGGATCAAGCAACGCTGACCAGCCATACAGCGTGTTGCGGAAGCACCCTAACCCGGCCACGCCGGAATCATCTCGACTCAGGAGTTACAGGATGAAACGCAGACTTGCTCTAAAACAGATTACGGCCGCCAGCTTTCTGGCCATGGCCGGCTGGATGCCCCATGCCTTCGCTGCTGACGACACCATCAAGGTCGGCATTCTGCACTCGCTGTCGGGCACGATGGCCATTTCCGAAACAGCGCTCAAGGATGTCGCGCTGATGACGATCGATGAAATCAATGCAAAGGGCGGAGTGAACGGTAAGAAACTCGAGGCCGTGATTGTCGACCCGGCGTCGAACTGGCCGCTGTTCGCCGAAAAAGCGCGCGGCCTGTTGTCGCAGGACAAGGTTGCGGTGGTGTTCGGTTGCTGGACTTCCGTGTCGCGCAAGTCGGTCCTGCCGGTCTTCAAGGAACTCAACGGTCTGCTGTTCTATCCGGTCCAGTATGAAGGCGAAGAGCTTGAAAAGAACGTGTTCTACACGGGTGCCGCGCCCAACCAGCAGGCGATCCCTGCAGTCGAATACCTGATGAGCGAAGACGGCGGTGGCGCCAAGC
The DNA here is from genome assembly GCA_020851995.1 of Burkholderiaceae bacterium. Taxonomy (GTDB): domain Bacteria; phylum Pseudomonadota; class Gammaproteobacteria; order Burkholderiales; family Burkholderiaceae_B; genus Zwartia. The sequence goes on from JADZBO010000132.1 coordinate 3,551, forward strand.
GCTTCGTGCTGCTGGGCACCGACTACGTTTATCCGCGCACGACCAACAAGATTCTGCGTGAATTCCTGCACTCCAAGGGTGTGAAGGACAGCGATATCGATGAGGTTTACACCCCGTTCGGTCACTCTGATTACCAGACGATTGTCGCCAACATCAAGAAGTTCGCCCAGGGCGGCAAGACAGCCGTGGTCTCAACGATCAACGGCGACTCCAACGTGCCTTTCTACAAAGAGCTGGGCAACGCCGGACTGAAAGCAACCGACGTGCCGGTGGTGGCGTTCTCCGTGGGCGAGGAAGAACTGCGCGGCATCGACACCAAGCCGCTGGTCGGCCAGCTCGCCGCATGGAACTACTTCCAGTCGCTGAAGAACCCGGTCAACGCCGATTTCGTCGCCAAGTACAAGGCCTACGCAAAGGCGAAAAATCTGCCGAACTACCAGACCGCAGTCACCAACGATCCGATGGAAGCCACCTACGTCGGCATGTATATGTGGAAGCAGGCTGTCGAGCAGGCCAAGTCAACGGATGTCGACAAGGTCATTGCCGCAATGGGTGGACAAAAGTTTGCCGCACCGAACGGGTTCACCATCGAGATGGACAAGACCAACCATCACCTGCACAAGCCTGTCTACATCGGCGAAATCCAGCCTGACGGTCAGTTCAACGTGGTCTGGAAGACCAAGGGCCCGGTTCGCGCCCAGCCCTGGAGCCCGTTCATTCCGGGCAACGAAGGCAAACAGGGTCTCTGAGTCTTGACGCCATCACGGCATCCGCGGGCGTATTCGCGGGTGCCGGTTGCCGGTTGCCGGGTGCCGGCGGACTAAAAACAATAATCTGAGACCGTTGACATGATGTGGATTCGATCCTTCCTGCGAGGGTGGCTGATTGTTGCCGCGCTGATCGCGCCGGTGCACGCGATCGATGCAGCGGAACTGGCGCCTGCCTCGATCCTCGCGTCGCTGGCCAGTGACGACAACTCGGCACGCAATGAGGCCATTGGCCAGCTGGGCCTGCTCGGCAGCCCCGGGGGGGCCGAGATTCTGGCCGCACTCGCTGGCGGACAACTCCTTGTCAGCGGTAACACGCTGCTGATCAGGCGCGGCAATCAGGCCGTGGACTGTGCCACTGGCGAAACCGTGAGCGTTCCCGCTGACGCACAACCGGTCACCCTGAACAACCGGCTTCGCCGCACGTTGCAGGTAGCGCAGGCGAGTTCGGATTTGTTTTCCACGAACGCACCCACCCGTCTAGCGGCGGCGCAGCGGCTGCAGAAGGAAGGTGACCCGGCGCGTGGGCCCGCGATCAAACGCGCGCTTGACCTTGAGCAGGATCCGGGAATTCGCCAGACGCTCCGGATTGCACTGGCCGCCACATCAATCAAGAGCGCCGACGCGAACGAGCGCCTGAGCGCGGCCGTGCTGATGGGCGAAAGCCTGGACGCGGGTTTTCGCCCCGTGCTGAGCGCAATGTTGGTCCAGGGCGCGAATGGCTCCCCTGCCGAGCCGGATTCCCGGGTGCGCGCCGCAGCGACCATGGCCATTGACAAGATCGACCGGCACCAGAGCGTCGTGAGCTGGGTCGGCAACATTTTCTACGGGGTCAGCCTGGGCAGCGTGCTCCTGCTGGCCGCGCTGGGCCTGGCGATCACCTTCGGCCTGATGGGCGTCATCAATATGGCGCACGGCGAATTACTGATGATCGGCGCGTACTCGACCTACGTCGTGCAGTTGCTCTTCAAAAGCATGGCTCCTCAGTGGATCAATTGGTATGTCGTCGTCGCGCTGCCAGTCGCGTTCATTCTGACGGCACTGGTCGGCATGGCGCTCGAGCGCACCGTGATTCGCTGGCTCTATGGTCGTCCGCTGGAAACGCTGCTCGCGACCTGGGGGATCAGCCTGTGCCTGATGCAGGCGGTGCGCAGCCTCTTCGGTGCTCAAAACGTCGAGGTCGCCAATCCAACCTGGCTCACTGGCGGTGTGACTGTGCTAGGAAACCTGGTACTCGCCTACAACCGCATTGTGATCATCGGCTTCGCGCTGGGCGTGGTCGCGGTGGTCTGGCTGGTCCTGAATTTCACGCGACTGGGACTTTTTGTCCGGGCCATCACGCAAAACCGCCGCATGGCGGACTGCGTTGGCGTGGCCACGGGCCGCATCGATATGCTTGCGTTCGGTCTCGGCTCAGGCATCGCCGGTCTCGCAGGGGTGGCGCTGTCGCAGCTCGGCAATGTCGGGCCCGACCTGGGGCGTGCCTACATCGTCGATTCATTCATGGTGGTGGTCCTGGGAGGCGTCGGCCAGCTGGCGGGTACGGTCGTCGCTGCGCTGGGGCTCGGCGCACTCAACAAAATCATCGAGCCGTTCTGGGGGGCGGTCATCGCCAAAATCGTGATCCTGCTGGTCATCGTCCTGTTTGTGCAGAAACGCCCGCAAGGCCTGTTCGCACCGAAAGGCAGGAGCGTCGAATGAACTCGTTCACCACACACGTTTCGTCTTTATCTTACGAATCCGGAAGCCTGTTCAGCGGCAAGGCCTGGACCGGTGTTCTGGTCGTCGCTGCGCTGTTCGCCGCCCTTCCCGCACTCAATCTGATCTTCCCGCAGGGCCACAGTCTGCATATCTCGGCCTATGCAATCGCGCTGATCGGGAAGTTCATGTGCTACGCGATGGCGGCGCTGGCCCTGGATCTTGTCTGGGGCTACGCGGGCATTCTGTCGCTCGGCCACGGGCTGTTCTTCGCGCTCGGCGGCTACGGCATGGGGATGTACCTGATGCGTGCGGGCAAGCCGTCTCCGGATATCGTGCCCGACTTCATGACGTTCCTGAGCTGGAAGACGTACCCATGGTTCTGGTCGTTCACGGAACACTTCTGGTACGCGATGCTGCTGGTCCTGATCGTACCGGGTCTGCTCGCGTTCATCTTCGGGTACTTCGCGTTCCGCTCGCGGATCAAAGGGGTCTACTTCTCGATCATCACGCAGGCGCTGACGTTTGCGGCGATGCTGCTGTTCTTTCGTAATGAGACAGGATTCGGAGGCAACAACGGCTTCACCGACTTCAAGCGCATTCTGGGATTCGACATCACGTCGCCGCACACACGGGCGGTGCTTTACTGGGTGACGCTGGGGGCGCTGGTCGGCTCGCTGATTCTGGGCCGCGCGGTGATGCAGTCCAAGCTTGGCCGAGTATTGACCGCGATCCGCGATGCAGAGAGCCGGCTCCGGTTTCTGGGTTACGAACCACTGGGCTTCAAGCTGTTCGTCTGGACGTTGTCTGCCGTGATCTGCGGGATCGCCGGTGCGCTCTACGTGCCGCAGGTCGGCATCATCAACCCGGGGGAAATGTCGACGGAAAACTCGATCGAGATGGTGATCTGGGTCGCTACGGGCGGCCGGGGCACGCTGATCGGCCCGATCATCGGCGCGGGGACGATCAATGGGCTGAAAACCTGGTTCACGAGCGTATTTCCGGAGTTTTGGCTATATGCGCTGGGTCTGATTTTCGTGCTGGTCACGCTTTTCCTTCCGCAGGGCATCGTCGGTCTCGTGCGCAAGCTCGGGCAAGGCGACAAGGGGCAATCGTCATGACGCGAGTGATGCACAACGCCGCGCTGGACGCGGATTCGGAAAGCAACGGGGCGGGCGGCGAGGCGTCCTACGGACGGCTGGCGACCGGCGGTCTGGACACGACGCACGGCGCGATCCTGTATCTGGAGGACATCTCGGTGGTGTTCGACGGTTTCAGGGCGCTGAACAATCTTTCGCTGGATATCGGGGTGGGCGAGCTGCGCTGCATCATCGGCCCAAACGGTGCCGGCAAGACGACCATGATGGACGTGATCACGGGCAAAACACGCCCGACGGCGGGTTCAGTTTTTTTCGGACAGACGATTGATCTGACCCGACTGAACGAGGCACAGATCGCGGACGCCGGGATCGGCCGCAAGTTTCAGCGCCCGACGGTGTTCGAGCAGCACACGGTGTTTGAAAATCTTGAGCTCGCCATGAAGGCGAACAAGCGTGTGCGACCGACACTGTTCGCACGGCTGACGGGCGCGCAGCGGGATCGGATTGCGGAAACGCTGGAGTTGCTGCGGTTGAAGGGGGAATACCGCCGGCCGGCAGGCCTGTTGTCGCACGGCCAGAAGCAATGGCTGGAGATTGGAATGCTGCTCATGCAGGAGCCTCAGTTGTTGCTGCTCGACGAGCCGGTGGCGGGGATGACGGATGCGGAGACTGAGCGCACGGGGGAGTTGCTGAACGAGCTGCGGGGCAAGCACTCGCTGGTGGTGGTGGAGCACGACATGGATTTCGTGAATCAGATCGCGCAAGGCGGGAAGGTGACGGTGCTCTGCGAAGGGTCGGTGCTTGCGGAAGGCACGATGGAGCAGGTGCAATCGGATCAACGAGTGATCGAAGTATATTTGGGGCGCTGAATCATGCTGGACGTGCAGAAGATCGATCAGTTCTACGGCAGTAGTCATACGCTGCGCGGTGTCTCGCTTTCGGTAAAGGAAGGCGAATGTCTGGCATTACTGGGGCGCAATGGGGTCGGCAAGACGACGCTGTTGAAATGTCTGATGGGCGTTCAGCCGGTGGTGTCGGGAAAAATCGTGTTCGCAGGGGCGGATATCAGCGGGTTGCCGCCGCATCAGCGGGCAGCATTGGGAATCGGCTATGTGCCTCAGGGGCGGGAGATTTTCGCGCGACTGACGGTGGAGGAAAACATTCTGATGGGGATGGCGACAAAATCGGGGCGGGCGGCGAAGTCGATCAAGAGTGAGATTTTTGATCTGTTCCCGGTGTTGCGCACGATGTTGTCACGGCGCGGTGGGGATTTATCGGGTGGGCAGCAGCAGCAGTTGGCGATTGCGCGGGCGCTGGTGGCGGAGCCGCGGCTGATCATTTTCGATGAGCCCACGGAAGGGATTCAGCCTTCGATCATCAAGGATATCGGGCGGGTGATCAATCTGTTGCGTGAGCGCGGGGATATTGCGATTCTGCTTTGCGAGCAATACTTCGATTTCGCACGGGAGCTGGCGGATCGGTTTGTGGTGCTGTCGCGCGGGGAGGTCGTTGCGCGGGGAAACCGGGACGAGATGGACAGCGAGGAAGTTCGGCGGCATTTGTCGGTTTGAGCTGGTTTTTCTTTTGACGCTTTGGGGGTGGGTCAGTTCGGTGTGGGTTGCCGGTGGCCGTGGCCTTGCTCCGGCCTGACCGGCGGGTGGGCTACGCCCACTCCCCTCCGAAATTGCCGGTCGGCGCGTCTACGCAACAACTCGGCCCTGCGGGCCTCAAACATGTTGCGCAGACAACTGCGCCGCCTTCGGCAATTTCGTCGGCCGCCTCAAGGCCAGCGCAAGGCCACGGCCACCGGCAACCCACACCGAACTGACCCACCCCCAAAGCTGGACATCGAGGAATTATGACGATGCGGCTTGCGCGTCGGGGCGGTCTGGCTGGGGCGCGCCCACGCTTCCCTGCCGCCCACCCAACGACTATGAGAAAATGCACCAGGCAAGACTCAGACTCCCCCACAGGCACCCATGTCAAAAAAAATCTCCCTGACAACCAAAGCGCTCGTATTGGCCAGCGCCCTCTTCCTGTCGGCCATCGCCACCGCCGCACCGCCCCCCCCCATCTTCGTCCTCAACTCCCTCAGCGCCAACGTCAGCGTCATCGACCCCGTGACCTACAAGGAAATCAAGCGCATCCCCACCGGCAAAGAGCCGCACCACCTCTACCTGACACCCGACGGCAAGTCCGTCATGGTTGCCAATGCCACCAGCGACACAATCACCATGATCGACCCGCGCACAGCCGAAGTGCAGCGCACCATCAAAGGCATCATCGATCCGTACCACCTGCGGTTTTCACCCGACATGAAATGGTTCGTGACCGCGGCCAACCGGCTGAACCACGTCGACATCTATCGCTGGGAACAGAAAAACGGTGAATACGTGTTCACCCTGGTCAAGCGCATCCCGACCGGCAAGACACCGAGCCACATCGCAATCGATAGCAAAAGCAAGGTGGCCTATATATCAATTCAGGACGCCGACGAACTGATGGCCATCGACCTGGCGACCCAGACACCGATCTGGACAATATCCACCGGCAAGACACCGGCCGACGTCTACCTCGCTCCCGACGACAAGACCCTGCTCATCGGCATGACCGGTGATACCGTGGTCGAGGTCTATGACGTATCCGGCCCCAAGGGGAAGCTCGTCAAGCGCATTCCAACCGGCGAAGGGGCTCACGCCTTCCGCTCGCAAGGCGATGGCCAGCACGTGTTCGTCAGCAACCGCACGGCCAATACCATCAGCCGGATCGACTGGAAGAAACTGGCGGTTGTCGACACGTACAAGACACCCCCCGGCCCGGATTGCATGGAAATGCTCGCCGATGGCAAGACACTGCTCACCTCTGCCCGCTGGGCGGGAAAGATGATTGTCATCGACCTCGACAAGAAAGCCGTCGTCAAGCAAGTGCCCGTGGGCAAATCACCACACGGCGTGTGGACACTTGAGCATGCGCCTCGCCAATAAGGCGATGCGTCTCGCGGGGGCGCTGCTTGCGGTGCTCTCGTTCCTGCCTGCCGATGGCGTCCTGGCGCAGGCGGAATGCGACAAGCCTGTCTACCTGACCTTTGACACTGGTCATATGGGTGTCGCCCGGCTGATCGGCGATGTCCTTGATCGTCAAAAGGTACTTGCCACCTTCTTCATCGCCAACGAACCCACCCGCACCGGTGGCGCCAGCCTGGACGACCACTGGGCGCCGTGGTGGCGCGAGATGGCTTCGCGAGGCCACCTGTTTGCCTCGCACACCTATGACCACGTGTATTGGCTGGCCGACTTGCCCGATGGGCGGTTCCGGGTTCGTCCATCGGCAGGGCCGGACGCAGGACGCGTCCGCGAATGGACTGGCGACCAGTATTGCGACGAACTCGCCCGAGCCGACGCGCGGTTCGAGCAAATCACCGGCCAGCGCCTGGCCGCACTGTTTCGGGCGGCCGGCGGCAAAACTTCGCCCGCGCTGGTGCGTGCGGCACTCGAGTGCGGTTACATGCACGTCGGCTGGTCGCCGGCCGGCTTTCTGGGCGACGAGTTGCCCAGCGACAGGTATCCTAACGCACAGTTGCTTGAGCGCGCGTTGCGCACCATTCGGCCCGGCGATATCCTGATGGCGCATCTGGGCATCTGGTCGCGCCAGGATCCCTGGGCGCCCGCCGTGCTCGAGCCACTGATCGTGGGCCTCAAGCAACGTGGTTTCTGTTTTGCGACAATGGAAGCGCACCCGGGATACCGCAATTTTCTCCTGACCGGTCAGGCCGGAACTGAGCCGATATGGACACACTGATTCAACTTTTCGACGACGCGCAGCAGGTACTCTTCGAATACATCATCCAGCCAGTGCTGTTCAAGTTCGGCATGGCCAGCATGATCGAGGACGCCTATGGCGGAACGATGTGGCTGCTGGTCGGCATCCTGGAGCTGGTGCTGCTTGTGGTTGTCATCGGCTCGCTGGAACGCTGGCGCCCGGTGGAACAAGTGACCGACCGCCAGCAAGTGCGGGTTGATATCCTTTACACGCTCATCTACCGGCTTGGCGTGTTCCGCGTCGCGCTGTTTTTTCTGATCCAGCCATTCTGGGATGCAATCTTCGGGCAGGCGCACGTCTGGGGGCTTACCGCGCTGCACATCGATCAGGTGTGGCCAGGCGTCACCGATCAGCCTTGGGTCAGCCTTATCATCTATCTGCTGATTTTCGATGCCGTGGACTATTTCTACCATCGCGCGCAGCATCGCTTCGACTGGTTCTGGGCATTACACTCAGTGCACCACAGCCAGCGCCAGATGACGATGTGGAGCGACAACCGCGTACACCTGCTCGACAGCGTCATGCGCGACGCGGTGCTGGTGATCGTGTCACAACTGATCGGTGTCGCACCCGCGCAATTCGTGCTGATCGTCGTGTTCACCCAGTTGGTGGAAAGTTTTTCGCACGCGAACGTGCGCATGCATTTCGGACGCTGGGGCGACCGCATTCTGGTCAGTCCGCGCTTTCACCGTCATCACCACTCAATTGCAATCGATGAATCAACTGCTGGCCCGCAGCGTGGCAGCAATTTTTCAGTGCTGTTCCCGATCTGGGACATGATGTTCGGCACCGCACGTTTTGACACGGGCTACAGCGCCACGGGCATCCATGATCAATTGCCAGAGGCTGGCGGGCACAATTACGGCCGCGGCTTTCTGGCGCAACAATGGCTCGGTTTGCTGCGACTGGTCGGCATCAATCGCAGCCGCGCATGAGTCTCGTTCGTTCCAGGCGCGCAAACTGCTTCATCAGGGCATCAACCGTGACAGCGCTCGTACGTCATCCCTGAGCAGCGCATGCGCCGCCCCCCCCGATGAGGACGCGGCCTACGTCAGTCTGAACCAAGTCCGAGATTATTCGGCTGCCGCTTTTCGATCGACCATTTCAGCAACGCAGCGCCACGGAAGAAGCCGTGGGCAAATTTGCCATAGGGCATCGTCAGAAAGAACGCCATCACGATGCCCAGATGCACCGCAAGCAGCAGCGGCATCGCGCCCGTCTCGCGCCAGACCAGCAGCGCCAGCCCGCTCACGCTCGTCAGCAGCAGCAACGCAATGAACCCGTGATCCATCTGCTTTTGGTCTGGATCACCGTGCAACGGCGCACGACGCAGGTTCAGCCACAGCAGGCCGACCGGGCCGATGATGAGGCCAATACCGCCCAACGTCCCAAGGATGACCGGCAGGCTGAAATAAGCGTAGGGAGCATCCCACCCGAACACGTAGTGATAGATCGTGCCGACACTTGTCGCGGCAAAACACAGCATGAACCCGTAAAAGGTGAAGTGGTGGAACCTGCGGCGGCGCAGCGTGAACCGATCGTCTTCGTCGTTACAGCCTTCGCCGTGGCCGCCATCCAGATACTTGAGCGTCAGCGCGTCATGAATGGCCTCACTTCTCGCCTCCTGGCTTGGTCGCCCCGGGCCGATATTTTTCCAGAATTTCCGCAGACCGATCCCAAGCGCAATCACCGCGTAGCCGAACACGATCCCGAACATCCAGACCAGCGTGTCATGCGGGAAAATCGCATAGAAATTACCCGCCAGCGGCGCAGATTGCGGCGCATTCAACAGATGGCCCGTCGACAGAATCGTGAGGACGAGAAAGAGCACCAGCGCACCGGCGGTCGCAAGCGCGATGGTGAGCCCATTGTTGCGATAAAGCCGCCCAAACGACTCGGGCCACGCAAAATTGGTATACGTTTCCATCCGCACGCGCGCCATCGCCTGAGGCACGTTGACACCAAATTCATGGGGCGGGGCGTACTGACAGGCGTGCAGGCACGCACCGCAGTTGTGACAGAGATTGGCGAGGTAGTTGAGATCGGCTTTGTTGTCGAACTCGAGCCGCCGTGCCATCGCCGGGAAAACTGCACAGAATCCCTCGCAATAGCGACAGGCGTTGCAGATCTGCAGCACGCGCGCGACTTCTGACTCGTTGGAACTCAGGGGCTGCTTGTGCCAGGTAATTGTGTGTTCGGTCATGCCGGATATCCTGTTTACTTTACCGAGAGCGTTGCCGTTTCAGGCAACTGCGTGGTGCGTGCCTTGCGCCCTGATGCGGCTGGCGGCTGCCGCGGCTTGCGTTCCGGCGATACGGCCGAACGCTGTGCCAATCGACATGCCCACGCCCGCCGTATAGCCCTTGCCCAGCACATTGCCAGCGCTGATCTCACCCGCCGCGAAGATGTTGGGGCTGGCCTGACCGTCGAAAAAGACACCCGCCTTATCGTCCGTGGTCAACCCGAAGTACGTGAACGTGATGCCTGGCCTCAGTGCGTAGCCATAAAAGGGCGCGGTATCGATGGGTCGCGCCCAATGGGTTTTTTCGGGTGCCACGCCAACCGTGTGGCAATCGTCCTGAATCGTGTGGTCGAAGGTACCCACACGACAGGCGTCATTGAAATCCATGACCGTTTTCATGAATTCGCCCTCATCCAGGCCCAGCTCGCGGGCAAGGTCCGGCAGAGTATCGGCCCTGACACCCTTGAAGACCGGCGGCATGAAGCGCCCGACGGCTTTGGCGTCGATGATGGAATAGGCGATCTGACCGGGCTGCAACGCGACGAGACGCCCCCACAGCGCATAACGCTTGGGCCAGAAATCTTCACCTTCGTCATAAAAGCGCTTTGCTTCGCCGTTGACGACGATGCCCAGCGAAACACAATCGAGACGCGTGCAGATTCCGCCGTCATACAGTGGGGCTCTGGCGTCAATCGCAACGCAATGCGCCTGCGTGGGATCGCCCATCGTGTCCGCGCCTGCGCGCATCATCACCTTGAGAACCGCGCCCATGTTGTAGCGCGTACCGCGCACGAGGAAATTATCCGCCGGCCATTCGCCGCGCTCGTTTTGCCCCCAGGCCTCGCGAACCCATTCACGGTTGGACTCAAACCCGCCACAGGCAAGTACAACTGCCCTGCCTTCGTAGCGGATATCGCCCACCTTGGCGGCGACAAAGCGACCGTCGCGAATCTCCAGATCATCAACCGGCGAGTCGTACTTGATGTTCACCCCGAGATTTTCGGCGCTGCGGTAATAGGCATTGACGAGCGC
>JADZBO010000133.1 GCA_020851995.1 Burkholderiaceae bacterium
ATGCAACTGGATCTTTTCGGCATGTGGCTCGGATGCCGCCACGGCATCCCGGCGCTGATCGAAAGCGGCGGGGGTTCCGTCATCAACATGAGCTCGATCTTCGCGCTCATCGGAACCCACAAGAAAGATGCCTATACCGCCGCGAAAGGGGCGATTTCGGCGCTGACACGATCGATGGCGGTCGAGTACGCGGCGCAGAATGTCCGCGTCAATGCCATCGCCCCGGGCGCCACCGGCACCGAACGCGTCCTGAAGTTACTGCAACGTGACGGCGTCACCAACAAGTCGCTTGACGGACAACTCTTCGGCCTGGTGCCGCCCAAGGATGTTGCCTATGCGGCGCTGTTCCTGGCTTCCGACGAATCCGCATCGACCACGGGCCACATCCTCTCGGTGGATGGCGGCCTCACCATCAGCTAGGTCGGACAGCCAGACATGAACTCATCCGAATTTCCACAGTGGCAGCCCCGTCCGGAAGACCTGACGGATTCGAACATCGCGCGCCTGATGGCAGAGCTCGGCTTTGCAGACTACGACGACCTTTACCGGTTCTCGATCGAGCACCCGGACAAATACTGGCGCGTGGTCAATCGATTCTGCGGCATCGTCTGGTCACGCGACTACGATCAGTACATTGACACTTCGCGCGGCATTGAATTCCCGCGGTGGTTTGTCGGCGGCGAACTGAACTGGGTCGATACCGTGCTGCGCTGGGCGGATCACCCTGACACCGCCAACCGGCCGGCCATCATTGCAGAGCGCGAGCAGATTCCTGCGGTGACCGTGACGTATGCCGAATTGCGCAAACGGGTGCGCGACTTCGCCGCAGGGCTTGCCCGCCAGGGCATCCGGCGTGGTGACCGCGTTGGCCTGCTGAGCGAAAACGGCCTTGAAGCCAATGTCGCCCTGCTCGGCATTTCCTATCTCGGGGCTATTGTGGTCCCGTTGTTCAGCGGCTTCGGCGTCGATGCGATCGTGGCGCGCCTGGGGTCTTGCGAAGCGCGCACGCTGATCGCCTCGACCGGATTTTCGCGACGCGGTCAGTTCGTCGACGCGCGGGCCATCGTCGAGACGGCTCGCCAGCAACTGCCCTCGCTTGAATTCATCATCTGGAAACATTCCCCCGAAGGTCCCGATCTGCAGGCGGGGGACATCAGCTATGCCGACATCGCCTCGGCCAACGGCGACAGCCTCGAATCTGCGCGCATGTCGCCCGACGACCCCTTCATGGTGATTTACACCTCGGGCACGACCGGCAAGCCCAAGGGGCCGGTCCACACCCACGGCGGTTTCCCGCTGAAGATGGCGCATGATTCCCAGCTTCACTTCGATGTGCGCATGGGCGATGTATTCTGCTGGCCAGCCGACATGGGATGGGTAGCCGGCCCGCTCGTTTCGACCAGCGCCCTACTCAACGGTGCGACGCTGGTCTGTTATGACGGCGCACCGGATTTCCCGGACTGGACCCGGATGGGTCGCCTGATCGAAAAGTACAAGGTCACAGTCTACGGCGCGTCGCCCACGCTGATCCGGGGCTACGCAACGCATGCCGCAGATGCGCTGTCGCGTGACCTGTCTTCCATACGACTGCTCATCACCGCCGGCGAGGCGATCGATCCCGCACACTTCAAATGGTTCGAAGAGCACTTTGGTCGCGGCACTTGCCCGGTGATCAACGTGACGGGCGGTACCGAGGCCACTTGCGCACTGCTTTCCAGTGTCGTGGTCAAGCCAATCGCCGCTGCATCCTTCAACACAGCCAGCCCGTCGGTCGCGACCGATGTGGTCGATGACCTGGGAAACACCCTGATCGGCTCAATCGGCGAGTTGTCGATCCGCGCGCCTTTCGTCGGGATGACCCAATCGTTCTGGCTCGACGATGAGCGCTACCTGGAGTCGTACTGGCGCACCAGCCCGGGTCAATGGATTCATGGCGATCTGGCGCTGCACGACGCCGAAGGCTTTTTTTACATTCTCGGGCGCTCCGACGACACCATCAAAGTCGCCGGCAAGCGCCTGGGGCCAGCCGAAGTCGAGGAAATCCTGCTCTCACTGGACTCGGTCAGTGAAGCAGCCGCCATCGGGGTGATGGACCAGGCCAAGGGCCAGCGGCTGATTGTGTTCGTGATTCCCACGCCCGAGTGGAAGGGAACCGAAGCCGAGCTTGAGAGACTGATCAAGGATCACGTTGCCGAACGCATGGGCAAACCTTTTCGGCCCAGCCGCGTCTACGCGATGAAAGAGCTACCCAAAACCCGCAGCCTCAAGGTCATGCGCCGGTTGATCCGCAATGTGTATATGGATCAGCGGCTTGGCGATCTGTCGGCGTTGGGCAACCCTTCCGCGATCGACGAACTCAAGGGCGTGCTCGAGGCTGAAAAAGGCCAGTGAGCCGACCCGGCCACCACCGATTCACAGGAGACTCCCGATGGACTTGAATCTCAAGGGCAAGAAAGTATTGATCACCGGCGCTTCCCAGGGCATCGGCAAGGCGTTGGCGGAGTCTTTCGCGCGCGAAGGCTCGGTACTGACCATCGTCGCCCGCAGCGGCGACCGGCTCGACGCGATCGCCAACGACCTGCGGTCGCGCTTCGGCGTCACCGTGCGCGTGATTGCGCTGGATATGACAACGCCCGGCGCGGTCGGAAAAATCCTCGACCAAGCCGGAGACACGGAAATACTGGTCAACAACGCCGGGGTGATCCCGGGCGGCAATCTCTGGCAGGTCAGCGCTGAACAATGGCGCGCGGGCTGGGAGCTCAAGGTGCTGGGCTACATCGACATGACCCGGGCGTTCTATTCTGTCATGAAGGAGCGCGGTGGCGGCGTGATCGTCAATAACATCGGCATCGGCGGAGAGAATTTCGACTTCGATTACGTATGCGGCACCACCGGCAATGCAGCGCTCATGGCGTTTACCCGCGCGGTCGGCGGGCGCAGCCTGCGCGACGGCATTCGGGTGGTCGGCGTGAACCCGGGGCCGGTGGCGACACCGCGTATTGAAAAAGTGCTGCGGGTGCGCGCAAAGGAACAGCTCGGCGACGAAAATCGCACCGACGAACTGCTCGCCAAACTACCGCTCGGCCGTGCGGCCACCTCTGAGGAAGTGGCTGACCTGTGCGTCTTTCTGGCATCGGACAAGTCTTCCTACACCTCGGGTTCGATCTTCACACTGGACGGTGGTCTGACCTCGGCCCGATCGATCGCGTAGCGACAACGCAAGAAAGCGCCATGAATTTCTACCACTGCTTTGGCCATGCAGTCGGCGCATGGCCGCAGCGTACGGCGCTCTATGCAGGCCATCGTCCCTATGCGACCTTTGCCGCGCTGGACCTGCGCGCCAGGCAGCTCGCCGCCGGTCTGGTGCGGCTGGGCCTCGCTCCGGGCGATCGGGTGGCGATCATGATGGGCAATCGCTGCGAATACACCGAAATCATGCTCGCATGCTGGGCTGCAGGCTTGTGCATCGTGCCGATCAACGCCAAGCTTCACCCGCGCGAGTTTGCCTACGTGATCGGGAACAGTGGCGCCCGGGCTTGCCTGACGACGTCATCGCTCGCCGAGTCGCTGACTGAGGGACTCTGCGGCAACGCCCTGTCATGCCGCATCCTCTGCTGCGATCTTCCTGATTACGCTCGCCTGTTCGCGGCAGAACCGATGGCCGTCGTCGAATCCGACTCTGCCGATTGTGCCTGGCTGTTCTACACCAGCGGCACCACCGGACGCCCCAAGGGCGCAACCATCACGCATCGCAATCTGTGGTTCATGTCGCTCGGCTACATCGCTGATTCAGGCCCGATCGACACACGGACCCACGCACTCATGGTCGCACCCCAGTCGCACGCGGCCGGGCTGCTTCTGGTCGCCTATCTGACGCGCGGCGCCGCGGCTGTCGTGCCGGAAAGCGGGGGATTCGATCCGGTGGAAATGATTCCGCTGATCAATCATTTTGGCGGCGCGCGCTTCTTCGCAGCACCCACCATGGTCAAGCGCTTTGTCGAGTCGCCTGAAATCGGTGCGCTCGAGGTTCCGCGACTCGACACCATTGTGTATGGCGGGGGCCCGATGTACATCGCCGATACGCTGCGCGCTCTTGATACGCTGGGACCTCGCCTGTGGCAAATCTACGGCCAGGGCGAGACACCCTGCACAATTTCCTATCTCTCGCGCGAGATGCATGCGGCGTCGGATCACCCGCGATTTCTGGAGCGACTGGCATCGGTGGGCATGGCCCGCACCGGAATTTCGCTGCGCGTGGTCGATGAGGACATGAAGCCACTACCAGTGGGCGAGGTGGGCGAAATCATCGTGCGCGGCGAGACCGTGATGCGCGGCTATTGGGAAAACGCCCAGGCATCCGCCGGTGCGCTGCGGGATGGCTGGCTCAGAACCGGCGACCTCGGGTTCCTGGATGTCGAAGGTATGCTCACGCTCAGGGATCGATCCAAGGATCTGATCATTTCGGGGGGGTCGAACATCTATCCGCGAGAAGTCGAAGAAGTACTGCAAAGCCACCCCGGCGTAAGGGAAGTCGCAGTGATTGGCGTGCCCCATCCGGAGTGGGGCGAAGAGCCCGTCGCCTATGTCGTGATGCACGCAGGCCATGAGCCCGCTGCCGACTCCCTTGAGCAAGTGTGTCTTGAAAACATCGCCCGCTTCAAGCGGCCCAAGCGGTATGTGTTCGTGGCTGAACTCCCCAAGAACAACTACGGCAAAATCCTCAAGACCGAACTCAGGACATGGGCCGCTCAGGAAGGCGACGACCGGCCATAAATGCCAATGTGCGCCACCGATTCTTCCACGCCCCAGATGCCACCGCCATTTTCCTGAATGGCCAGCCGCGCGCCGCTGACCTGTCGCGGGCCACACTCGCCACGTAACTGAGACACCAGTTCAAACACCTGGCCGAGTCCGGTCGCGCCAATCGGATGCCCCTTGGCCTCCAGTCCGCCGGACGGATTGATCGGGATCGCCCCGCCCAACTCGGTCGCACCGCTTTCCGCGAATAGCCCGCCATCGCCCGGCGCGCAAAATCCGAGGTTCTCGGATTGCATCAGTTCGCCCATCGCGGTCGCATCATGCACTTCGCAAACGTCCATGTCGTCCGGGCCCAGTCCGGCGATTTCATAGGCTTCGCTGGCGGCCAGGCGAGTCAGGTGATGCGCGAGATCATCGCCCTTGCGGGCGGTCGCTGTGCGCATCACGCTGGCCAGGATCTCGACCGCACGGCCGGTACCCAGACGCAGCCGGCGCAAACCATCCTCATTGCACAGAATCGCCGCAGCCGCCCCATCGGAGATCGGTGAACACATTGGCAGGGTCAGCGGATAGGTGATGGGTGGCGCGTGCAGAACTTCATCCACCGACAATACCTGCCGAAACTGAGCACGCTCGTTGAATTGCGCGTGACGTCGGTTTTTGGCCGCAATCACGGCGAGCTGGCGCTGCGTGATGCCGAATTTTTTTATGTAGAGGCGCGCCCAGGATGCGTAGACATCCATGAAAGGGCTGTACTGAGAAGCCGAGACCGACCCCTGCGGGATGGCCACGTCGCGACCCAGCTCCAGGATCGTGCGATGATTCTGCTCAGGCGTCTGGACATCCCACGCTGAATCAAAGATTCCGAACCGTAACGCCTTGTCGGTGGTGTACATCTTGTCAGAACCGACAGCCATCGCGACATCGCAGGCGCCAGACCGCAGGTAGTGATAGGCCATGTGCAATGCTGTGCTGGCCGTCGCGCAGGCGTTCTCGACATTGATCACAGGAATACCCTGGAATCCAAGCGGCAACAGCGCCACCTGACCGCGCACCAGATGCTGGCCCTCGATATAACCTTGCGCGCAATTGCCGTAAAACGCCGCGCGCACATCGGCGGCATGGCAGCCCGCATCGGCGAGCGCCGCCACGACCGCATCCTGCGTCAGTTGCTTGACCGACAGGTCCGGATGGCGTGTGAATGGCGTCATGCCAACGCCGACGATGTAAATTTTCTGCATACGACTCCCCTTCCCGGCTCGGTTTCTTGTTGTGGCCGGCAGAGTATTATCACCCCTTGAGACAAATTCATCCAAGGAGAATACTTTGGCAAAAGCCTACTGGATCAGCGCCTATCGCGCCATTCATAAACCCGACGCCCTGGCCGCATACGCCGAGCTGGCGGGTCCGGCGCTACGCGCAGCTGGCGGCAAGTTCCTGGCTCGCGGCATGCCCGCAGCAACCAAGGAGGGCGGCGTCAACCAGCGCTTGGTGTTGATCGAATTCCCGAGCGTGGAAGCTGCCCAGGCCGCTTACAAGAGCGAAGGTTACAAAAAGGCGCTCGAGGCCCTCGGCGACGATGCGGTCGAGCGCGACATCCGGATCATTGAGGGTGCCGAATAAGCTGGCATCGAGCCGCGCGCAATACGCCCTGTACTTGCGCGGGCCTTACCGCGACGACACGATAGCGAGTTGTCATGGCGCATGAACCCGCCCACATCAGCACACTGCAATACCTGCGCCAGGCGCTGCACGACGAGGCGCGGGCGCTGCGCGAACTGGTCATCGAGCAACGGATCCTGGTGCTTTTGCTCCTGGCCATCATTGCCGGCGCAGTCTACTTCCTCAAACCCTTTCCTCCCCGGCATCTTTCCATGGCTGCCGGCTCGTCGGGCGATGGCTATACCCTGATGGCGCAGACCGTCTCCGCCTATTTCCGGGCGCACGGTGTCGATCTCAAGATCGAACAGTCGACCGGATCGGTCGAGAATGCAGAGCTGTTGGTTGACGACCGGGACGATGTCGAGATTGCCTTTATTCAGGGTGGCGCGCTGACGCCGGAGCAGGCAGCGAAAATCTACTCGCTGGGCAGCGTGTCCTACGAGCCTGTCTGGATTTTCTACCGGCGAGGCGCACCGGGAAAACATGAATTCCTCACCGATCTGCGTGGCAAGCGCATCGGCATCGGCCCGGAGCGAGGTGGCACCCGTCCGATGGCCAGAGAACTCTTCGGTCTGAACGGGATTCCCATCGATGGCGACGATCGCTTCGTGGTCGCTCCTTACGAGGATAATCTTCAGGATTTCAAGGATGGCAACCTGGACGTCCTCATGGTGGTGGCGCCCTATTTTGATCCCGAAATCCAGCAACTGCTGCTGAACCCTGAGTTCGTGCTGTTCGATTTCAGGGATGCGCCGGCCTACGCGAAATCTTTGCAGTACATCCACCAGCTGACCCTCCCCGCCTTCTCCGTGAATATCGAGAAGCGGATTCCCGAACGCGATGTACGTCTGATTGCAACAACCACCTCCATCGCTGTCAGTAAACAGCTGCATCCGGATATCCAGACACTCTTGCTGATGGCAGCGCGGGATGAACAGCGTGCTTCGCAGTTTCTGTTTTTCAGCAAGCGAGGCGAATTTCCGTCCTACGTGGACCCGACGATCGAAGCCAGCCCGGTGGCCCTGCATTTCTATGATTATGGCGTGCCGCCAGGGATGCGCTACCTGCCGTTCTGGATGGCTGGGTTCATCGATCGTTTGTGGGTTCTGTTGCTGACCCTCTTCGCCATCACGTATCCCCTGGTCCGGCTGAACGTTCACCTGCGCGACCTGCGATTTCATATCAAGCATCATCGTCTCTACGAAGAGTTGCTCGCGATCGAACGCGACGTCTGTGAAACGCCGCGAGCCTCCGACGCCGCCGCTTCGTTTCAGCGCCGGCTGGACATCCTCAACCGTCACGCCATTTCAGACAAAGTCCCGGTGGGTATGGAAGCCAGTTATTTCCAGCTGCTCAACGCGATCGAATTACTGCGCAACAAGGCGCGACGGCTTTCGTCATGAACCAGAGCCTCTACAAACTGCGCTGTTTCATCGACTCCGCTCCCGCTCAAGAACCTTGTCCGACAGATCACCTTGAAAAAAATACTCATCGTTTACCACTCCGCAACCGACGGCACCCGTCAGATGGCCCAGGCCGCATTCGACGCTGCGCGAACCGAGCCCACCGTGCGGCCGCACTTGGTGCACGCGCGCGATGCCAGCGCCCGGGATGTGATTGACGCCGATGGGTACATCTTCGCCACACCGGAGAACCTTGGTTCGATGAGCGGCATGCTGAAAGATTTTTTTGACCGCACCTATTATCCGGTCCTCGAACGCGTGAACGGGCGTCCCTATGCTGCTTTGATCTGCGCGGGTAGCGACGGACAGGGAGCGGCACGGCAAATCGAGCGGATTGCGCTAGGGTGGCGACTCAGGGCGATCGCCCCGACACTGATCGTCATCACGCACGCACAATCGCCGCACGCGATTCTTGCGCCAAAGCAGATCAGTGCGGAAGACCTGCAGCGCTGCCGCGATCTGGCCGGCGCACTGGCCGGTGGCATGGCGCTCTCGATATTCTGATCCGGCACACTAAAACCGAAGACGACCCCCAAACGCAACGTCTACCCGGACTTGAAAGCGTTACTTTGATACCCTGCGGCTCAGGATCGCAGACCCCGCAACCACGCTGACTTGTATCCCCGAACATACTGCGGCGGATGACTGACCTCGCCATCGAGCGCCGCGGCTGCCCGCCATGCCCAGTGCGGATCCGACAACATGCCCCGGGCAATGGCGGCGAAGTCGCAATCCCCTCTCGCAATGGCTTCATCGACCCGGACCGGGTCGAACAGCATGCCGACGCCCATGACTGGCAACCCGCTCGCCTCGCGCACAGCGCGCGCCAGCGGCAACTGATGACCCTCGCCAAGCGGGATCTGCTGCTTCGCCGATGAACCACCACTGGACACAGTCAGATAGTCGCAGCCGCGTTCGGTCAACTCACGGGCGAACGCACACGTGTCCTGCAGCGTCCATCCGCCGTCGACCCAATCAGTGGCAGAAAGTCTTACGCCAAGCGGTCGCTCGTCCGGCCATGCCGCACGCACGGCATCGAATACCTCAAGCGGGTAGCGCATGCGGTTCTCCAGGCTGCCGCCGTACTCATCGCCGCGATCGTTGCTCAGCGGCGACAGGAACCCATGCAACAAATAGCCGTGCGCGATGTGCAGCTCGACCAGATCGAATCCGAGCCGGGCAGCGCGGCGCGCGCTGTCGGCGTGCGCCTGCCGGACTTCTTCCAGACCCCGGGAATCCAGTGCACGCGGCGCAGGCCAACCGGCATCATGTGCGATCGTCGAAGCGCTCACCGTCTCCCAGGCACCGTCCTCTGGCGCGAGCGGTTTCCCGCGCTGCTCCCACGGCAAGTGCGCCGATCCTTTGCGCCCCGAATGGGATAATTGCAGACCAAGGCGTGCGCTGCCATGCTGCCTGAAAAACGCAGCGACGCGCCTGAGCGCGGCTTCATTCTCGTCAGAATACAAACCCAGGCACCCCTGAGTGATGCGGCCCCGCCTTTCCACGTGGGTCGCCTCCATGATGACCAGACCAGCGCCCGAAATCGCGAACTGACCGAGGTGGACAAGGTGCCAGTCGGTCGCGCTGCCGTCGACCGCGCTGTACTGGCACATGGGCGACACCACGATCCGATTTGGAATCTCAAGACCGCGCAAGCGGATCGGCTGCAACAGTTCAGCAGTCATCGCGGCAATCTCCTGTAGCGACGAGGCAGGCCATGTTGGCCAAACCGGCACAGGCAAGTATAGGCGCGCCTGCCACGCCCAGGATCAGGATCAGGATCGGAATTGGAATCGGAATCGGAATCGGGATCAGGAAGTTGAACCACCATCCACGGCAAGCGAGGCCCCGGTCACGAACGACGCTTCATCCGACAGCAGGAACAGCGCCGCGTTGGCCATCTCCTCCGGCTTGCCCATGCGGCCCAGCGGATTGGAGGCACCGCGGTTGCGCACGAGTTCCTCGGGATCCTGACCCTGCGTCGCGGGATTGTCGGGCCGGGCAACGAAAACCCGCAGCATGGGTGTGTCCGTCGTTCCGGGACACAGCGCGTTGACACGGATGTTGTCGCGCCCGTAGCGCTTGGCAAGTGAGCGTGCCAGCCCCACCAGACCGAACTTGGCCGCCGAATATACCGGGCTGAACGGTGAACCGACCAGCCCCGAAGTCGAGGCGGTGAACAGGATGCTGCCGCCGCCGCGTTCGCGCATGACCGGTATGGCCTCAATGACAGACGCGAGCACGGAGCGCACGTTCAGATTGACCGCAAAATCGAAATCAGCAAGATCCAGTCCCTCGATCGCGGCGGGGCCAGGGTGTCCGGCATGCGCCCACAGAAAGTCGAGTCCGCCAAACCGGGCGACCGTTTCACCCACGATGCCCCGTGCGAAGGCCTCGTCGGTCAGATCGCCCGCAAGCGCGATGGCCTGGCCGCCGGATGCAACGATTTCATCGACCACCTGCTGCGCCTTCGTCGCATCGAGATCGACCACCGCAACTCGCGCACCTTCGCGTGCGAAGCGCAGGACACCCGCGCGCCCCATGCCGGACGCCGCGGCTGTGACAATACCAACCTTATCCTTGAGTCTCATGGCGATTCCTGTCTGAGTCCTGTTCAAAAGCTCGTTTTCGCAATTTTGGCCTGACTGATCACACGACCCCAGCGCGCGTATTCCAGCGCGATGTATTTGCGGAACTCTTCAGTAGACGCCGTAAACGGAAACTGGCCGATGGCCGCGAGCCGATCCCGCGCCTCCTGGGTCGACATGACTGTTCTGATCGCGGCAGCCAGTTTGGTGACGATCTGGTCCGGCAATCCAGCGGGTCCGAAAATACCGGTCCAGGGTTCGACCGCAAAGTCAGGGATGCCCGCGTCGGCGACCAGCGGAGCACCGCCCACCGACCGGTCAGGTCGGAGGCTGGTCACGCCAAGAATGCGCAGCCGGCCGGATTTCACATGAGCATCGATCACGACACCGCTGAGAATTGAAAAATCGACGCGCCCCGACAACACGTCCGCCATCGCAGCCGCATCGCCTTTGTAAGGCACGTGCACGGCGTCAACCCCTGTTGCCGCCTTGATCCACTCGACCGCAAGATGGTTGCTCGCGCCAATACCCGCCGACGCGTAGGTCAGTTTGTTTGTACGCGCGCGCTCGATGAGATCCTTGGTACTTTTGATTGGGGAGTCAGCCGGCACGACCAGAAAATACGGGTAGTTGGAAACCGGCGCGACCGCGACAAAATCCTTGAGCGAATCGTATGGCATGTTGTCTTTGATGTGTGGCCCCACCACCAGCGGCCCACTGCCGCCCATCAGCAGCGTGTAGCCATCCGGACGCGCATTCTTGACGAAAAGTGCGGCAACGGAGCCATTTGCGCCAAGACGGGTTTCAACCACGAAGCTCTGGTTAAGGTGCTTGCTCAGCAAGTCGGCCAAAAGCCGGGTGACGGCGTCCGTTGGCCCGCCAACGGCAAAGCCGCAGGCAATCGTGACCGTTCTCGAGGGATAGGCAGCCTCGTCGGCGACAGACTGCGCCCAGAGAGGCCGGCCAGTCACGCCCAGCGCAGCACCGACTCCGCCCAACAACAGTTCTCTTCTTTTCATTTGGATTCCCCCGCCGGATGGAAGGTGCCGCGCCAGCGTGATCGATGTGAGTTAAACGAAAGATCCTAAAGATACCGCAGGTAAAAATCCAGAGCGCCCTGGTGAATAGCCTATTTACTAAAGTTGAAAAGAGCGCGCCTGTTCAAGAAGCAGCGTGCGGAATGCCGCGGCAATCGGCGAAAGCCTCGCTCCGCCCCGATGCACGATATGCCAGTTCGATTCAATCGGAAACCCCGCAATCCCAAGCGGCACGACGCCTTCTTGATCGGGCCGCTCCCCAAGCGCATGCGCAGATATCACAGCAAGCCCGAGCCCTCCCGCCACCGACTGCTTGATGGCCTCGTTGCTGCCGAGTTCCAGGCGAATATCCGGGCGGAATGTTTGCCGACGAAAATGCTCATCGGTGGCCATGCGCGTCCCGGAGCCCTGCTCTCGCAGGATGAAGCGTTCACCCCGCAAGTCGTGAAGCCCGAGCCCGCCCTGGCCGACGAACCGGTGACTTGCAGACGCCACCAGCATCAGCGGATTCGGCAGAAAGATATCGTCGCGAATGTCCATGTCGGTCGGCGGACGCGACATGATGCAGAGATCGTCCAGGTTGGCCTCGAGCCTGCGCACGACACCATCCCGGTTCAAGACCTCGAGAGCCACCTCGATCTCGGGATAGCGCGCGCAGAACGTGCCAAGCAGACGAGGAATGAAATACTTCGCGGTGCTGACGACAGCCACTTTCAGCTTGCCGCGCGTCAGGCCGTTGAGCCCGTCGACATACTGCTCGAAGGCATCCCATTCGGCTGCCATGACACGCGCCACCCGAGCCAGTTCCCTGCCTGCCTCTGTCAGATGCACACGCCGGGCGATCACCCCGAAGAGCGGCAACCCGATCGAATCCGAGAGTTCGCGTAACTGCATCGACGCCGTGGGCTGGGTCACATGCAGGATGCGCGCAGCGCCGCTCACACTGCCAGAATCGGCCAGCGCCAGAAACAGTTTCAGTTGCCTGAACGTTGCTTTCATAGATTTTTATCTATATATATTTCTTAATAAATCGATTTTACTTTATACATTTCAGTCTCTAGGATGGTGCCCGCACACTCAGGAACGCCCCATGAACACCCTGCTCGACCCCTCAATTCTGTTTTTCGTCTTTGGTCTTTTTGCCGGTCTGGCAAAATCCAACCTGGAAATTCCGCAACCCATCTCCCGATTTCTATCGCTTTACCTCTTGATGGCTCTGGGCCTGAAGGGTGGGTTCGCACTGAACAAATCCGGCCTCACGCCTGAGATCGCGCTCAGCCTGGGGATCGCGATCGCACTGGCCGTGGTGATCCCGCTCGCCGGCTACTGGCTGCTGCGGACGCGACTCGACCGACTGGATGCCGCCGCCATCGCCGCGACTTACGGTTCCATCAGCGCGGTCACCTTCATTACCGCAAGCCAGGCACTGGAACACGCGGGAATTCAATTTGGTGGTCACATGGCAGCTGCGATGGCGCTCATGGAATCGCCGGCGATCATCATTGCCATTATTCTGGCCAACAAGGCGCGGTCGCCGGGTACTGGACGGGCCGCCAGTCCGGGCAAAGTCCTGCACGAGTCGTTCACCGATGGCGGCCAGTTGCTGTTGCTGGGCGCGCTGGTGATTGGCCTGGTGACGGGCGACGCGGGGTACAAGGCCATGGCACCCTTTTCGATCGACCTCTTCAAGGGGTTGCTGGCGTTCTTCCTGCTCGATATGGGCCTGATGGCGGCACGGAGCCTTGGCCAGATCCGGGGCAAACCTCCCGCCGCCCTCGCCTACGCGTTGCTCGCACCGCCCGTGCATGCAGCGTTCGCGCTGGCAATCTGCCGACTGGCGGGTTTGCCAGCCGGCGACACGATACTGCTGATGGTGCTGGCGGCGAGCGCGTCTTATATCGCGGTGCCCGCCGTACTGCGCCAGGCACTCCCGGAGGTCAACCCGGCGCTCTACATGGGCATGTCGCTTGGCGTGACGTTTCCGCTCAACATCCTTGTCGGGATTCCCGTCTATACCCAGGTCGCGTTGCACTTTGTCCGGTGAGGGTTCAGGCGCCTTGCCGGAGCCCTGTCTGCGCACGACAACCAGCAGCGGGCGCTCATCCCACCCTGGTACTGGTCGCACGACCAAACCAATCGAGGATCAGCAGGTTGTTCCGCGGATCTTAATTCTTTGATGCAAAACAGAGCTCGCCGACGCCCGGCTCCGTTAAACTGAAACCGGGCTGAGGTGACGGGTTTTCAGTCGCGCAGGCCAGAACGGGAGGCTTTTATGTCTGACAGTAACGACGCCGGCGTGGTGCATGCATTGCTTGAGAACTTTAACAACAAGCAGTTGCCCCGTATGCTGGAAATCAAGGCGAAGGCTGAGCGGGGCGAAAAGCTCAGCGACTTCGAACTGGAGTTCCTTGAGCGCACGCTCAATGAAACGCGATCAGCAAATCACTTGCTGGATCGCCACCCGGAGTACCACGAATTCGCTTCCCGCGTGATGACGCTCTATAAAGATATCGCCACTGCGGCGCTGGCCAACGAGACGAAAGCTTAGCGAACGACCTCCCTGGCGCCGGATCAGCGACAAACGGCGGGTGCCGGATGACTCAACAGCCTTTGTAGTTCGCCTCACGCTTTTCAACGAAAGCTAGCAACGCTTCGCGCGAATCGTGCGACTCCTTGAGCAGGCACATCGTGTCCACCATCGATTCCATCCCGCGCCGGTAGTCAAGATCGTTGGCGCGCATATAGGCATCACGCAACAACCGCATCGTCAACGGCGATTTGGCGGCCAGCTCGCGCGCCAGCGCACGCGCCGCGGGCATCACCTCTTCACGCGGCACCACGTCATTGACCACACCCATTTCCTGCATGACCTCGGCGCTGACGGATTCGCCGGTGAACAAAAGTTTGGCGGCACGGTGTCGCCCGGCCTGACGCGGCAAGTGGACCAGATGCATCGCGGGCAGCAATCCGACGTTTACTTCGGGATACCCGAACATTGCCTCGCGCGCCGCGACGATCAGGTCGCAGGACACAGCCCAGGTGACGCCCGCGGCCTTCGCATGGCCGTTGACTGCCGCGATGACAGGCTTGCCCAACCGGTAAAGCGTCTCGTGCATCTCGTAATAGAAGACCTCAATGAGTTCGCGCAACTGCTGTCCGTCGAACTCCAGCGCGATCTTGAGATCAACCCCCGCCGAAAACACCGTCGGCAACCCACTGGTCAGGATCACGGCGCGTACCGCCTCGTCATCCTTCGCCCGCTTGTAGGCATCAATGACTTCACGTGCCAGTTGCATGTTGATCGCATTCACCGGCTCCCGGTGCATGGTGATCTCCGCAACACCTTCACTCACGACATAATCGACGAATTCAGCCACGTGCTCCCCCTTGTGTTTTTCGAACAGTAACGCATCAAACCTCTTGCAGCCGCGCCGGCATTGCCCGACTATAGCGCATGCGCAGGATGACTCGCACGCCCTGCGAACCAATCATGACGCGCCTCACCGATGCGCACATGCAACATTTCCGGAGAGCTTTGATGCAGGCATTTCAACACTTCATCCGCGGTGCAACCGCCGCACTGGCTTTCGTCACTCTGGCACTGTCCGGCACCCCGGTTGCCGCCCAGGACAAGTATCCCGACCGCCCGATCCGCTTGATTCTGGGCTTCCCGACAGGCGGGCCCACCGACATTTCGGCCCGCATCGTGGCCGGCCAGATGGAGAAAGCGCTTGGCCAACCCGTGATCGTCGAAAACAAGCCCGGCGCCGGATCCAACATCGGCACCGAGGCCGCGGCGCGTTCCAAACCCGATGGCTACACCCTGTTCATCGGCACGATTGCCAACACCACCAATATGTCGCTCTACAAGAATCTGAGCTACAACATCGAGCGCGACTTCATTCCCATCACGCAGTTCATGTCCTCGCCCAGCATCCTGGTTGTCAACCCCGCCTTACCGATCCACAATCTGCAGGAGCTGATCGCCTACGCGAAGGCCAATCCGGGCAAGCTGACCTACGCGTCGTCGGGCGCCGGAGGATCCCCGCACATGGCCGGCGAAATGCTTCGGTTACGCACGGGCATTGATATCCTGCACGTCCCCTACAAAGGCGCCGCACCCGCGCTCACCGATGTCATCGGCGGAACGGTATCAATGGGATTCAAGACTGCGAACGGCACGCTTCCCAGCATTGAAAGCGGCAAACTGCGCGCGATCGCCGTGGCTGGCAAGGAAAGAATGCCGCAATTGCCCAACGTGCCGACACTGATCGAGCTTGGCATACCGGATTTTGAGGTCAGTTCATGGAACGGTCTGTTCGCGCCCGCGGGCACGCCCCAAGCCATCATCGACCGTCTGGCCGGCGTCACGATCCCGGCGCTGCAATCGCCGGGGATCCGCAAGCAGTTCATTGACCTTGGTTCGGTGCCTGTCGGCAGCACTCCGGCAGAATTCAAACAATATGTTCACAACGAAGTCGTCAAATGGGCCGCAGTCGCCAAGGCCGCAAACGTGACGATCGACTAGTGTCGAACACTACACTCAAGAAAAAAGCAGACTAGTGTCTAACACTACACTCAAGGAAAAACAGCATGGATAAGCTGGAAAAATGGCGCGGCTATGTGCCGGACGCCGAACTCGAAACCTACCGCAAGGGCGGATTTGCCCAACGCATCGGCATGGGCGATCGTGTCGCCCTGCTCAACATCGACACAACCTACATGTTCGTCGATCCCTCTTACCCGATGTGTGGTCGCGACATGTCCGGCGTCACCGACGCTATCATCCGCCTGACCAGCCTGTTCCGTCGCCTTGACTTGCCAATCTACTACAGCCGCCGCGACGACCGCAGCCACCCGACCTATCGCGGCGTCTGGAACTACAAACTGGCCGAGCCCGACGCGTTCCAGTACGCACGCGACCCAAGGGCGGATCAATGGCCCGAGCCCTATGCGCCCCGGCCAGTGGACAGGATCATCCTGAAAAACAAGCCGTCGTGCTTTTTCCAGACGCCCCTGGATTCGTTCCTCCGGTATGACCGGGTCGATACTCTGGTGGTGTGTGGCATATCCACATCGGGTTGTGTCCGGGCTGGCGCGGCCGATGCGTTCTCGCACAACTTCCGCACCATCGTCGTGGATGAAGCCTGTGGCGATCGCAGCCCGCAAGCGCATCGTGCCAACCTGTTCGATCTCGACATGAAGTTCTGCGATGTCGAGTCGCTCGACTATGTGCTTGAGCAGGTCAGCCAGCGCTTCGGGCGCACCTGATCATGCCTGCATGCCCCACTTTCGCACGGTCAGGCGCTCGGCGATTTTGAAGATCAGGTTTTCGACA
>JADZBO010000134.1 GCA_020851995.1 Burkholderiaceae bacterium
CAATCGAGGCCGTATGGCAGTGTGCGTTGACGAAACCCGGGAGAACGGCACGACCAGCCCCCGCGATCGTGCGCGCGGCGTGCCAGTGCCCGTCAGGTTTGCGCGGCCCGGCGTACACGATGCGGTTTGCGACGATCGCGACTTCGCCATCCGGTATGACCGGTGCGCCGCCGGTCACTGGGTAGAGAAATTCGGCACGAACAAGCAGATCAACGTTTTGCATGCGAAGCCTCGCAGGATTTCGGATCACGGGAAAAATTGCTATTGTTCTTAAGCATAGCGCAGGGTCTACACTGGTTGACGATCCGAGCCTTGAGCCGTGGTGACCAGTATGTTGAATATCGTAGCGGGAATCTTTCTGCGGTGCGCCGTGATAACGAATTTTCTGCGGCGCACCGTGACAACGCGCACGGCCTGGCTGTTGCTGGCCTCGCTGGGGTTTGCCATGCCTGTGGCGGCCGCACAGCCCCTGCAGTGCAATCCCGAAGCGGCGCAGGCCACGCTGCCTGGCGGGACGGTGCATTACCTGCGGACGGGAAGCGGGCCGCGCGTCGTCCTGCTGCACGGGCTTTTCGCCCAGAAGGAGCAATGGGTTCCAATGATGTGCCTGATTGCAATCGCGGGCCATGAGGTGATTGCACCCGACCTGCCAGGTTTCGGTCAAAGCGCAGGTTTCCCGGTGAGTGTTTACCGACTTGAAAATCAGGTTGACTCGCTGCGAGCCTTTTTATCAGACCTGGGCATCCATGATTTTGATCTGGCCGGTAACTCGATGGGTGGTGCGATCGCCGGACTCTACCAGCGCAAATTTCCAACCGGGGTGCGCACCCTCGCGTTCATCGGTGCACCGCTCGGTGTGGTGGATTGGGGCCCGCGCCTGGCAGCTGCTTTGGCGCAGGGCGTCAATCCATTTATCCCTGTCACGCCTGAGCAGTTTTCCCTGGAATTGAGCCTGCTTTTTTATCAACCGCCCGCCGTACCTGCAGACGTCATCGCATCGCTGGTCAACGGTTACAACTCAAACCACGCGCACTACCTTGCCGTCTGGAATACGATCGTGGAGTATCCCCGCGCTCTGATCAACGCCGGCGTGGGTTCGGTGCGCGCTCTGGCGCTTTGGGGCGAAGCGGATGGCGTCTATGACATCTCCGGTCTCGCAACGCTGGTGGCGTTGTATCCGGGCATGCAGGCCCAGCGGGTTGCTCGCACGGGGCACTTGCCGATGGTCGAGCTTGCGGATGACACGGCGCGGTCGTATCTCGAGTTCTTGCGATAATGGTCGGATGATGCTTGCCTGAAAGCTGTCCGAACCCTGTCAGCCTGTGGGGCGAGTCTCATCGGTTTGGCGACTGAGCGTCGTCGGACCGATTCAATAACAGCAATGCGCACCCGATGTTTCGGGTGTCAGAACAGTTGAATATAGATTCCGGACTTAAGCCGGAACACGAGGGGGAGATGATGACGACGACAATTCGTGCGCTGACCGCGCGCGCCATGCATGCGCCCATGGCGCGCCCGCTGCAAACATTCACCGGGATCGACCTGGTCGTGTGGGATGCCCGTGCGAGTGAATATGCCTTCTGATGCAGGGCCTGACGGGGCTGAGATGTCGCCTGACGGGCCAGAGATGTTGCCTGAAGCGTCAGAGATGTTGTTTGAAGGGTCAGAGATATTGCCTGATATGCCGGAGCGGTGTGAATGACCAGCGAAAATCTGTCCAGGCGAACCGCTTTGCTGTTGCTGGCTGCGCTGGTGGTGGGCTGGGGCTTTAACTGGATCGTCAACAAGATCACGCTTCAGTACGTGCCGCCGATTTGGGCGGTGGTCTTTCGGACGGTGCCGGCCTGCCTGATTTACTGGGTGGCCTGCGTTGTGACCGGGCGCCTGGCGAGACCCGTAAAGGCTGATTTGCCAGTCATCTTCAGCGTTGGCTGGCTGCATATGGTCGGATTCTCTGTGCTGGTCAGCATCGGTCTTCAGTATTTGCCGGCAGGGCGCTCGATTGTGCTGGCCTACACCACGCCGCTCTGGGTGTTGCCGGCCGCACGGTTTTTTCTGAATGAGCCGTTCACGCTGCGCCGCACGGCTGGGCTGGTTGTAGGGATGTCGGGTCTGGTGCTGATTCTGCGCCCCGGCGAGATGGACTGGACGTCGCCGGATATCATTCTGGGGCACGCTCTGGTGTTGTTGGCCGCCTTTTCGTGGGCAATCAGCATCGTCTATGGGCGAGCACATCGCTGGGTTACACCGCTTTTTGAACTGTTGCCGTGGCAACTCCTGCTGGCCAGCATCACGCAGACTGCGATCGCCATCGCGATCGAGGGGACACCCAAGGTCGACTGGAGCCTGGAGGTTGTGCTCTGCCTGGCTTACGGTTGTCTGATCGGAACCTGCATGGCCTATTGGGTCATGAACACCGTCAACCGCGGCGTGCCGGCCTCGGTCACCTCGATGGGCTTGTTGGCCGTCCCGGTGTTCGGCTTGCTGTGCTCGGCCATATTCCTCGGTGAGCACATCGACGCTTCCCTGATGACTGCAACGGTTCTGATCATTGCGGGGATCGTGCTGGGCACGGCCAAAATATCCGGCCGGCGCAAGTTTCAACGTAATTCGTTGCGCTGATCCCACAGGTCGTTGGCCTCCACGGTCATCCGTTTGACCGTGCCGTTGGATACCAGCGTCTTGAGTTTGCGGTTGAACCGGTCCGCCAGATCTCTGCAATTCGATTGGCGACCGAAGGCAATATACATCTTGGTCACGAGCAGATTCTTGCTCAGCACTTCAATCTGATCCTGAACTTTCAGGGCCCGGGCCTCGGCCATCGCCGTTGCCAGGGGCTCTATGGCGTAGTCGGCCTTGCCGTCGACGAGCGCGCGCAGTACGGCGGCCTGGCCAGATACGCGGAAGAGGTCGAGTCTCGTGGCGATGAAGGTGTCAAGGCTGTCCTCGTAGGATTCGCCGTTACTGGTCACGCCACGCTTGCCGATGAGCGAGGTGCGATCCTTGTAGGGGAACGCCTTGCCCTTGGGGACGATCACTGCAACTTCGTCATCGGCGATCGGGGTGACCAGAAAGGTCAGCCACTGCGCCCGCTCGGCGTTGCGATACAGGCCGTAGATTCCATCGGCGTTTCCGCGCATGACCATCTGCAGTGCAGCGGGCCAGCTTTCGGTGTAACGCAACTCGAGTTCGACACCCGCATCGGCCGCAAGCGCCTCCATCAGGCTTGGACCCACGCCAATGAGCCTCTTGCCGACGGCCCACGAGAAGGGGGGGTAGTCGGGATGCCCCACCATCACCACACGCGAACAGCTTGTGTCGACGGATTGTGCCAGGGTTGGCATGCCAGTCAGACTGGCATGCGCCATCATCACCAGGCTTGCACGGAAGAGTATACGTTTGAAGACCATCATGATCGCGTGAACCCTGAGGAAATACGTAGCCAGAATAATGCTTATGGCGAGAATCTTACTCCGGCTGCTACCCGACCGCACAGGACTGAGTTGCCGACACAGAAGCACCGCGTGCTACCGCCGTGGCAGCGCCTCGCATTGCCGCCGAAGGAGCACCCGGCGCTGCGGTCGCACCACCGCATGTCGCCGCGCAGCGCCACCCCATGTCGCCGTCGCAGCACCACCCCATGTCGCCGCGCAGCGTCACCCCGGGTCGCCGGTCAACCGATACGCACCAGTTGCTTACCGAAGTTCTCGCCGCGCAGCATCCCGACGAACGCTGCAGGCGCACTGGCCAGGCCATCAGCAATGGTTTCCTGATAGCGCAACTTGCCGGCAATCAGGAGCCCGTGCAGGTTGCGGCGAATCGACGGCCAGGTTTCCATTTTGTCGGACACAATGAAGCCTTGGAGCCGGATCCGATTGACCAGAACTGCCCGCAGCGTGCGGCATGCGTGCGGCTCCCGGTTGAAATCCGAGATCATCCCGCACAGCGCGATTCTGGAAAATGGCCGCATCAGCGTGAGCAGCAGTTCAAAAATTTCACCCCCCACGTTTTCGAACAGGCAGTCGATGCCGTCTGGCAGAGCCTGGGCCAGCTGATCCGCGAAATCCGGCGCGCGGTGGTCGATGCAGGCATCAAAGCCCAGGGTGTCGACCACGTAATTGCATTTTCGGCTCCCACCGGCAATTCCGACGACGCGGCATCCAAGGTGTTTGCCCAGTTGACCCACCACGCTACCCACTGCTCCCGACGCAGCGTCGACGACCAGCGTTTCGCCCTTCTTTGGCTGGCAAATATCCATCAGGCCCGTCCAGGCCGTGATCCCGGGCATGCCGAGCACCCCAAGGTAGGCCTGCGGCGGCACCTCGCGGGTATCGATGCGCAGTGCCTGGGCGGCGCTGATCACCGCAAATTTTTGCCAGCCGGTGGCCGCCAGCACGATATCCCCGACAGCAAAGCGATCTGAGTGCGAGGCGACGACTTCGCCGACCGTGCCGCCAACCATGACCTCACCCGGTGCGACACCCTGCGCATAAGATTTCGCATCCGAAATGCGCCCGCGCATGTAGGGGTCAAGCGACAGCCAGCGGTTGCGCACCAAGACCTGACCCTCGGCAGGCACGGGGATTGCGCTTTCGACGAGCCGGAAATTTTCGGGAGTGACCCATCCGGTCGGACGGCTGTCGAGCAGGATTTGCACGTTGCGCTCAGAGGTCTCGGGCATTGAATATATTCCGCTAGTGGCTCGGGTCAAGCGCCCGGGTTTGTCAATTTATACAACAAGGCTCGTTGGTGGGTTAACGTCATAGTCGATCTACGCCCTACGTAGTCTGGAGACCGTCATGCAGGTAGAACAGTTGCCCCCTCCGATCACAGGTCCCTCCGCCTGGATCGGTCCGCAGTTCAGCCAATCACCCGATTGGCAGGCACACCTGACGGAGGACGAAATTCGTGAAATCGAGCGGGCAGCCAGACGCTGTCTGGAAGAAGATCCCGATATTGCTGCGATTCATCGTGATCGCTTTGTTCTGCCAACCCTTGCGCCACGACTTGCGTCAATTCATCGCGAACTCATCGACGGCGGCGGCGTAATGCTTGTGCGAGCCTTGCCGGTCTCCGAATGGCCGCTCAAGGTGAGTGCTGCAGCGTTCTATGGGTTGGGTACACATTTGGGCAATGCCCGGCCGCAGAACGCCCGAGGTCATCTGCTCGGCCATGTGATCGACATGGGATTGCGGGGCGACGATCCCAATGTGCGGATTTATCAGACGCACGAGCGGCAGACATTTCACACCGACTCCTGCGATA
>JADZBO010000135.1 GCA_020851995.1 Burkholderiaceae bacterium
ATCTCGATCGAGCGCTTGTTACGGTTGGTGCTCAGGTAGTACGCAGCTTCTGTCGTGTCCTTGCCTTCCATGTCCTTCAGGAAGGGTGGCCCCCAGGCGCGGGTGTCGTCGCCAATTTTCGGTCGTTCGACCTTGATGACATCTGCCCCGAGGTCGGCGAGGTTTTGCGTGCACCAGGGGCCAGCCAGTACGCGCGAAAGATCCAGTACGCGGATGCCCGCGAGGGGTGCCTGTCGCTGTTGTGTCATGACTGGATCCCCGCAAAACCGTGGCTCAGCACCACCACATCGCGTTCGGCGACTTTGGCACGGAACTGCACACCATCCGGGGTGCGCCACATGTCGACGACCAGCGTTTCGCCCGGATAGACCGGCGAGGAAAAGCGCGTGTTCAGCGAAGTGAGCCGTGTCGCGTCGCCGGCGCAGGCGGCTTGCACGATGGCGCGGGCGGCCACGCCGTAGGTACACAGACCGTGGAGGATCGGGCGCGGGTAGCCGGCAGCCGACGATACTGCAGGGTCTGCGTGCAGGGGATTGTCATCGGCGCACAGCCGGTAGATCAACGCCGCCTGCGGCAGGGTAGGCAGAGCGCAGGTCAGGTCTGGCGCGCGCTCGGGGGTTGCGACCAGTTGCTCCGGGCTGGCATCGCTTTGCGCCAGACCGCCATCGCCGCGGCAGAATGTTGTCTGTGCAATTGTCGCGATGTGGTGACCGTCGCCGTCGTGCAGCGTGCGTTCGGTGATCACCAGTGCGCCTTTGTCCGCGCCCTTATCGATCACGTGCGAGATGTGGCTGCGACCGACGATCCGGCCTTCGGGTGGCAAGGGCCGGTGAATGGTCAGCCGCTGTTCGCCGTGCACCAGTTTGACCCAGTTGACGCCCGCCTTCGGATCCTTCATCCAGAAACCCGGGTAGCCCAGCACCACTGCCATGGTGGGAAACGCCTGCATGTGTTGCTCGTAGACGTATTTCAGGTGATCCGGGTTGGTCGGCTCCTGTCCGAAGCCGATTCCCAGTGCGTAAAGGATACTGTCCTTTTTCGTGTGGGTTCGGTCAATGACAGGAAATGACCAGTTCTTGATGGTGTTGTAATCCATTGCGGCGAGAGTCTCGTGGAGTCGTTGATCGGGCGGAGGGAATGATGAATCAGATCGGATCCCAGTCGATCGCCTCGGGCGAGCGCTCAAGCGCCATGAAGTGGTGGCGCATGGCGGGCGCGGCGATTTCCGCGATCGTCTCCGGAGTCCAGCCCTCGCTCATGTGCACCGAACGTATCGGACGCGGTTGGCTGAAGAGCATGATTTCGTTGGCACGCACACCGAAAATCTGTGCGGTCACATCCTTGGCTGCGTCGCTGGCCAGGAACACCGCCATCGGCGCGATCTTGCCGGCTTCCATTTTCTGCAGCTTGAGCACGCGCGCTTTTTCTTCAGGCGTGTTTGCCGGGATTGAGCTGGTCATGCGGCTCCAGGCGAACGGCGCGATGCAGTTCGAGCGCACGTTGTAGCGCGCCATGTCCAGGGCGATCGATTTCGACAGCGCAGCGATGCCCAGCTTGGCTGCCGAGTAGTTTGCCTGGCCGAAATTGCCGATCAGGCCTGAAGTCGAGGTCATGTGCACGAAGGCGCCGGATTCCTGTTCGCGGAAGTGATTGGCCGCGGCACGGCTGACGTAGAAGGTGCCGTTCAGGTGGACGTCGATCACCTGGCTCCACTCTTCGTCGCTCATCTTGTGAAAAACGCGGTCACGCAGGTTGCCGGCATTGTTCACCACGATGTCGATGCGCCCAAACTGCTCGACCGCGGTCTGGATAATGTTGTTGGCGCTGGCGCGCGTGGCCACGCTGTCGGTGTTGGGGACGGCCTTGCCACCAGCCTTGATGATTTCGTCGACGACTTGCTGGGCGGGACCTGCACTGGTTGAATCGCCCGACAGGCTTGCGCCGATATCATTGACGACCACTTTAGCGCCTGCCGCTGCCATCGCCAGCGCAATGCCGCGACCAATACCACCGCCTGCGCCGGTGACGACGGCCACTTTTCCTGCCAGCATTTCACTCATCCTGATCTCCAATTGTGTTTTGCAGGGCTTTCGCCCCCGGGAAAGTTGAACGCGGGTTGCGCGCCTGAGGCGACCACAACCGGTAACACGCAATAGTAGAGTTAATATCGCCGTGTCGGTATTCAGATTTAAGAATGCCTGCCTTTGCATTGTTGAAACAGACAGGCTCGGAGAACCCTATGACCACTCTATTTTTCAGCGCGGCTGCGCACCGTTCGTTGCTCGCTGGCGCCGCCCTGGCGGCCTGTTCGCTGCTTTCGGTGGGGCATGTGCAGGCGCAGACAGCGACTCAGACGCAGGGCAAGTGGCCTGAGCGTGCGGTCACCTTCATCGTGCCCTTCCCGCCGGGTGGGCCGGTGGACTCGACCGCGCGTCTGACCACGCAGCCTCTGGCCCAGTTGTGGTCAGTGGCAACGCCGATCGAAAACAAGGCAGGTGCGGGTGGCATCCTCGGCGCACAGGCCGCGGCCAAGGCACCAGCCGATGGCTATCATTTCTTCTTCGCCGCGATTCATCATTCGGTGCTGCCGAGCCTGAAGAAAAACCTGTCTTACGACATCGAGAAGGATTTCGTGCCGGTAGGACTTGCCGCGCGTTTCCCCATCGTGCTGGTCGTGAACCCATCGCTGCCTGTAA
This sequence comes from Burkholderiaceae bacterium, assembly GCA_020851995.1. Lineage (GTDB taxonomy): Bacteria > Pseudomonadota > Gammaproteobacteria > Burkholderiales > Burkholderiaceae_B > Zwartia. Next base: position 2,697 of record JADZBO010000135.1, read on the forward strand.
AGTCGGTTGCCGAGTTGATTGCCTATGCGAAAGCCAATCCGGGAAAACTCTCGTTCAGTTCGTCAGGGACTGGCGGGGGGACCCATCTGGCGGGTGAACTCTTCAACAGTATGGCAGGGACGACGATCCAGCACATTCCCTACAAGGGCAGTGCACCGGCGATGCAGGATCTCGTGGGCGGACAGGTGCAGGTGATGTTCGCCGACGGTCCTTCGGCGCTGCCGTTCGTCAAGTCAGGCAAGATTCGTGCGCTCGGCGTCGGCAATCCCGAACCGTCGGCGTTCTTCCCCGGGGTGCCGACGATCGCTGGTGCCGGTCTTCCTGGCTATGAGGCCTATTCCTGGACCGGCGTCGTCGCACCCGCGGGGACATCCCAGGCTGTGGTTGAGCGGGTCAACGCCGATCTGGTGAGGGTGCTGAAGGACCCCAAGACCGCCGAGTCCCTCATGGCCGCGGGCGCCGAGCCGATGCCGGGATCCCCGGCTGAGTTCAAGGCCTTCATTGCGCACGAAATCGCCAAGTGGGGCGACATCATCCGCAAGGCCAATATCAAGGTTGATGACTGATCGCCAGACTGACGGCTGATCGCCAAGCCGGCGAGCGCCATCCAGGCCGGCGAAAGACCCTCAGGCCGGCGAAAGACCCTCAGGCCGGCGACTGCGGACCGTGCGGGCACCGCGGGTCAGCGGCTGGTGTGGTCTGAATCATTAAAGCGCGTCAAGCCGCGCCTTCGCCTCGCGATACTCAACGATCATCGCATCCACCAGTTCGCGCACGGGCAGAACGGCATCGATTGAGCCGACACCCTGACCCGCGCCCCAGATGTCCTTCCAGGTCTTGGGGCGTGAATCCCGGTTGAGCGATACTTCGCGTCCGCCCACTTTGGCGCTGCGAACCTCGGCCGGATCAATGCCGGCTGCAACGATGCTGGGGATCAGATAGTTGCCCGGCACGCCCGTGAAGAACGGCGAATAGACAATGTCTTCCGACGTCGAGGACAGAATCATGTTGCGGTAGGCGTGTGGCGCCATCGATTCCTCGGTGACGATGAAACGTGTGCCGATATAGCCGAACTCGCAACCGAGTGCGAGCGCCGCCAGCACATCCTTGCCGTGCGTGATGCACCCGGACAGAATCAGCGGGCCGTCATAGAACTCCCGGATTTCATTGACCAGCGCGATGGGGTTCAGCGGCCCCGCGTGGCCCCCGGCGCCCGCCGAAACCAGAATCAGCCCGTCGACACCGGCCTCGATCGCTTTGCGCGCATGCTTGGCATTCGTGACGTCATGCAGAACGGCCGCGCCGTATTGATGGACCCGTTCGACGACTTTGCCCGGTGCGTGCAGCGAAGTGATGTAGAGCGGCACCTCATGCTCGGCGCAGATTTCGAGATCCCCCTCCCAGCGCGGATTCGAGGGATGAACGATCAGGTTGACGCCATAAGGCGATACGATCTCGCCAGGGTGCGCCTGACGGTAGGTGTCCAGACGGTGGCGGATTTCCTTGAGCCAGACTGACAGCTCTTCTTGCGGCCGGGCATTGAGCGTCGGGAATGTGCCAATCACCCCGGCAGTGCACTGCGCAACGACGAGATCGACGCCGGAGACCAGGAACATTGGCGCGCCGATGACTGGCAGACGCGTCTGGGCTCGTAACTGCGCGCACACGGAAGATGAATTCACGATAGATCCTGAGGTGTTGGTGTTGCCGTGCACGGCCAGGACAGCGTCTGCCGTGCGACGGGTCATTGAGACTGGATGTTGCCTTTGTCGACGACACCTTGCCACATCTTGTATTCACGATCGATGCGCGCGGCAAGTTCGGTCGCACCGATGCCGTCGTCAACGGTATAGCCCACCGCCTCAACCGCCTTGCGGAACTCGGGATTCTTGCGCACGGCCTCAAGCGCTGTGCGCAGTTGGGTGACGACAGGCTCGGGCATTTTGTTGGGACCGATCACGGCGAACCAGCCGACCACCTCGAAGCCCGCGATGCCGGCCTCAATCATGGTCGGAACGTCAGGCAGGCTTGGGTTGCGGGTCTTCGACGTCACGGCGAGACCGCGTGCCTGACCGCTTTCGATGAAGTTTCTGCCGGTGCCGATGATGTCGAACATGAACGTGATCTTGCCGCTTACCACATCCATCATCGCGGGCGAATTGCCCTTGTAGGGCACGTGCAGCATTTCGGTTCCAGTCGACTGGCGCATCAGTTCTGCCGACAGGTGGTTCGAGCCGCCGACGCCGGCAGAACCGAAGGACACCTTTTCGGGGTTTGCTTTCGCGTACGCGACAAGTTCCGCGACGGACTTCGCCGGAATCTGCGGGCCGATCAGTAAAACATTTGCATATTGGACAACGCCACCGATCAGCGTGAAATCCTTGCGCGGGTCAAAGAGCTTGCTGCGCTGCACCACCGGTGTGATCGTCATGCTCGGGCTGGCGACGAAGTTCAGGGTGTAGCCGTCGGGTGTTGCCTTGGCGGTATAGTCAGCGGCAATCATGCCGCTGGCGCCCGCTTTGTTTTCCACCACCACAGAGCCCTTGAGCTGGTCGCCCAGGAATCGCGCGAAGATCCTCCCGGTCGCATCGACCGGGCCGCCTGGCGAATAGCCCACAATCAGCTTGATGGGGCGCTCAGGCCAGGTGCCTTGCGCTTGCGCGGGTGCCAAACCGAGCGCACAGAGCAGTAGCGCGCTTGCTTGCAGCAGATGACGTCTGATCATGATGAAGGTCTCCAGGAAGTAATTGGATGTCAAGCCTCAGGGCTTGACGTAGGTGGGATGGCCGTCGCTATCCCGACGGATGATCCCGATGCGTTCGGCGTTCCCGCCCGGGGCATGCAGTGGGGCGCCGGACAGCTTTGCCAGGGATTCCAGCGTCATGCCCTCAATCATCGCGCGCACCACGAATCCTTGCGGCGTCACGTCGACGATCGCCAAATCGGTGTACACCTGATCGACCACTGCAAGGCCGGTCGCCGGGTAGGTCATGTGCTCAAGCAGTTTGGGCGAGCCGTCCTTCGCAACGTGCTCCATCATCACGATGACCTGGCGCGCACCGACGGCGAGATCCATCGCGCCGCCAATCGCGGCGATTGCGTCTGGTGCGTTGGTGATCCAGTTTGCCAGATCTCCGTTGGCGCCAACCTGAAATCCGCCAAGGACCGAGTAATCGAGGTGGCCACCGCGCATCATCGCAAACGACACCGTGTGTTCGGTGATGGACGCGCCCGGGAGCAGCGTCACCGGGCCGCGGCTTGCATTGATCAGGTCGGGATCGATTTCATCACCCACGGCAGGCCGGCCACTGCCAAGAATGCCGTTTTCACTGTGCAGGATGATTTCACGATCTGTCGGCAGGTAGTCCGACACCAGGGTCGGCATGCCAATGCCCAGGTTGACGTAGGATCCGTCGGGCAGATCATGCGCCACGAGGTAGGCGATCTCGGCGCGGGTCAGCGGTTTGTTCGTGCTCATCGTGCACCTCCGGCGGCCACGACGGCCTTGACGAAAATTCCCGGGGTCATCACCTGCTCCGGCGCAATGTCGCCGAGCGCGACGACGCGATCGACCTGGACAATGGTGTGACGAGCCGCCATGCACATGACCGGACCAAAGTTGCGGCCGGCGTAGCGATAGGTCAGGTTTCCCCAGCGGTCGCCGAGGTGGGCGCCCACCAGCGCAAAGTCTCCGTGCAACGGCTGTTCGAGAATATAGCCTTTGCCGTCGATGACTCGGGACTCCTTGCCTTCGGCGACCAACGTACCGTAACCCGTCGGCGTGAAAAACGGCCCCAGCCCCGCGCCTGCAGCGCGCAGGCGCTCGGCCAGTGTGCCCTGGGGCATGCATTCAAGCTCAAGGTGCTTCGCGCGGTAAGCGGCGGCGAACACCTCGGAATTGATCGGCCGCGGGTGTGAGCACACAACTTTGCGCACGCGCCGCGCCTTGATCAGGCCGGCGATCCCGACCTCGCGGGTGCCGGCATTGTTGCTGATGATGGTGAGGTCGCGCACACCCTTGTCGAGAACGGCCTTGAGCAGTTCGAAGGGAATGCCCGAATCGCCAAAGCCGCTGACCATGATGGACGCGCCATCCTGAATCGGCTCGATGGCCTGCTCGATCGTTGCCTTGATTTTGTCCAGCATGCTGACTCCGGCTATTCCATCGAAAGGTTGGCAGTTTCGACGATTTTTTTCCAACTCTCGCGTTCTTTGCTGACAAAGGCGCCGAATTCCGCCGGCGTGTTGCCGCCGGGCGTACCGCCCATTTCGACAAAGCGGCTGCGGATTTCCGGGACTTCCAGTACCTTGGTGGTCGCTTGCTGGATCTTGTTCACAATCTCCGGCGGCGTACCGGCTGGCGCGAACAATCCGAACCATGCGGTGACAACCATGTCCTTGATGCCGGCCTCGGCCATGGTCGGAACGTCGGGCAGTTGAGGCGAACGCTGATCACCGGTGATTGCGAGCGCCCTGAACTGGCCGGAACGGATGAAAGCGATCGAACTGGGCAGATTGTCGATCAGAAACGTCACCTGACCGCCAAGCAGCGCGGTGACCGCCGGCCCCATCCCCTTGAAAGGGATGTGGGTCATCGTAATGCCGGTCCGTTGAGTGAACATCTCGGAGGACAGGTGAGGCGACTGCCCCGTTCCCGAGGATCCGAACGAATAGTTGCCCTTGGGGTCGTTCTTGATTGAATCGACGAGTTCTTTAACGCTCGTGTAGGGCGATTTGCTGTTGATCACGAGAATATTGGGCACTGCCACCACCAGGGTGATCGGCGCGAAATCGGTCGCCTTGTAGGGCAGGTTCTTGTAGAGGCTGTAATTGATCGCGTTGGGTCCGATATTGCCTAAGATGAGCGTGTACCCGTCCGGAGCCGCGCGCACCAGAGCCTGCGTGCCAATAATGCCCGCCGCACCGGCCTTGTTCTCAATCACGACCGTGGTGCCGAGCGCGGCGCCCAGCTTTTCGCTGATGAGTCTGGCGGCGATATCCGTGGTGCCCCCTGGCGCAGCGGGGATGATGAGCGTGATGGGTCGTTCCGGCCATGCCGCCTGGCTCGCGGTGCTGGCAGTCAGCCCGGCAATCGCCAGCAGGCCGGCTCCGATCAGTGACTTCATGGAGGTCTCCTTGTTTTATTGGTATTTGGTGCGTACTGTCTTGAAAACGGATTGTAGGTTGGTAACCCGGAATCCGGGGATTTCTCAAGGCAAAACGCAGACTTCCAAAATGCGAGATTCCCGACCCGGAGCACGGCGGTAAGATGGCACCCACTAGGAGAAAAGCCCATGGATCTGACCTGGACCGCTGAGGAGCGCGCCTTCCGAACGGATGTGCAGTCGTTCCTGCAGGCCAAACTGCCTGCCGATCTGCGCGCAAAGACCTTTGCGCATCAACGCCTCAAGCGCGAGGATTACATTCGCTGGCATCGCATTCTGGCCGATCAGGGCTGGGGTGCGCCGACCTGGCCGAAGGAGTATGGCGGCACCGGCTGGAATCCCCTGCAGCGACTGATCTTTGAAGTGGAGTCGTTCAAGGCTGGGGCCCCGCGTCTCGTGCCGTTCGGTATTTCGATGATTGGCCCGGTGCTGATGAAGTTCGGCAGTCCGGCCCAGAAGGCGCATTTCCTGCCGCGCATCATCCGCATGGACGACTGGTGGTGCCAGGGCTATTCGGAGCCCGGGTCGGGCTCGGATCTGGCCTCGCTCAAGACACGCGCCGAACGCGTGGGCGATCACTACATCGTCAATGGCCAGAAGACCTGGACGACCATGGCGCAACACGCGGACTGGATGTTTTGCCTGGTGCGCACGGACCCTCAGGCCAAGGCGCAGCGCGGCATTTCGATGGTGCTTTTCGATATGCGTCAGCCCGGCGTGACGGTGCGACCGATTCGCACGCTCGACGGCGGCGCGGAGGTCAATGAGGTCTGGCTCGAGAACGTCAAAGTTTCGCTCGACAACCTCGTGGGCGAGGAAAACAATGGCTGGACCTACGCCAAGTATCTGCTCGGTCACGAACGTACTGGAATTGCCGGTCTCGGGCATTGCCACCGCGAACTTGCCATTCTGAAGGGGATGGCCGAACGCGCTGCGTCAAGCGGCGAGTCGCTCAGCCTGGACTCACGCGTTCGGGACAGTATCAACCGTATCGAGGCGCAGGTGCTGGCGCTTGAAATGCTGCTGCTGCGCGTCGCGGCAGACGCGTCAGCCGAGCCGGGCCCGCAGGCGTCCATACTCAAGATTCGCGGTTCGGAGATCCAGCAGGATCTGGCACGACTGCAGATGCAGGTCGCCGGACCCGATGCGTGGCAATACGATCCGGAATGGCTGCTGGCCGAGTCTGCCTTCCACGGTCCGGGACCGGAATACAGCGCCGCAGCGGCAGCCGGCTACTTTGACATGCGCAAGACGTCCATCTACGGCGGCACGACCGAGGTGCAAAAGGGCATCATCGCCAAGCAAATCATTGGTGTCTGAAGACCCGGCCGTTCAACCCCAACGAACCTGACCGGCACCGAGCCGGTCATCATGGAAAGAATATGGATTTCTCATACTCAGAAGAACAGCGCATGCTCACCGATAGCCTGCGCCGCGTGATCGCCGATCACTGGTCATTCGCGCAGCGGCGCGAACGCCAGCGCGCGGGCGTCATGGACGTCGGTTGCTGGCGCAACCTCGCCGGACTGGGTGTCGCCGGACTGCTGGTGCCACAGGAATACGGCGGCTTCGGCGAAACGCCGGCGACGATGCTTGCAGTCCATCGTGAGCTTGGTCGTGGCCTTGTCAGCGAGCCAGTCATTCCGAGCGCAGTGATGGCGGTCACTCTGCTGGCCCATGGCCAGAATGAGGCGCTGAAGGCGCAGTGGCTGGCAGCCCACGCTGAGGGTGACGCCGTGCTGGCCCTGGCCTGGCAGGAGGAGGGCGAGCGGTACGCGACTCGTGCGCTTTGCACGCATGTCGAACCGGTCGATGGCGGATTGCGTCTCGATGGCCGCAAGATCCTGGTCTGGCACGCTCAGTCGGCCCAAGCAATGATCGTCTCGGCGCTCATCGACGGCGAGATGGCTCTGGTGCTTGTCCCGCGCGATGCCCCCGGCCTGACCATCGCCGATTATCCGACCTTCGATGGTGCTCGTGCCGCGACTCTCACGTTCGAGGGTGTTCGCCTCGAGGCGGGGCAACTCATCGCACGCGGGGCTGAGGCACACGCACTGCTGACGCTGGCTCTGGATTATGGCGTGACGGCGCTATGCGCGCATGCCTGTGGTGCGATGGAAGCGCTGACCGAAACAACGATCCAGTACCTCAAGACCCGCAAGCAATTCGGTCAGCCGCTGGCCAATTTTCAGGTGCTGCAGCACCGACTCGCCGATATGGTGATCCAGCAGGAGATGGCGCTGTCGGTCACGTACGTCGCAGTCGTCGGACTGGGCGAGGATGACGTGGCGAGGCGTAGTCGTCTGGTGTCGATGAGCAAGGTTGAGGTTGCTGCCGCCGCGCGTTTCGTTGGGGAGAGCGCAGTGCAGTTGCATGGTGGCATGGGCGTGACCGACGAGCTTGAAGTCGGGGATTTTTTCAAACGCCTGACATACGCCGACATACTTCTGGGCGACACCAACTTTCATCTGCAGCGGATGCAGGACCTTGGCAATTAGGCCGGAAGGGATGACCATGAGCACAGACCTGACCGACTGGATCGGCAAGTCCCGCCGCGTGACGGATCGCATGGATCCCGGCCACACGGCATGCGTGGCGGCAACGCTTGGCGATGCCGCCCCCGCGCATGGGGATGCGTTGCCAGCGCTCTGGCACTGGGCGTTTTTTCTCGAAACGGTGCCTCTCGTCAATACAGGTACTGATGGCCACCCGGCGCGAGGCGGGTTTCTGCCACCAGCCGACAACCGCAATCGCATGTGGGCAGGCGGACGGGTTTCATTCAATGCACCGCTGTTGGTCGGTGTAGAGGCGCACAAAACCTCGACAGTGACGGCGATTGACGAGAAACAGGGCCGCACCGGATCGCTGTTGTTCGTGACGGTGCGCCACGATATCGAGCAGAACGGAACTCTGGTCATCTCGGAGGAACAAGATATCGTCTATCGCGAACCGAGTCCGCCGAAGCTCAAAGGATCCGAACCGTCGCCGGTTGCACAATGGAGTCAGCCGGTTGATCCCACTCCCGTATTGCTGTTTCGCTATTCCGCGGTCACGTTCAACAGCCACCGCATTCACTACGACTATCCTTACGTGACAGGTACCGAAGGTTATCCCGGGCTTGTCGTGCACGGGCCCATGATCGCGACCCTGATGTGCCGTGCCTTTGTTGCCGCGAATCCGCGCGCGACGCCCCGCCACCTTGCCTACCGCGGCTTGCGCCCTCTGATTGCACCAACACCTTTCACCGTGGCGGGGACCCTCTCCGCACCCGGCCAGGCACGGCTTTGGGCCGAACAGGAAGGCACGCTCGCCCACCAGGCAGAACTGAGGTTTGAATCATGAGTCAGCATGCACCCCGTCCACTGGACGGCATTACGGTCGTCAGTCTGGAGCACGCCATCGCGGCTCCGTTTTGCACGCGTCAACTGGCCGACATGGGCGCCCGTATTATCAAGATCGAACGTCCGGGCGTTGGCGACTTCGCCCGCAAATATGACGAGCGTACCCGCGGCCTCGCCTCGCATTTTGTCTGGACGAACCGGTCCAAGGAAAGTCTGACGCTGGACCTCAAGCACGAGGACGCGGCGCCTGTCATGGAGAAATTGCTTGCGCGGGCGGATGTCCTGGTGCAGAACCTGGCGCCCGGCGCGGCCGCGCGCATGGGTCTTTCCTTCGAAGACTTGCATCCGCGTTTTCCGAAGCTGATTGTGTGCGATATCTCGGGTTATGGCGAAGGAGGTCCCTACGAAACAAAAAAGGCCTACGACCTGCTGATCCAGAGCGAGAGCGGATTCATCTCGGTCACCGGGTCGCCGGACACGCCTGCCAAGGCGGGGTGCTCGATTGCCGACATCGCCGCGGGTTCCTACGCCTATTCCGGCATTCTCAACGCCCTTCTGCTTCGCCAGAAGACAGGCCTGGGCAGTCGACTGGATGTGTCGATGCTCGAGAGCATGGTCGAGTGGATGAATTTTCCGATGTATTACGCTTTTGAAGGCGCTGCGCCTCCGCCGCGCGCCGGTGCGGCGCACGCCACGATCTATCCTTACGGTCCCTTTCCGGTCGGGGATGGCAGCACCGTCATGCTCGGTCTCCAGAATGAGCGCGAGTGGAAGGTGTTTTGCTCCGAGGTTTTGTTGCAGCCTGATCTGGCGAGCAATCCGGAATTCGATGCGACCTCCAAGCGTGTGGCCAATCGGGATAAGTTGCGGGCACTGATTGTTCAGGCATTTTCCGCCATGACGATCGATCAGGTCGAGCAGAGGCTCGAGGACGCCGGCATCGCCAACGCGCGGGTCAATGAAATGAAAGACGTCTGGGCGCACCCGCAGCTAAAGGCGCGCAATCGCTGGCGCGAGATCGGCAGCCCCGTAGGGTCACTGCCGGCGCTGATTCCGCCGGCGACCAGCAATCAGTTCGAGGCGCGCATGGACCCGGTGCCGGACATCGGCGAGCACACGATGGCGATCCTGCATGAACTCGGCATCGCCGAAGTGGCGATTGACAGGCTCAAGGCAGGAAAGGGCATCTGATCGGCGGCAAGATTCATCACCCGGTGGTGTTGCGGCAGACTCCGTCGATTGGGTCTGCGGTGACACGACCGGGGCAGACGCCCGCGATGGCCGTGTCCAGTGTGCGCGGATCAGTTCAGTAGCGGCCACAGTTCCTGCTCAGCGCACTGCGCGAGCAAATCCAGTGCGCGGCCCTCAGGCAACACCAGGTCTGGCGTCAGATCCGTCAGCGGCTTGAGCACGAACGCGCGCTGATGCATACGGGGATGTGGCACCACCAGCCTCGGCGAATCGATCTCCAGCGCGTCGTACAACAGCAGGTCAAGATCGAGCGTCCGTGGCGCATTGCGGTACGGCCTCAGGCGGCCGTGACGGTTTTCAATGTCTTGCAGTGCATCCAGCAGTTGCAGCGGTGATAGTGATGTCTCGACGCGCGCGACCGCATTGACGAAGAGCGGCCCGGCGGCTTCCACTGGCGTACTCCCGTAGAGGGGGGATGCGCGGCAGTCCAGAATGCCAGGCGTCGATGCAAGTTCGCCGAGCGCCTCGGACAAGGTCTGGCGGGGTTCGCCCAGATTGGCACCCAGCCCGACGTAGGCAACCGCCGGCACGGTAATCGCCTAGCCGCCCGACGGTGCGCCGCCCGATTCCGGGCCGGATCCGGATGACGGGTCACCGCCTGCGCGGGCTGGTCCGCGACGGCGTCGTCGTGGGCGCGCACGCGCAGGTCCGGCCCCGCTGTCACGTGGCTGCCGGGCAAGTTCTTCGATCATGGCGGCGCGCTCTGAATCATCAGCGTTGGCCAGATCCATCCACCATTGGGCAAGCACGCTGTCGAACTCACCCGCAGCGGCACGGAGCTGCAAAAAATCGACGGCAGCGCGAAATCGCGGTTGTTCGGTCATGCGCCAGATGGACTTGGGCAGACGCTTTTCGAAACGCGGCTGCATGAACCAGATCTCGCGCATGTCGGCGCTGAAGCGCTTCTGGATCGCCAGTGTTTCGGTTTGTTCGTCGAGCACCGAATCGGCCGCCGCCATCAGCGCCTGCATGCCCTGCTCGCCTTTGTCGATCAGTTGTCTGGAGCGCAGGTTCACCTGATGCCAGAGCAATGCCGCAAACAAAAAGCTGGGGCTGACTGTCTTGCCAGCCCGGACCCGGTGATCCGTGCGTTCAAGCGCGAGCTCGATGAACTCCTCGCCGCCGGGTTGCTCAAGCACAACGTCGAGCAACGGCAGCAGTCCGCGATGCAAGCCGTCCTGACGCAACTGGTGCAGACAGTCCATCGCGTGTCCGCAGGTCAGCAGCTTGAGCATCTCGTCGAACAAGCGCGAGGTCGGGACGTTCTGAATGAGATCCGCCATTGACGCGATCGGTTCGCGCGAGCCGGGATCGATCGTACCGTTCAGTTTGACCGCGAACCGCACAGCCCGCAACATACGAACCGGATCTTCCCGGTAGCGGGTGCGCGGATCGCCAATCATGCGAACGACCCGCTTTTTCAGATCCTCGACGCCGCGATGGAAGTCCAGAACTTCCTCGGTGCCTGGATCATAGTACAGGGCGTTGATGGTGAAGTCCCGGCGAACCGAGTCCTGCTCATGGGTGCCAAACTCGTTGTCGCGCAGGATGCGCCCGTGGCCGTCGGTTTCCTGTTCCTGCGAGGCAGGCGCCCTGAACGTCGATGTTTCGATGATCTCAGGGCCGAACACCACGTGGACCAACTGGAATCGACGCCCAATGATCCGGGAGCGGCGGAACAGCGGTTTGATTTGTTCGGGCGTGGCGTTGGTCGCGACGTCGAAGTCCTTCGGTTCGAGTCCCACGATCAGGTCGCGGACCGCGCCGCCGACGATGTAGGCCTGATACCCTTGCTGGTGCAGGACTTCGCACACCTTGATCGCGTGGCGCGACACGTTGCGCCGGTCGATGCCGTGGCTTTCCTTACCGATGCGCTGCAGTCCGCCGCGGGTCCGCTGGCCGAACAGTTGCCCGACAAAGCGTTTGATGGTGTCGGTGATCATCAGGTTTTTTGGTCGACGACTTGATTGAAAAGGTTGAGAACCGGCCATTGACGCTCCTGCGCAACGCGCAGCAGGCTTGCGCTCGGATTGGTCACGATGGGGTGCGTCACCACTTCGAGCAGGGGCAGGTCGTTAAGAGAATCGCTGTAGAAATAGGACTGTTCGAAATCGCCAAGGCGACGATCCATCGCGCCCAGCCAGTCGTTGACCCGGATCACCTTGCCGTGCTTGAAGCTCGGGGTGCCCGCAATCTTTCCGGTGTAGCGCCCGCCGATATATTCCGGATCCGTGGCGATGAGATGGGCCACGCCGAAGGCCCGGGCGATCGGTGCGGTCACGAAGCTGTTGGTGGCGGTCACCAGAGCACAGAGGTCGCCTGCGGCGAGGTGCTGGCGAACCAGCTCGACCGCCTGATCGGTCATGGCGGGGCGAATCACCCGTTGCATGAAGTCTTCGTGCCAGGCGGCGAGCAGGTGCGGCGGATGGGCGGCGAGCAAGCCGAGCATGAATTCGGCAGCTTGCTCGGCGGTCAGGTCGCCGGCGTTGTAGCGGTCCATGAGCTCTTCGTTGCGACGCAGAGCGATTTCGGGGTCACCCGCCCGCCCTGACTTTGCCAGATACTGGGCCCACTGGTAGTCGCTGTCGAGCGGCAGCAGGGTGTGATCCAGGTCGAAGAGCGCGAGTCGTTTGTAGGTCATGATTGCAGAAATTCACGGTCGGCCAGCATGGCGCGCAGTAGCGGTACGGTCACTGCCCGGTGCTTGGACAGGGAGTAGCGGTCGAGTGCGTCGACGAGCGCGAAAAGCTGGCGGATATCGCGCGCATAGTGCGTCAGCATCCAGGCGATCAGTTCGGCCGTCAGGGGCAGACCCTTGCGTCTGGCGTAGTCAGCCAGAGCCGCCTGCTTGTCGCTGTCGGAAAGCGGCTCAAGCCTGAACACCAGATCCCATCCAAGACGCGTGCGCAGATCTTCACGCAGTTCCATCATCCGCGGCGCGCGATGTCCGCTGACCGCCACGGCGAACGCACTTTCCATCGCAGCCTGCTCGCGCCAGCGATTGTACAGGGCAAAGACGCCCCCGAGCTGGGATTCCGACATTTCGTGGATGTCATCGATTGCGACCAGGCGTGGAAACGATGTATCCGGTGCCCCGGTCGCCAGTTCGGCGATCTCGTCCGGATCTGAACCGGAATCAATCCACTGCGATCCGGCCGCGGCCGCCAGACCGCGCAAAAGGTGTGTTTTGCCCGACCCGGCAGCCCCCCAGACATAGAGCGCCCGACCGGCGCACAGCCCCCTGGCCGCATCGATTGCGGGGAGGTTGGAACCGGCCACCATATTGTCGAGCGACGGGTTCGGCGCGGGGATGATTTCCAGAAGTAACTGCCGACTCATTGACTCGTCGTAAAATTACCGCGAACCGCGGATCTGATACCCGCATTGTCCCATAACACCGGCTTTCCCAATGACCCAACCTCAAACCCCCCTGACTTACCGAGACGCAGGCGTCGACATTGACGCGGGCGATGCCCTCGTCGATCGCATCAAACCGATGGCTGCCCGCACCATGCGCGATGGCGTCCTGGCGGGCATTGGTGGCTTCGGCGCGCTTTTCGAAGTGCCCAAACGCTATCGCGAGCCCGTACTGGTTTCGGGCACGGATGGTGTCGGCACCAAGCTCAAACTCGCGTTCGACTGGCAGCGCCACGACACCGTCGGCATTGACCTGGTCGCCATGAGCGTCAACGACATCCTGGTTCAGGGCGCCGAGCCGCTGTTTTTTCTCGATTACTTCGCCTGCGGTCGGCTGTCCGTCGATGTCGCTTCCCGCGTCGTTGACGGCATCGCCCGTGGCTGTGAACTCTCTGGTTGCGCGCTGATCGGCGGTGAAACCGCCGAGATGCCGGGGATGTACCCCGACGGCGAGTACGACCTGGCAGGCTTTGCCGTCGGCGCCGCCGAAAAATCGCGACTCATCGACGGCAAGTCGATCGTTCCCGGCGATGTGGTGCTTGGGCTGGCATCAAGCGGGGCGCATTCGAACGGCTATTCGCTGCTGCGCAAGATTCTGCAGCGCGCGGGCGCCGGGCCCGATCAGGATTTTCACGGTCAGCCGCTGGGCGATGTCGTCATGGCTCCGACCCGCATTTACGTCAAACCCGTCCTTGCGACCATTGCCGAGTTCGGGCCAGCCATCAAGGGCCTGGCGCACATTACCGGCGGTGGATTGCTGGACAACGTTCCCCGTATCCTGCAACCCGGCTTGCAGGCTTGCCTGCACCGCGATGCATGGCAGATGCCGCGCTTGTTTTCCTGGCTGCAGGAGCAGGGTGGTGTGGCCGATTCCGAGATGCACCGCGTCTTCAATTGTGGCATCGGGATGGTTGTGGTCGTGCCCGCGGACAAAGCCGGCGCGATTGCTGCCGCGCTGCGCGCTCGTGGCGAATCCGTTCACACGCTGGGCGAAATCCGCGCGTGCGGCGAAAGCGATCCTCAGACCATCGTCGACTGATCTGTAGAGTCGTGTCAACGTTTGAAGGCGCGGTTTTGAGTGCCTTATCGTGGTGACTATTGCATTAAAGGTGCAATCCGGTCGATGACGAGGCTGGCGGCATTGGTTGCGAGTGCGTCGACACTGATCCGGTCCGGCAGCGCCCGGAGCCAGGTCAGCTGGCGCTTGGCGAGTTGTCGCGTTGCGGCGATGGCCTGTTCCCTGGCTTGCGGCAGGCTTTGCTCGCCGGCAATGTAGCGCCACAACTGACGGTATCCGACGCAGCGAATGGACGGTAGTGCGGGTGTCAGGTCACCCCTTGCGTAGAGAGCGCGCACCTCGTCCACGAGGCCCTGCTCCAGCATCTGGTCGAAACGCGCGGCGATCCGTGCGTGCAGGACACTGCGCTCGGCGGGTTCCAGACTGATCGTCACGGTTGGCACCGGGGTGTCGGTGCGGACTGCGCTCTGGATCAAGTCGGACATCGGCAGACCGGTCAGCATCCAGATCTCCAGCGCGCGACCGATGCGCTGGCTGTCGTTGGGCGCAAGTCGTGCGGCTGTGATCGGGTCGATCCGTGCAAGCTGCCCGTGCATCGCCGGCCACCCGCGTGCCTGCGCACCGGCTTCGATCTCCCGCCGTACGTCGGGGTCGGCCTGCGGAAGATCGTTCAGCCCGTCGCGCAGGGCCTTGAAATACAGCATGGTTCCACCTGCCAGCAATGGCAGGCGACCGCGCGCGCGAATCGCGGCCGCGCAGTCGAGTGCGTCGCGCCGGAATGCGGCTGCCGAATACGTTTCCGATGGATCCCGGATGTCGATGAGGTGATGCGCGAACCGTGCGCGCTCCTCGCGAGTCGGTTTGGCGGTGCCGATGTCCATGGTCCGGTAAATCGTGGCCGAGTCGACATTGATGATTTCGACCGGCCAGCGCGCCGCGATTGCCGCCGCGACGGCACTCTTGCCGGCGGCTGTCGGCCCGGCCAGGCAAATCAGCGGCGCGCAAGTCTGCGGCGTCATTTCCCACGCAGAAAAAGACGGTCGAGATCCGCGACCGACCAGTGAATCCAGGTCGGCCGCCCGTGATTGCACTGATCGGCCCGTTCGGTCTGCTCCATCTGGCGCAGGAGCGCGTTCATTTCCTCAAGCGTCAGTTGGCGGTTGGCGCGCACCGCGCCATGGCATGCCATCGTGGCAAGCAGCGTGTTGCGCTGTTCAGTCAGCAAGCGGCTCGCGCCGATTTCGGCCAGATCGCGCAACACCCCGCGCGCCAAAGCCTCCAGGTCGCCGCGGGCAAGCGGCGCAGGCACGGCGCGCAACGCAAGTGACCTCGGACCGACGGGCGCGATTTCAAATCCAAGCAGATCCATCTGATCCCGCGATTCTTCGGCAAGCGCGACCTCCTTTTCGCTGACGCCGAACACGACTGGCACCAGCAATGACTGCCGTGGCATCGACTGTGCGTCCAGTGCGTGCTTGAGCTGTTCGTAGACGACGCGCTCGTGCGCCGCATGCATGTCGATCAGGGCAAGGCCCTGACGCGTCTGGGCCAGAATGTAGATGCCATGCACCTGGGCGAGCGCACGGCCGAGCGGCCAGGTCGATGCAGTATCTGGCAGCGGCTCGTAGGCGGCCGTCCAGTCCGCACGCGAAAGCGCCGCCGGTGCGCCGATGGGTTCGCGCAGGGGCAGGGCGGATTGCGAGCGCGCAGCCCAGGCGGCCGGGCCGCCCTGGTTGCTCTCTGGCGCACTCCATCCGGGTCGATCGGTTGGCTGCGCTAACCCTGGCGCCGGCGGCGCCGCAACGTGCAGGTCATGCGTGCTTGCACCCTGAGCGTGAGTCGCCACCATGCTGTGCGTACCCGCGGTCGAGGCCAGCGCCTGCGTCGCAGTTTGCGCAACGAAACGATGGACCGCGCCGCTGTCGCGAAAGCGCACTTCGTGCTTGGCTGGATGCACGTTGACATCTACTGCGATGGGATCGATCGAGAGAAACAGAACGTACGCGGGTTGCCGGTCGCCATGCAGCACATCGGCGTAGGCGCTGCGAATGGCGTGCGAAACGGTTCGATCCCGCACGTGGCGCCCGTTGACAAACAGGAATTGCCGGTCAGCGCGCGCGCGCGCCGCAGTCGGTCGCGTGACGACCCCGGCGATGGACAGCGGTCCGGCGTGGGCATCGATTTCGATGCCGTACGCATTGAACTCCTCGCCGAGTACATCGCTGATCCGCTGTAAGGCTGACGCCGGGCGCCACTGTCGTACCGCGCGGTCGTTGTGAAAGACCCGCATTCCGACTTCGGGGCATGCAAGCGCAATGCGTTCGATCGCGTCGATGCAATGGCCGAATTCCGTCGCTTCAGAGCGCAAGAACTTGCGGCGCGCTGGCACTGCGTCGAAAAGATTACGCACATCGACGGTCGTGCCTGGCGGACCGGCTGCGGGCTGCGGCGCACTGGCATGCCCCTCAAGTATCCAGGCGTGTGTGTCATCCCGCGTGCGGGAAATGAGCGTAAGGCGTGCGACGGCAGCGATCGAGGCAAGGGCTTCCCCGCGAAAGCCCATCGTGTCGACAGATTCAAGTTCCGCCAGCGAGGCAATTTTGCTGGTGGCGTGCCGCGTGAGTGCCAGGGGCATTTCCGCAGGTGCGATCCCGTTGCCGTCGTCGATCACCGCGATTCGGCGCACGCCGCCCGCCTCGAGCCGGATTTCGATGGCCTGAGCTCCGGCATCGATTGCGTTCTCAAGCAATTCCTTGAGCACCGAGGCCGGGCGTTCAATGACCTCGCCCGCAGCGATCTGGCTGATCAGGAGGTCTGGTAGTGCGACGATGGGACGGCGGGGCTGCATGGTCACCGCAAGGACACGTTAATTCTGCATTTTAGAGGCAGCGCGCCGTGATGCCGCCTCAGCGTGCCGTCCCTCCTTCGGACGAACCCCTTTCGAGGGTTCAGCCCGCGGAAGCGATTTGCGGATTGGCCGCGAAATACCGCTGAATCCCGCCGAGCATGGCGTCAGCGAACTTGTCCTGATCGGCGTTGCTGCGCAGCATGCGCTCCTCGTCAGGATTGCTGATGAAGGCAGTCTCGACCAGAATCGACGGCATGTCGGGCGCTTTCAGAACCGCGAATCCGGCCTTCTCGACTTGCGGTTTGTGCAGCCGGTAAACGTTTTTCAACTGCCCGAGCACGGAATTGGCCACCTTGACCGAATCGTTGATCTGGGCAGTCGTCGACATGTCGAGCAAAATCCTGGCGACCTGGCGATCCTGCACCTGAAGATTGATGCCGCCGATCAGATCGGCTGCGTTTTCCTTATCAGCCAGCCAGCGCGCCGCCGTGCTTGAGGCACCACTGGAGGAAAGTACGTACACGGAACTTCCGCCAGCCGTGGGCCGCACGAACGCATCCGCATGCACCGAAACGAACAGGTCGGCCTTGACCCGGCGCGCCTTCTCGACGCGCACGTGGAGGGGTACAAAGTAGTCGCCATCGCGGGTCAGGTAAGCCCGCATGCCGGGGGTTGCATCGATGCGCGCCTTGAGCTTCTGGGCGATCGCGAGCACGACGTCCTTTTCCCGAGTGCCACCTTTGCCGATCGCGCCGGGATCCTCGCCGCCGTGGCCCGGATCGAGCGCAACGGTAATGACCCTGCTGCGTCGACCCAGTCGTGGTGCGGTTGCCGCGGAGGTGCCCGGGGTCGTGGGCGCCTCCATGGATGGCGCGGCTGGCACCGGAAGCAGTGGCGCACTGGCCACACCCGCTCCCCGGGGGCTGCGACCGATATCTTCAAGAATGCGTGCGAGCGGATCATCATCAAGCTTGCCGGGCTGCTTCTTGAGCAATGCCGTCAGGGGATCCTGCGCCACCATGGGATACAGGTCCAGCACCAGACGATACTGATAGTCGCCAACTGGCTTGAGCGTGAACACCTGGGGCGCAATGGCCTGCTTCAGATCGAAGACGAGACGCACCACATTAGGGCGATTTTGCGCGACCCGCAGACTGCTGATGTAGGGATCGTCGGTGCGTACCTTGCGCACCAGTTCGTTGAGCGCGGGACTCATGTCCAGCCCCTGGATGTCGACCACCATGCGGTGGGGGTTTTCCAGCGTGAAGTGTTCGGCACGCAGTTCGCTGTCGAGCTCGAGGGTCACGCGGGTGTATTCATCAGCAGGCCAGGTGCGAACCGCCAGCAGGCGCGAGGCGAGCGCCAGTCGTGGCAGCACCGGCAAGACGAGAAGCGTGGTTGCCCTCGCCAGCAGGCGCCGGCGTTCTATGTCGCGGGTGGTGGTAACCCCCTCGCGAATGGAGTCAGTGCGTCGAGCCATGTGGTACCTCTCTGGGTAAATGCACTAAGAGTTGCACGGCGTCCGTTCTGCGCATAATCCAGTTGAATCAACATATCCGGCTGACTTAATTTCCCGGCTGCGCGCTCAGGCCATTCAATCAACACGAGTGCCTGGTTTTCAAGGATTTCGCGAAAGCCAGCATCAGACCATTCAGCCGAATCGCTAAATCTATAAAAATCAAGATGATACAAGTATAAGTTAAAAACTTTATAAGATTCAAGTAGCGCGTAACTGGGGCTCTTGATTCGGCCGGTGATGCCGCAGGTCCGGATCAGGGCCCGTGCCAGAGCCGTTTTGCCGGCTCCGAGGTCACCCTGAAGGTGAATTCGACCGCCCGCGTCTGGCCCGGGTCGTAACGCTCCCTGTGCATCGGGCCGCAGGTCCGCAGCCGCGAATGCCAGAGATTCGCCGAGCGCATCGGTTGCGGTTTCATCTGGAAGATCAAGTACTTGTGTACACAATGGTTGGTTCATTCTGAGAACGGGAGCGAGGGGTTCTGAATGCTATTATTGTCCCTTATCCTGCGTGGTCTCGCCATCCGCGAGGCTATTCGTGCCGTTCGCCGCTAAACGCGGGCGATGACTGCATTTTCAGCTGTTAAAGAGGTTTCCATGAAGAAGTTCCAGGTTCTCGCCGCCACCCTGACCCTCGCCGGGGTCGCCACGTTCGGATCCGCGACTGCGTTGGCCGACACATTTCCGAGCCGCGCCATCCGCGTCATCGTGCCCTTTGCACCCGGTGGTTCCACTGACATCATTGCCCGCCTGGTGACCCAGCGCATGTCGCAAGAACTCGGTCAGCCCATGGTGGTCGAAAACAAGGCCGGGGCCGGCGGTGCGGTCGGGGCGACGGAGGGCGCGCGCGCGAAGCCCGATGGCTACACGCTGTCCGTTGCCACGGTATCCACCATGGCGGTGCTTCCCGCGTGCCGCCCCAAGGATCTTCCCTACAATCCGATCAAGGATTTCGTTCCGGTGACGAACTTTGCCAACACGGCCAACGTCATTTCGGTCAATCCCAAATTCCCGGCCAAGGATTTTGCAGGTTTTGTCGAGGAGCTCAAGAAAAATCCGGGTAAATATTCCTACGGCAGTTCGGGAACCTGCAGTGTGCTGCACCTCTTTGGTGAAGCCTTCCGCATGGCCACTGGCACCGACATCGTTCATGTGCCGTACAAGGGCTCGGGCCCGGCGCTGGCGGACGCAGTCGGTGGCCAGGTCGAAATCCTGTTTGACAATTTGCCTTCGTCAATGCCGATGATCCAGGCCGGGAAACTGCGCGCGCTGGCGATCGCGTGGCCCAAGCGCATTGATTCCATGAAGGACGTCCCGACGCTTGAGCAGGCTGGTTACCCGCAATTGAACCAGCCGGTCTGGTACGGACTGCTCGCGCCGGCTGGAACACCTCCCGAAATCGTCAACAAATTGCGCGACGCCGCTGTGGTTGCGCTCAAGGACCCGAACGTCGTCAGGGTGCTCGAAGAGCAGGGGTCGACCCCCTCGGGCAACACGCCTGCGGAGTTTGCCGCGGAAATCAAGGCCCAGTTCGACTGGGCCCGCGATGTGGTGACCAAGCAGAAAATCGAAATGAAGTAGGCGTGAACCTGTTGCGGCGGCTTTCCGGGTAGTTCGACCATGAGCGCACCAGAGTCCGCCGCAGTCGGTGCTTTCATTGATGCGGTCTGGCTCGAAGACGGACTGGCCGCCAATACGCTGGCTGCGTACCGGCGCGATCTCGCCGGGTTCGAGCAATGGCTGCGCGAGGCGCGCAGCCGCGGGCTCGACGAGGCGCTTGATGGTGACATCGAAGCGTGGTTCGCGGCACGTCACGCCCAGACCCGTCCAAGTACCGCCAATCGCAGGCTGGCCACCCTGCGCCGCTACTACGCATGGGCACTGCGGCACCAGCGCGTCGCGGCTGACCCCTGTCTGAACATGGTGGCAGCGCGACAGCCGCTGCGGGTTCCCAAGGTCCTGTCTGAATCGCAGGTCGAGGCCTTGCTGCAAGCACCGGCGTTGCACACGCCGCGCGGCCTGCGTGACCGGGCCATGCTTGAACTACTCTACGCAACGGGACTGCGCGTTTCTGAACTGGTCGGCATTGCCGCGCTGGACGTCAGCCTGTCGGACGGTGTGGTGCGGGTCGTGCAGGGCAAAGGCGGGAAGGATCGACTCGTTCCTCTGGGTGCCGAAGCGGCCCACTGGCTGCAGCGCTATCTGACCGAGGCGCGCCCTGCACTGGTTGGCCCGAGGGCGAGCGTCGCGTTGTTTGTCACGGCACGCGCCGCAGCCATGACGCGTCAATCCTTCTGGCTGCTCATCAAGAAGTACGCCGTGATCGCCGGCGTGCGTGCCCCGCTTTCGCCACACGTGTTGCGTCATGCGTTCGCGACGCACCTGCTTAACCACGGTGCTGATCTGCGTGTCGTGCAGATGCTGCTCGGTCATGCCGATATCTCCACGACACAGATCTACACCCATGTGGCGCGCGAGCGATTGAAATCCCTGCATGCGGCACACCATCCGCGTGGCTGAGCGCGATGCGCCAGGGTGCGTGGCGCGGACTTGCTACACTACTGCAGTGTTGAACGCTTGAAGGCACGGTTTTAAGTGCCTGATCGCCTTGAACACTGCACGAGCGCCTGCACCGCTGGAATCCAGCGCGCGTATTGCGTTACTCCTGATAGTTCAATGGATAGAACGGGGCCCTCCTAAGGCCCAGATGTGGGTTCGATTCCCGCTCGGGAGGCCATCCGACCGGATCGTCGAAAACGGGACAACAAAACCCGCAAAGCGGATATAGTGACGCACGTCCGGCTGAGTTCGGATCGACGATAGCCTCGGGCCAGGATTCAACCGGCACTGGGGGGCCATCCCTGAGCGCGTGCCAATTTGATGAACCCGACAATCCTGCCCAGCCTCGCCGCATTTCCCTCGCTTGCACGCATCTGCTCCGCAGTGCTTGCCGTCTGGCCCGATCATAAAAAGTTTCTGGATGTCCGCTTTTCAGGGCTCACGGTGGACAGTTTGTCTTTTGCCGAAGAACTGGCGGGCCTGGTGGTTCGAATCGCGGGTGACGATCTGTCGAAATATGCTGACAGCTACCGCTGGGTTTGCGCCAATCTGCTGGAGGAAGACCTTGTTTTTCGTCGCACCGGTTCCTACCGCTGGTCCTCCTTTGAGGATGCCTACCGCGAGGTCTATTCACGCTCCGACTATATGTCGAGTTATTTGCGCGGGCTGTTGCTCTCTCAGGTGCTCTGGGCTAATCAGACGAATGCATTTCATTTCTACGTTCAGCGTTTTCTGACACGACTGAAGGCTGGATCGGACTATCTTGAGGTAGGTCCGGGCCACGGTCTGCTCATGTACTTCGCCACAAGATCTCCACACATTGGATCGATCACCGGCTGGGACGTCAGTGAAAGCAGTCTGGACATGACCCGCGCCACCATGCAGGCGATGGGAGCAGGGGGGCAGTTCAGGCTGGAGCTGCATAACATTCTTAAACCGCCCTCGGTCACCAAAAAATACGATGCCGTGGTGGTCAGTGAGGTTCTTGAGCATCTGGATCAGCCGGAAGCAGCGTTGGCAACGGTATTTCAGGCATTAAAGCCAGACGGCCTGATTTTCCTGAACGTGCCAGTGAACAGCCCGGCTCCGGATCATATTTACAATTGGGAATCACCGGCCGCTCTTGAGGAAATCGTGCGCCAGGCGGGTTTTGAGCTGGTCGAGTCTGACGCGGCACCCACGACAGGTTACAGCCTTGAGCGCGCCCTGCGTCAACAGGTGGCTGTCAATGCGCTTATCATCGCCAGGCGCCCCTGACGTGAATACCACTGAACATCGTTAATGTTCTATAACGGACATGAGCCGTTTTATGTGGGTCGCCCGTCCCGGACGACATCCTGAATCCAGATTGCGGGCGATTGTGCAAGCTCCAGCAAACCTGTTGCATTGTGATAATGGAAGGCAAAAAGAGCGCCATTCAGTGCACGGGATGGTTTCGGTTCTCCCAGCGGGAAAAAACCTAATTCCTTGAGGCAGGCTCCCGCTTCATGAATATGATCGGTTGCGTAACAAGTATGGTAGGGGCTCGGGAAAATGCGGCGGCTGAGAAAGGATTTAAGAGGGCCGTCCGGTCCCAGTGGGGCAATGATTTCTATGAGGGGTGAGCCATCTTTCTCAAGGAAGGCGACACGCAGATCCAGATCGTCGTCGTTCATTGAACAAAGTAATTCATAACCCAGTTTTTGATAGACAGTGATCGACTCGTCAAATGATGTTGTGCCAACACCAACATGATGAAATTTCAGAGAGTTAATCACTGAATGAACGGGGCTATCTGGCATGATCAGTTATCGCTCGCGGGTGGAAATGGTTTGTGCTTGCGGTGTGAAGTGGTATTGCGAACTTCAATGAATTCTGAGGAAGGATAAATGATCGAAAATTCGAATTCTTTCTACCCTTTGTATTTAAATCTATTAAAAAAGGTTCTCACAGACACGCTCTGGAATCATGAGCCGAGCAGGGAATCTGACGGACTTGAATTTGTGAAATCCTTTGCAGATCACTACATACGGGGTCATGCAGTTTCGTTGCTGCCATTGGTCCGGTTTGACAACCTCCAGCATTGTATGACAGAGGTCGTGTCAAACGGCATTGAAGGGGACTTTATTGAAACCGGTGTCTGGCGAGGCGGCGCTGTGATTTTCATGCAAGCCTTCCTGAAGTCGCTGGGTCTTCAACAATCCAGGCGCGTGTGGGTGGCTGATTCGTTTGAAGGGCTGCCTGTGCCGGATAAGACCGAACATCCGATCGAATACAGGGCACATCAGAATCTTATTGAACCGCTTTACGATAAATTCGAAGCAAGTCTTGAGGAAGTGCAGGCAAATTTCGCACGCTTCGATCTGCTTGATCCCAATGTGATTTTTCTGAAGGGATGGTTCAAGGATAGCCTGCCTGCGGCGCCGATCGGGAAACTCGCCATCGTCCGACTGGATGGTGATTATTACGAATCGACGATGGACGGTTTGAACAATTTATACGATCGCTTGTCGGTGGGTGGTTTTATGATCGTCGATGACTACGGCGAGGATACCTGGACAGAATGCAGACGGGCGACCGATGAATTTCGAGCGAGCAGAAACATAAGGGACGAGTTGATAATGGTCGACTCATCCTGCGGGTATTGGAAAAAAAGCGCCAATTAATCAGCCGGTTCGTTAGTATCGGACGATCAGACAACGGCGGTTCTGAACCGCCGTCGCCGACCACCGCATCCCGTCAGGCTGCGGATTTTTTCTGCAGGATGACACGGGCCAATTCGCCGACGTTTGCCAGGGTGGCAATCTCGGAGGCCGCAAACCGGATATTGAGGGCCCGCTCGATCGAGACAATCAGGCGGATGTGCGCCAGGCTGTCCCACCCCTCTACATCTGCTGATGTCGTGTTCTGATGAATCACCAATTCATCGTTTTCAAATACATTCTGAAAAATCGGGGTCAGTTCGTTCAGTACCGATTGTGTATCCGCTGACATTGGCATATTCCTTTTTTATTGAAAGTGGTCGATCCGGGTCATTTGAATTGGTTTCGGATATTCGCAATATCAGAATTGAAAATAAAGAAACGTGGTTTTCTGGTTCATCGTGACATAGCAAAGAATCGCCATGGCGACAAGGCATGAGCCGATTAGCGAGAAATTCAACTTTCGGTCATTCGCGATGTGCCGGTTATACATCGCTTCCATTTTTGTGGTGTTCGGCAGCAGCAGAACGATTGGAAACGCCATGACGGTGATCAGCAGCACCAGACCGTACGCGGCTAGCCAGGTATCGGAGACATTAAACCCGATGCCATTGAATCCGAGCATTCCTTTGTAGACTTCGATGGCAGTGCCGACGCTATCCGACCGAAACATGACGGTCGAAATATTGACGGCGAGGAATGTCAGCGTCCACCCGATGACTATTTTCAGTGACCGATGCTGCTGTTTCGTTCTGGAGGGTGGAAATAATTTTCTCCAGATGTGATTGACCGCGAGAAAGCATCCGTGCATCAGACCAAAAACGACAAATGTCCAGTTGGCGCCATGCCACATGCCCAGCAGGATAAATACGACGATCGTCGGTGTGATCGACGAGAGTAGTTCGAGGGCTTCGTTCCTGGTCGTGACGTTGCGCATGAAGCGCAGCATCAGGGGGACGTACAGGTATTCGCCGACATATTTCGTCAGGGTGATGTGCCATCGCTGCCAGAAATCGATAATGCTGGTTGCGCGGAACGGCGAATTGAAATTAAATGGCAACCAGATTCCAAACAGCAGCGACACGCCGACCGCCATGTCCGAATATCCGGAAAAATCGAAATATAACTGAAAGGAATAGGCGAGCGAACCAATCCAGGATGCCCAGAGCGTTGGCGGCATCTCCTGGAGCACGGCATTGTAGAAGGTGTCGACATAGGTGCTGAGCGGATCAGCCAGCAAGACCTTCTTTGCCAGGCCCACGGTAAAGATGGATAGTCCCAGCGCGACCTTCCATGACACGATGCGGGAATTCGCCGGATTTGCAAATTGCGGCATCATTTGCCGGTGATGAATCAGCGGGCCGGCAAGAAGATGCGGGAAATACGAAACGAACAGTATGTATTTAAGAAAGCTGGCTTCGCTCGCTTTGCCCTGATACGTGTCGATCAGGTACGCCATTTGGGTAAACGTGAAGAAGGAGATGCCGACTGGCAGCACCACGTTGAGAGAGTCCAGTTCATCGAGCCCCATCTGCAGGCGAATGACGTTGGTGTTGTCAATAAAAAAGTCCGCGTATTTGAAGTAAGCGAGCGCGGCCAGGTTGCCGATGATCGCCAGGATCAGCAGAGCTTTGCGACGACTGAAGCTCTTGTTTGCAATCCACATGCCGATCAGATAATTGACACAGATCGATGCCATCATGATCGGCAGCGCATACAGGCTCCAGTATCCATAAAAGAATACCGACGCTGCCGCCAGCCAGGTCATCGCGGCCTGGTGGTTTATTCGTGCAATCAGAAAAAACACCACAAATACCGTGGGCAGAAAAATTAGCAGGAATTCGACCGAGTTAAACAGCATGGATGAATTCCATTGGTAATTGGGGCGAAACATACCGGGTCAGATCAAGTTCCCAGAGTTCGGCTTTTTTCTCATCCTCGCCGATTTTTATGAAGCCGAGTTTTTGATAATGATCTGCGACGATCACATTACGTGGCGTCGGAATATAACGTCCAGTGATTCTGGCGATGCCCTCATCCCGGGCATGCCGCACCATGTCGTCAAGCACTGCCTCCTCGACCCTGCGACCGAGTACGCGGCAACTCATCAGCCACGTGTCGATTTCCCAATGATCGGGGTGTCTTTTGCAGATGACGACGCTAATCATTCCGTTGTCGCCAAGCGTGTCGGTCAGGCGAATCTGGCGCGTGAAGTACGCCGGATCGGTTTCCATCGCTCTCACGTCCGCGTCGGCATACCGTCTGGTGGTGAGGTTGAATTGATTCGACTTGCCGATCAACTGCACGATACGGGACCGACCGGTTGCGTCGAACGGCGCGAAATGGATTTCCATGCGCAGCGATTCAAGGTAAGCGCCCAGATCTGCCGATTGACTGAGGATCTCCGCGCGTTTGGCGTTGTCCTGATAAAAATCCGCGCGTTGTTGGTCTTCCTGCGAGAACGTCACCGCTTCGAAGTAGCCTGCTGCGATCAGTGTTCTGGCGAACAGCGCCGGATCCTCGGGCAACTCGGGGACCGAGACCTCCGGAAGGTCTTGCCTCACCCGCATACGCTCTGCTGGATTGTCGTCGAGAAAGACCATACTCTCGAGACCTAGTGACAGAGCGTCGGCGACTGCCCGGATGTTGGTCGCCTTGTCAGTCCAGTTGGCCTGAAACACAGCCAGATGATTTTCCCGGATCAGCATATCGGGATGTTCCCGAAACGGAAGGCGGGCGGTCGCATCTTCGTTTTTCGATGAAATCGCCAGCACAATACCGCGGTCGCGTAATTCAAGTGCCGTTCGCTGAACGTGCAAATGCGCCTCGCCCGTCGCGTCGCCGTTGCCGATCAGGATACCTTCGACGCCGTCATCACCGATGACCCCGCCCCAC
This sequence comes from Burkholderiaceae bacterium, assembly GCA_020851995.1. GTDB lineage: Bacteria > Pseudomonadota > Gammaproteobacteria > Burkholderiales > Burkholderiaceae_B > Zwartia. Next base: position 29,387 of record JADZBO010000135.1, read on the forward strand.
AGCGTATTGTCCAGGTCGAGGATCAGGCAGCGCCGGCTTTTACCGAGGCGCGCCGCCAGGATCCGGCAAACGTAGTCCGAATAGACGGGAAGATAATTCTGCGAGAAGGGTAGCTTGGCAATGTTCCAGAGAGTCGGATCGTGCCAGTTGACCAACCCCACATTGGCCGCAAGCCCGGCGACGTCAAGTATGAAGGTTTCGTTGGAGGCAAGGTCATCGATTCCCGCGTTGAGCCGACCGATGAGCCAGTTGAGCGTGCCGGGCAATCTACCCTCGAAACTGCCGGAGAGCGTTTCACAGGGCGGGGCAATGTTTTGCAGAATCACCGCTGCGCCAGACTTTCGTCGCAGCGATTCACACACCGATTTAATGTAGGCGAGGTTTTCACGCACATTTTCCGCTGCGGCCAGCGGATTTCCGGGGCAGGGCCGCAGCGGGAGTCCGTGATAATCCAGAGCGACCAGAATGGCCGTCAGGGACTGCCCGGAAAATACGGATTTTTCAGCGAACGCTTCCTGCGCAACCTGGTTGTACTCGGCCTCCACGACCTGCAAGGCTATCCCGAAGCGCAGCGCGGTACCGATCAGCGTGGGAACCGCCGTTTTGGATGTGGCGTTGCTAATGACTCCGATGGAAAGCGGTGTGAGCGGAGCGACGCTGTCGTTGCGTGCCCGAAGCTGGTTGAGCTTTTTTGCAAGCCGGATCAGTTGATTCTCATCCAGCGCGTATGC
>JADZBO010000136.1 GCA_020851995.1 Burkholderiaceae bacterium
AACCGCATCGTGTACGCCGGGCCGCGCAAACCTGACGGGCACTGGCACGCCGCGCGCACGATCGCGGGGGCTGGTCGTGCCGTTCTCCCGGGTTTCGTCAACGCACACTGCCATACGGCCTCGATTGTCTTTCGTAGCCAGACTGACGACCACGCCGCGAAGGCAGCCCTACTGAATGTCGCCTTCCGTATGGAAAAGGATATCTCCGACGCGCAATGGCAGTTGCTCGGCACGGTGGGTTGCGCCGATATGCTCCGTGCCGGGATCACGACAATCAACGACATCTGGTACAACCCGCAAGCGCTTGCGCGCACCGTGGCGGAATGCGGGCTGCGCGCCCAGATTGCCAACAAGGTGTTTGACGTGCGCCTGGAGGCGCTGTGTCGTGACGACTACACAAGGTATCGTGACACCGGGCAAGCCCGGCTTCGCCACGGCGTTGAGTTTGTCGAAGAATGGGAAGGCGCCGCCGATGGCCGCATCACCACGCGCATTGGAACGCATGCGCCCGACACCTGCGATGCCGGGCTCTGGCGCGAAGCGCGCGCCGAGGCAACGCGCCTGGGCGTCGGCATGCACACGCACGCGGCGCAAAGCGTGGGCGAAGTGGAGCATATTCTGACTAAGCACGGTTGCGGACCGATGGAGTATCTGCGCGACAACGGCGTGCTGGCACCGGACATCGTGCTCGCCCACCTGACACTGGCAACCGACGGCGATCTGGCGGCTGTGCGCGAAACAGGTGCCGCCTACGCCCATTGCCCGACAATCTACCCGAGACGCGGTCGCTATCCGCGGCTGGAAGAAATCCTGTCGCTCGGCATCCCGACCGGCTTTGGCACGGACTGGATGCTGAATGATCCGTTCGAGGGCATGCGCATGGCCATTCAGGCGATGCGCCTGCGTCTGGGAGACCCCGGCGCCATGACCTGCGAACAGGCGCTGCGGTTGCACACAATCGATGCGGCAAGGGTCATCGGACTGAGCGATCAGATCGGTTCACTCGAGGCCGGAAAGAAGGCCGACCTGATCACCGTGAACCTTGAGCGGCCACATCTGCAACCCTACTACGGAGCACCACAGTCGCTGGTCTTCTATGCAAAATCCAGTGACGTCGACACCAGTATCATCGATGGTCAGATCGTCCTGGAGGGCGGGCAGCCGACGCGGCTCGATCTGCAGCGGGCAATGGCCAATCTGGGCACACATGTCGCCGCCTGGCGGGGCCGGCTTTCCGAGCTCGGCAGCACCGCGGTGGCCGGACCGGGATGCCCCTGCTGCGGCTAGTGCAGTGTCCGACGCCAGAGCCGGCCATGCCCTTATGCGGATTGATTTGCGCGCGCGTGCTTCGACCAGAGGTAGCCGCGCCAGCGGATCGCAATGACCAAGGTGACGCAAAGTCCTGCAACAGAATATAAGGTCGATGTCATTACAAATCCGAGCTCACGGATCACCGGGCCCGACACCAGCAATCCAAGCGGCAGCCCCATGATCGCCAGTATGCGCATGCCCATCACACGACTGAAGAATTCCTTGTGCGCCGACCGGAGCATCACTGCGGCGAGTGGTGTGATACAGAGACTTTGGGCAAGGCCGACAAAGACCAGGATCGCGGCGCCCGCGGCGGGATTCGTGACATGCCCGAAGGCGAACGTGAGTACGAACCACGCGCTGGCTGCGACCAGCATCGCGCGGCCCGCGCCCATCGAGATCCGGTTGCTGCCAAGCAGTATGGAACCAATCAGCGCGCCCGCTGAAAAACTCGCACCGAGCACCCCGAGGGTGAACTGATCGACCCGATAGATTTCGCGCGCAACGTAAGGCAGTAGCCCCAGTACGAAAGGATACGCAAAAACGTTCACGATGAATGCGACCGTCATGGCACCAAACAGCTCGGGCGTGCGCCAGACATGCAGCATTGCCTCGTGCAGGTCCCGCAGAGGCGTCGGTCGCGGTGCATCGGCCCGTCCGGGGCGGCCCGCGACCCCCAGTGTCAGCATGAAGCCCAGCACATACACCAGCGTAATCACGACGTACGCGGTCACCATGCCGAAAGCGCCCAGCATTCCGACCCCCGCGATCGCACCCGCGATGCGCGCCGAATCGTAGGTGGTTCGGGACAACCCGAGCGCGCCAATGAGTATCTGACCTGGCAACGTCTGGCCGATCAGCGCGTTTCGCAACATCACATCCGAAGGTCGCAACACACCACCGATGGACGCGATCACGAGGACGATGGCGGGCGACAGGGATCCGGTGGCCGCGAGCACCGTCATCGCAAGCGCCAGCGTGGCATACATCCCGCGCGTCATCAGCATCATGCGCCGGCATCCAAGGCGGTCACTGGCCACACCAAGCACCGGCGAAAGCACGGAGCCCGAATACTGCAGTGCGCCATAAACGACCAGCATCATCACCGATCCCGATTCGACCATCACATACCAGCCGAGGATGAGCACCTCCATCTCGAATGCCCAGGAGGTGAAGAGATCCGCCGGCCACTGGAAGCGAAAACTGCGAACCGAGAACGGTGCCAAAAACGATGGGCGCAAGGTGGTCATATGCGGCGAGATCTCATACGAGTGATATTTGCCAGAACTGCCGCAATGGGTCTATCCGGAAATCGCATCGAGGCGGCCCGCGCTACTTTCGAGCCAGGGGATTTGGCGTCGGCTGCGCCACCCGAATCAAAAGGTTGCGATCGGTGTGGTGAAACGGCTCGCTCTGTCCAAGCACAATCAGCGTCGTATCCTCTTCATAACCCCAGGTGTCGTCTTCGTTGATCGTCACCTTGATGCGAAACTCGACCGTCTTGAACGCGTGATCCAGGAAAGGTGCGGAACGAATCCCGAAGTGCGGATCGGCATGCGTGGCCACTAGCTCGAAACTACGGGCGTCGGCTTGCGCAGTACCGCTCGCCATGGTGACCATGCCGCGCGGAATCGTGAGGGTATGAATCAGCGCGTGGGTCGCGGGCTCCCAAAGCCAGTATCCGACCTGATCATGGTAGGTCTCAACCTCACCGGGCTTGGTGATGTGGGTGTGATAGCGCAGCCCGTAAAACAACTGTGGGCCATTGGTTTGAGGATCGATCGGCTGCAGTTCGATGCGCTCGATGAAGGCCTGTTTTTCGGGACCGTCTGCCTTCGGATTGACATCCAGGCCCCGCCTGCCCTGCCAGACTCCCGCCATCGGTCGCAGCGGTCCCAGATTGGCAAGCGTATCAACATCCGTGTCGGATGGTTCCGTGTAGATGTCCTTTGGGTACTGAGTCATGGATTTTCCCGGTGACGCCCTTTCCGTGAGTGCTTTGATCCGGGCGATAAAACCTGAATGTTCGTTGGTATCGTTATACCGCATTGCCCGGGTCACAACGCTCGCCTGCCAATACCGCATCGACCGGATTCATTTTTGCCCCTTGATTATTGTGCTTATGATGCCTGTGATTCTACAGCGACAAATCGCGTGCGCACGACGTTTGCAAGAAGCCGGACTGAGCGGTCGCGCCATGCATCCTCTGCCTGAAGAACGGCGCTTTCCTCACACTGGTTAAACTGGCGGCTGACTGGTGCGGCGAACTCTGCGGCGAGTCGATGCGAACGATTTCGACGCAACCCGACATCCTGGTTGGGCTGGTGTCGGTTGATGGAGACCCGGATGATAGGACCCCTGGCAAACAGCGCGGCGCTGATCCTTGGCGGCGCGATCGGTGCTGCGCTCAGCAGCCGGATTCCTGCGCGTGTACGCGAGCGCATGCCTCTGTACTGCGGGGCGATCGCCATGAGCATCGGGACGTACCTGTTTTTCCGCGTGCACTCGCTGCCGGCGATGGCCATCGCCGTGCTGGCCGGCAGCATCCTCGGCGAGTTGCTCGGTCTCGAACGGCGGGTGGAGGCAGGGCTCGGGCTGCTGCGTGCGCGGATTCAGCACTGGTTGCCGTTTTCGGCCGATGACCCGCAGGCAGAAACCTTCGCCGTCAAGTTCGCCACCATTCTCACCCTGTTTTCCATCAGCGCGATGGGTGTATTTGGCTCGCTGGAGGAAGGCATTTCGGGCGACCCGACCATCCTCGTCACCAAGGCGATTCTGGATTTCATCACTGCGGGAATTTTCGCCACCGAACTGGGCATCGCGGTCGGATTAATTGCAATTCCGCAGTTTCTTGTTCAGGTGACGCTTCTCCTGAGCGCTTTCCTGATTGCCCCCATGGTGACCCCGTTCATGCGGGCCGATTTCTCGGCCTGCGGGGGCGTGATCATGCTGGCGACAGGAATGCGTATCTGCAACATCAAGACATTCCCCATCATCAACATGCTGCCCGGACTGTTGCTCGCCATGCCGGTCTCCGCGTTGTGGACGCGGTTTTTCGGTTAAGGCCGGTCAGGAAGAATCAGGTTGCCCGAACGATCAAGCAATACCTGCTCCACTCTCGGTATGAGGGACGTTTGTCGACTGGGGGCGACCAGGCATTTGCCCGTACCCCACCGGAGATCGCGTTGGGAACGGCGTACCGGTTCAGCATCCATCACATCAGGCGATCCAGCCGGCTTGCTGAATTGTTCCCGCTCATGATCGAGCAGCTTTAAAGTCGGGATACGTTGACAGAAGTAGGCCGGGTGAGTAAATTTTTTGATTGCTCGCGCTGACTGGCGCCAGAATAATATCGAGGAGCACCTGATGAAGCTTTGTTCCCCTCTGGGGCACCCGTTGCCGCTTAACCTGAGCTCAAGCGCCCGACCCAAGTCACTGGAGGGACTGCGCATCGGATTCCTCGACAACATGAAGGCGCCTGTCGACAAGATGATGGATCACCTCGAGCGACGCCTGCGCGAGATGTTTCCGGGTATTGAAACCTACCGCACTTCAAAATACGCCGCTTCGATCCCCGCGGATGCTCAGATCCTTCAGGGCCTGCGGCTCAATTGCGATGTGGTGATCAACGCACTCGGGGACTGAGGGTCCTGCACGTCGTGGAGTGTCCACGACTCTGTAGAAGCTGAAAAGCTCGGATTGCCCACGGTGTTGCTGATCAGCAACTCATTCATTCCGCTCGCGCGCAATCAGGCAAAGATCCTGGGCATGCCCAACGTGCCAACCGTGATCCTGACCCATCCGATCGGTGGCACGCCGATCGATTCAGTGATTGCCAAGGTCGAAGCGGCGCTGCCGGAAATGATCGAAAAGCTGACGACGCAATTGCCATCCGATCCGTCCGCTGGCCAATCCGCCTCGGCCTGGGTCGATATTAACGGTATGGACGAATGGTCCGACGTGCAGTCGGAAATGTCTGCGCTCGGCTGGGGCGACGGCTTGCCGCTGGTTCCTCCCACGCAAGCGCGCGTCGCCGCCATGGTCGCCGGATCCGGCCTGCCGGGTGATCGCATTGTGGGTACGGTTGCGCCGGGCATGGGTGTCGCCACGGTCGAACTGGTCGCGGCCAATGCGGTGATGGCAGGCTGCAAACCTGAACACATGCCAGTACTGGTAGCAGCCCTCGAAGCCCTGATCGAACCACAGTTCAATCTGTACGGATGTCAGGCCACCACCCATTGCGTCGCACCGCTATTGATCGTCAGCGGCCCGCTTGCGAAGGCTCTGAACATCAACAGCGGCAACGGCATGTTCGGCCCGGGCCCCTGGGCCAACGGGGCGATCGGACGGGCGATCCGCCTGATGCTGATGCACATCGGCGGGGCCACCCCGGGGATCATCGACAAGGCGACGATGGGTCACCCGGGCAAGTTCAGCTTCTGTATCGCTGAGAATGAAGACGCCAGCCCGTGGGCCAGCCTGCGTGCAGAACGCGGCTTCGATCCGGAAGTGTCGACTGTGACGGTCGTTGGCGGAGAAGCGCCCCACAACATCAACGATCATGAAAGCACGCTGGCGGGCGGCATCATGACGATGATCTGCAATTCCATGAACAAGATGGGAGCCAATAATATTTACTACAAGGGCGAGCCCCTGTTGATCCTTGGCCCCGAACATGCGCAGATTCTCGCCGATCAGGGGTTTTCCAAGGACGACGTTAAACGCTACGTCTATGAAAACGCCGGCATCCCGCTTGGCAATTTTGCAACCGAGCAGGTCGAGCGTCGACTCTGGCGCATGATGCCCACACGCTACCGTGGCGCCACGGCAAATGTGCGCGTGACGATTGCACAGAAGTATGAGGATGTCATGGTGATGGTGGCCGGCGGTGCGGGCAAGCATTCCATGTACATTCCAACCTTCGGGGCCACGCGTTCGGTGACTCGCGCCATCCTGAAAGCCGACGGAACGCCATGGCTGGCGTCGGATTTCGGCAAGTAGTGCGTCAGCTCGGTGGTGGGTCTGGCCGGTGGTGGGCCTTGGCCGTTGGTGGATCTGGCCGGTGGTGGGCCTGGCCGGTGGTGGGCCTGGCCGGTGGTGCGCTGAGTCCGTGGCGCGCCGGGAGAGTGGTGCGCCTGAGCCGCATTGCCCCCGCTGCGGGCACTGCGCCGAGGGCACGCAGAGACGCACGCTCGCTCAGTCGGGCCCGGTGATCTGCATACGATAAAAACGCGCAGCCGTGTCAAAAAGCAATGCCTGCCGCTCCTGCGCAGAGTAGGCTGAAGCAACCCGCTTGAAGGCATTCCAGACAATCGGGAAATCGACCGATTCACGATCAGGCGGAAAATTGCTTTCAAACATGCAGCGTGCCGGGCTGAATGTGTCGATGCAATAGTGGAAATACGGACCCCATACCTCAGCCAGTCGCGCCGAAGGCGCCGGTGCATCGAGCCTTTCCAGTCCAAAACCGAGATAAGGCATACCCAGGCCGCCCAGCTTGACGTGAACATTCGGGCAGCTTGCCAAGGCCGACAAGCCGCGCTTCCAGTCTTCGACGGCCTCTGCGTGACGTCCGCTATATGCAGGCGTGGCCGCAATCAGTCCGCCAATATGATTGAGAACGATACGCGACTCGGGGAACGCGCGGGCCAGCGCCAGCACTTCCGGCAACTGCGGGTGGTAAATCATTGCGTCAAAGCTCAGACCGCGCCGGCCGAGTTCGGCGAAGCCCGCGCGAAAGTCATGGTCAGACAGCAGGCCCTGGGGAATGATGTAACGGCCGTTGTTCAAGGTTTCGTCCGCATCCCATTTGGTGATGAGTCGAACCCCCTTGAAGCGCCCGCCTGAGGCGGCAATCTGTGCGTCGAGCAACTGGCCGATCTCCGCGCCGATCGTCAGATCGGCCGTCCCGACGATCGCGTTCGCGACGAGGACCTCATTACCGACGGTTCCCTCGGCCATCGCGGCAATTCCATTTGCGAATTCGACCTCGCCGAGCCGGTTCATGAACTCCGGCCCGTGCCTGCGGTAGTAGGCGCCACACTCGACAAAGACGGAAGCGCGGATGTTGTGACCTGTGTTTGCGTCAGACAGATACTCATCCAGCAGGTAGGGTTGGCCTGGCTTGTTCCACAAGTGATGGTGGGCATCGATCAGCGGCTCGGCCGGATCAATGATTTCCTCGCGCAACAAGGCCCGCCATTGTGCATTGCGCGGGTCGAACGCGCCCGAAAAATGCGATGCTCCCGGCGCACCGCTGTGTGCCTTGGGTGGCCGCAATACCAGTTTGGACTTTGCCATTGATCTCCTCCTTTGCTCTTGTCACTTGTTGATGTCGTTCTGGTCGCCCGATGACATTTCCCATCAGACCACCATCATCCGGCAATCCGGCAATCCGACCGATGCCCGGATTGCGCGCCGACGCGCGACTATCTGGTCCAGGACGGGGGCCGCTTCTCAAGGAAAGCCTGCACACCCTCGAGCGTATCGGGATGCATCATATTGCACGCCATGGTTTCGCCCGCGAGCTGATACGCCTGTTCAATGCCAGTCTCAAGTTGCGCATAGAACAGCCGTTTGCCCATTTCGATCGCGATCTGCGGTTTGGCAACGATACGCTGGGCAAGCGCCTCGGTAGCCGACTGCAGCGCATCAGCCGGCACCACGCGGTTGATGAGGCCGTAGTCGCGTGCCTCCTCTGCGCTGATGAAATCCCCCGTGAGCAACATCTCCAGCGCATGCTTGCGCGACACGTTGCGCGACAGCGCAACCGAAGGCGTCGAACAGAAAAGGCCCAGATTGATTCCGGAAACCGCAAAGCGGGAACCCTCGGCCGCGACGGCCAGATCGCACATCGCAACCAGCTGGCATCCTGCTGCTGTCGCTACCCCGTGCACTTCGGCAATGACAGGTTTGCTCAGACGCTGGATGGTCATCATCATTTTGGCGCACGTGGCAAAGAGCCGCTCGTAGTATTGCTGCGAGGGATCGGCCCGCATTTCACGCAAATCGTGTCCAGTGCAGTAAGCCTTGCCGGCCGCAGCCAGGATCACGATCCGCGCATCGGCATCCTGATCCAGCCGGTCAAGCTCTGCCTGCAGCGCGTCGAGCATCCCTGCGGAAAGCGCGTTGAAGGCTTGCGGTCGGTTCAGTGTCAGCCGAACGATTCCATTGCCAAGATTATGGCTGAGAATAAGGGACTCCATTGTCTGCTCCCGTGAATTTATTCTGGTGATCTGGTAAGTCGTTGGCCGAGCCAAATGTATGCGCCGAAGTCGTGGCGCTGGCCAGGCGCGAACCGCAACGTTGGTCTTTTGCGATCGCGAGGTACGGTGCGATTGAATCGCGAATCAGTATAAACGTCAGTGCGCCTCGGGCCTCACAGCCCAAACAGATTTCGCAGGAACCCTTCGACCGGCACCTTGGCCTGATCGAACATGAGTACGGTGTGCGGCGCGCCCGGAATCAGCACGATACTCGCCTTCTTGTTGCCTTTGAGTGCTTCGCCGCAATAACCCTGGGCCGAAGGTGCTGCGCCGAGCCAACCGTTCGATCGCGAGAAATAGGGGTCAGTCGAACTGATGATATTCAGCGTGGGCTGATTGTCGGGAATCGCCGTGGCATGTGATTGAACGAAATAATTATCCTCGCAGCTCCAGGAAAAAACGATGCGCCCAAGGAATGCATTTCCCTGATAACGCGCCACGGACACCGCGCCCTCGCTCGTACCAGCAAGCACCATGCGGCTGGTATCGATCCAAGGCAAAGTCCGAGCCGCTTCCAGCACCAAGCCGATCTCGGATCCACGCAGCGCATGGATCGACTCATACGTGTCCTTGTCAATCGGTGATGTGTAGGTCAGACGCCCCTTCAGTGCGAACGAATCCGGCGCAATCGTGGCAATACCCAATGTGGCCAGCCAGCGCTGCCACTCGCCGATCGCCTTGAGCCCCAAACCGGACGAACCGTGAAGAAATATGACCACCGGCGCCTTGCCCGGCGCCAGCGTTGCCGGCATCCCGCTGAACGGTCCGACATAGACGCCTGCGCCGGTCAGGGATGCGGGGAGGCCGATGGACGCCTGGCTGACGACCAGCGGCCTGCTTTCTGCCGTGTGGACAACCGGGCCCGCCTTCACTTCGCCTTTCGGTGTCTGGCCGACGGCCGGGGCGACCGACAGGCAAGCCATCGCGAGCGTAATCAGTAATTTTTTCAATTTGCGTCTCCGTCGGACAAGGCCATGATTTCCGCAGCGGCTCAGAGAGCTCTGGCCTGCGTCATTCTAGCGTTAGCGGGGCAGACCACGCGCAATGAGTTGCGCGTGCGCGCGCAGGTCCTGCGCCAGAACCTTCAGCTTCTGTGCATCGAGTTGCGCGGAAAACCCCACGGCACTGATCGCCATCAGAGGCCGTCCGGCGCCATCGAGCACCGGCACGGATACTGTCGTGACGCCTCTGACATAATGGCCCTCGTCGATCGAATAGCCGTCGACGCGCACGCGCGCGACTTCGCTCCAGTACTGTTCGAACGCAGGGGGATTTTCCCAGCGCAACGAGTCGAATTGCCGCTTGAGCTCGGCTTTAGTCAGGCCGGAAAATGCCGCCATACATCGGCCCAGCGCAGCGACGTACCTGGGCAACCGCTGCCCGATACTCATATGCACGCGCACGGCGGCGTCATGGTTGGCGAGATCAACCAGAACGACCCGATCCTTGCCTGCAGGTTGCCAAAGCGTCGCGGTGACCTGATTTTGCGCCGCAATCGTCTCGAGATGCGGCTTGACGAAACGCACATAGGACGCCAGTTCAAGTGAGCCTCTGGCAAGTTCCACCAGACCCAGCGCGATGGTGTATGCCTTTGTCTGCGGATCAAATTGCACCAGACCTTCATGCGCGAGCGTACGCAACAGACTAAAGCAGGTGCTCGGGTTGATCGCAAGGTCGCGTGCAATGCGGTTGACCCCCAGCGGAGTCGAAGTGGTACTCAGATGGCGCACGATGCGCAGTCCGTTGACAAGCGCCCCAACCAGTTTTGGCGCTGCAGGGTCAGTACCCGCCGTACCCTGTTGGGTGTCGGGTGCGCCAACGGGTGCATGCGCGCCCCTCAGAACGGGGATTGCCGAGGACCTAGTCAACGGGCAACCCCATTTCCTTGGCAATCGCGCGCAACTGGATTTCGGTGCTGCCCACAGTCACTGGCGCGACCAGCGCGTCAAGCGCCATGCGCATGATCGGAAGTTCCTCGGTCAGACCCCAGCCGCCGCCGATGTGCAAAGCCGTCTGGGTCACCCTGACCACGGCCTGGGTGGCGAAGAACTTGGCTGTGGACACGTCAAGAATAACGTCCTTGACAGGGCATCCGCTATCCCACTTTTCGGCGGCATGATAAGTCAGGCGCCGGGTTGCATCGACGTCGACATGCGCATTGGCCAACTGGAAGGCAATCGATTGGTTGGCCCCGATGGGGCGTCCGAACTGGTGACGCGTCAGCGCGTATTCACGTGCCCAGTCCAAGGCGTGCTGCATGTGTCCAAGCCAGCGTGCGGCCACCATGATGCGCTCACGATTAAAACCTGCCATGATTTCGCGAAACCCCGCCGGAATGCGCGCGCTATCCGGCACACGCACTTGGTTGAATGCGACGCGACAGGTCGGTGCCGGACGATTCACATAGGTTTCGATCGGCGTGACCACCACACCAGGCGTGTTGCGTGGCACGGCAAAAAACTGCATACCGCGCCTGCCCTGACCGCGATCCGTCTGCGCGAGCGTGATCAGGACATCCGCGCTTGCCGCGAGCGTGATGAAAGACTTCAGACCGTCAAGCACCCACTCGTCGCCCTGCCGCTGCGCGGACGTCCGGACGTTCTGGATATCGTTACCCGCCTCCGGCTCAGTCACCGTGATGGCGACCATGCATTCACCGGCGATTACCTGCCGCGCAATTGCGCGCTGCGCATCGGTCCCATATTCGTAAAGGATGGAGCCCGCGACGTTTTGCACCAGCACACTGACCGCAAGGTTCGGGTTGATCCTGGAGAGTTCCTCCATCGCGATCGCCTCTTCGTAGGCACCCAATCCGTGCCCTCCGACAGATTCGTCAGCCGTGATGCCAATCAGTCCGGCCTTTGCGCAGGCGACGTAGAAATCGCGCGGAAAGATTTTTTCACGGTCCGCCTGCTCCCATCGCGGTGCCACTTCGCGCCGCGCAAAGGCCGCGCACATATCGCGAAACGCAACCCGATCAACGGTATTGACCGGGGTTCGACGACCAGACTCACTCATGATTGCTGCTCCGACAGTTCGCTCATGGACGGCGTCGCACCGGGTTGCATCGTGCCCTCGATCACGGTGACGCCTTGTTGATTCCGGACCCAGACATCATAGCGGCCATCGCTGCGCGACACGCCGCCAGCCGTCACGTGATCACCGACGCGCACCGGGTGCGCGAAACGGACTTCGATGTCTGCCCCCTGACACGCCTCGGCACCAAAATTGGTCGAAACCAGTTGCCAGATCAGGTTCATGCTGAGCGTGCCATGGGCAATCACCCCACCCATTGCCGTCGTCGCCGCGAAGGCCGGATCGACGTGTATCGGATTGAAGTCGCCAGTAATCTCGGCATAAGCGAGAATCGCATCCATGTCGATCGCGCGGGAAATCGTCGAAAGCTCTCTGGTGTTCATCTCAGGCCGCCCAAATGAGGGTGAGCACGCCGACAAAGCATGTGGCGCCTTGCGGGTTGGCTCCGTGCGCACGCACGGTGACATAGCGTCGATCCCGACGGATCTCCTTGGCGACACACGCGACCTCGGTCGACACTGAATCCCCCAGGCGGATCGGCACGCCGAGGGTCATCTGCTGGCGCGCATGGATATTTCCCGGTGGCCGGGGAGACAGAAGATGCATGTAGGCGCGCATCATCAGTACGGTCGCCATGCCGGGGGGCGCGCAATCCGACGGGAAATCGTCCTGCGGGTAAAGCCGCCGCCATCGCCCGACCAGCGCTGCGTCAGGTGTTTCTGTCATTGACCCATAGGACTTGCCCACGACAAATCCGTCGAAGTTCAGCACCCCGGCGGATGGGCTCATGGCTTGAACCCCATCGAGCGCGCAATGATATTGCGCTGGATATCGGAGGTGCCCTCGCCGATCACATAGACGAGCGCATCGCGGTGAATGCGACCAACCGGGTAATCGCGCATGATGCCGGCGCCCCCGAGAATCCGGATCGCCGCTTCGCTGACCGAAAGTGCCGCCTCACTGGCAACGAGTTTGACCTTTGCAGCAGTCGCGGCATCGAGCGTGCCCTGGTCGACACGCCAGGCTCCGTAATAGACCATCCACCGTGCCGCTTCAATTTCCGCAGCCATGTCGGCAAGCCGGTGGGCAATCGCCTGATAGTTGCCTATTGGCCGGCCAGCGACCTCGCGCTCGGCGGCATAGGATTGTGCCGCCTCGAGGGCCGCGCGAGCCATGCCGACGCAGTTGGCCGCAACACCAACTCGGTTTTCCGACAGCGAGTCGAGCAATGTCGGGTAAGTGCCTGTGCGTTCGCCGAGCAGGCAGTCATCGGGCACGAATACATCCTCGATGTGAATCAGGCCAGTCTCCGAGCCACGGATGCCCTCCTTGTCGAGTGAGGTGATCACCATTCCGGGGTTGGGCAATTCGACGATAAACAGACTGACGGATTCAGCCTGAAGCGCGGGATCGGTGCGCGCGGCCACAAGCAGAAAATCGGCGATCGGCGAGTTCGTGATGTAGAGTTTGCTGCCATTGAGCCGCCATCCGCCATCGACCCGCTGCGCACGGGTCTTCATTGCCCGGATGTTGGATCCACCGTCAGGTTCGCTCAGACCGAACCCTGAAATTCTTTCCCCGGCAAGCGCCGGCCGGAAAAAGCGCTCCTTTTGAGCGGATGTGCCACAACGCCAGATCGGCCAGATGCCCAAATGACTGTGCGCCGACCAGGCAGAGGCAAACGCCTGACAGACACGGCTGAATTCTTCGCGGATGATGCAGTCGGCAACCTTGTCCATTCCGCTTCCGCCATCCTCCTCCGGATAACGAACACCGAGAAGGCCAAGCGCTCCCCACTTGCGAAACAGTTCGCGTGGAAACTTTTCATCTTCCTCAGCCGTGCGCACCAGCGGCTTCATTTCCTGCTCGGCGAATCGCGCGGCCATTTCACGCACGGCTTCGTGCTCAGGCGAAAAACTGAAATCCAGTGCCACGATGTTCCTTTATTATTCTTTATAGAGAATATTGATTTTCATGGAGAATAATCATAAACCACGTAAACGATGCCTGTCATTGCTATTTACCTGATTTAATCAACCATTGACGGCAACGACTGCAAACTCTACGATACCAAAGGAATGTACGAACCATTCTACATAAAGAATAATTAATTCACCAAGGAGACTTCCCATGCAAACCGTTTTTGCGCGCCTCGGCATCCTGAGCATGGCACTGTTCGGCGCGGCAACCTTCCATCACCCTGCGATCGCTGCGAACGCTGACTATCCAACCAAGCCAGTCAAAATCGTGGTGGCTTCGGCTGCGGGCGGCATTCTCGATACCGTCGCGCGTCAAGTGGCGTTGGGCCTCTCGGTCAACACAGGCCAGCAGTTCATTGTGGAAAACAAACCCGGAGCAGGCGGCATTATCGGCACTGAGACGGTGGCAAAGTCGGCACCGGATGGCTACACCGCTGGCCATATCGCGACAAGCCATGCAATCAATCCGTCGGTTTATGCAAAGCTGCCCTACGACACCATGGTCGATCTCGCGCCGGTGACGCAAACAGTCAACCTCACCAACCTGCTGGTCGTGCAACCCAACCTGCCGGCCAACAATCTGCGCGAGTTGATCGCGCTGGCGAAGGCTCAACCGGGCAAACTGACGTTTGGCTCGGCCGGAGTCGGTCAATCAAACCATCTGTCAGGCGAAATACTCAAGCAAATGGCAAATATCGACATTGTCCATGTGCCGTACAAAGGGAGTGCACCGGCTCTCACCGATCTGCTGACCGGAACGATTTCGATGCTGTTCGTCGACGCGCTATCCGCCGCGCCTCACGTCAAGGCGGGACGTCTGAAGGTCATTGCAGCGACCGGCCTGCAGCGCTCAAAAGCACTGCCGGACTACCCGACGCTCAGCGAATCCGGTCTGCCAGGCTTTAACGGCAATTCCTGGCTGGGCATCGTGCTGCCAGGGAACACTTCACCCGAAATCGTTCAGACCCTGAGCAAGGAAACCGCGCGGGTTCTGAACTCGCCCGACGTGCGCGACAAGTTGCTGTCGCAAGGGGTCGAGCCGGTGGGCAGCACTCCGCAGGAATTCCGCGCATTCATCCTCAAGGAAATGGAGCGCTACGCACAGGCCGCGAAAGCCGCCGGCATCACACCGCAGCAGCAATGAACTCTTTGCCCGCACGCACTTGAATAGTGCGTGACCTGACCGGATCAGGCACTTCCTTCCGAGTGCGGTGCTGATTTCCGGATCAGATGATTCGCTCCGGATCAGATGATTCCTTCCGGATCAGCTGTTCCCTTCCTGGTCATCTGTTCCCTTCCGGGTCGGGTGACCTCATCCGAGCCGGAGGAGCTCCTGCGCTTCAGGTAATCCCTTTATTGCGCAACGCTTCAAGTGCATCCGCTTCCAGACCAAGGATGCCCTGAAACACCTCGTTGTTGTGCTCTCCGAGAGCCGGTGCCGCGCGGGTATGGCGGATCGGCGTATCCGACAGATTCATGGGGCTTGCCACTGCAGGCGTGTCAACACCCGCCGCATGGGGCAATGACTGCTTCAGGCCACGGAACTTGACCTGCTCGTGCTCGAAAACCTGTTTGAGGTCATAGATTGGTCCGCACGGAACATTTTCGGCTTCCAGCCGCGCGACCCAGTCGTCCATCGTGCGCGCCATCAACGCTTCGGCGATCAATGGAATCAACTCCCCGCGGTTGCGGTTGCGCTGGCCTGCAGTGTGAAAGCGCGCATCGGTACCGAGATCGGGCAAACCGATGACCTTGCACAAGGCGACGAACTGACTGTCGTTGCCCACAGCGATAATCATGTTGCCATCCTGGCACCGAAACACTTGATAAGGAACCATGTTCGAGTGGGCGTTGCCCATCCGCTTGGGAACCTTGCCGGACAGGAAATAGTTCATCGACATGTAGGAAGAAAGAGCCACGGTGCAGTCCAGCAGCGCAAGGTCGATGTACTGCCCCTTGCCGCTGATGTGCCGGTGCTCCAGCGCCGCCAGAATTGCGGTCGATGCATACATGCCGGTGATCAGGTCGCTGATCGCGACGCCCGCCTTCATCGGGCCACCGCCCGGTTCGCCGTCCGGGATACCGGTCAGGCTCATCAAGCCGCCCATGCCCTGAAAAACGTAGTCATATCCCGGCAGATCGGCAAACGGGCCGTTCTGGCCAAAACCAGTGATCGAGCAATAGACGAGCCTTGGATTGATCTTTTGCAAATCTTCCCAGGCAAGTCCGTAACGCGCGAGCGTACCGACCTTGTAGTTCTCGATCACCACGTCGGATACTGCCGCAAGCTTGCGCACAATATCCTGCCCTTCCGGCGTGGAGATGTCGAGGGTGACCGACTTCTTCGCACGATTCACCGCCAGGAAGTAGGCCGAGTCATCCGTTTCGCGGCCCTCGGCGTCTTTCAGGAAAGGAGGCCCCCAGGCTCGAGTGTCGTCCCCTTTGTGAGGCCGTTCGATCTTGATCACTTCGGCGCCAAGGTCGGCAAGATTCTGCGTGGCCCATGGCCCGGCAAAGATTCTGGACAGGTCCAGAACGCGGATGTGCCCAAGTGCTGTGTTCATCGCTTTATGACTCTCGTGTCGGGGTTGGGTCAGCAAACCCTGCCATCATAGCGAAGTTGGCGCGCTGGAGTCTGTGCCTTGCGTGCAGTGGGGATCTGCTGCAAACTCTGGGCACGCAAAACAATCCACCCGAAATTGTTCACACCCAAAGGAAGTTCCCCATGAAGGACTGGGATCCGGAATATCAACCCGTACTGCAAAATTTTCGCGTTGGGCAAACAATCCGAAGCTATTCCCGTACCGTCACTGAGTCGGATCTGGTTGCCTTCATCGGATTCACCGGCATGCGCATGCCCATCTTCATCGACCGCGAGTATGCCGAACAACAGGGGCCCTACGGCGCACGAATCTGTCCCGGGTTTCTGACGGCCTCTGTCGCGGGGGGCATGCTGGAAAGCATCCTCGGGCGCAACGTGCTGGCCGGGCTTGGCATGGACGAACTGCGATTCCTGACTCCGGTCAAGATCGGCGATACCCTGCATGCCATCGTCGAAATCCTTGAATCGAGACTCACCCGGGAACCCGGACGCGGCGTGCTTAGAGTGCGCATCCGGACCCTCAATCAACGGGGCGACACTGCGCTGGAATTCCTGGCGTCGGTTCTGATCAAGGCGGACGCGGACTGATGTCCGACCAGGCAAGCCAGATTGCACAACCGGGGCTGCCCCATCGCGGACACTTGATCCGGAAAACGCGATCGCAAACTTGCTCCCGAACTAGTCGACCTCACGTCAATTCATCC
Source organism: Burkholderiaceae bacterium (assembly GCA_020851995.1). Lineage (GTDB taxonomy): Bacteria > Pseudomonadota > Gammaproteobacteria > Burkholderiales > Burkholderiaceae_B > Zwartia. The sequence goes on from JADZBO010000136.1 coordinate 16,898, forward strand.
ACGACACAATAAAGCGACACCATGACCATCCTCTTTGTCCGCCACGGTGAAACAGCGCTCAACGCATCTCGCACGATGCAGCCCGCCGATACGCCCCTGAGCGAGCGCGGCATTGACCAGGCGCGCCAGGCCGCGTTGCGCCTGCGTGCGCTGAAACCAGTCGCCATCGTGAGCAGCGACATGCCGCGCGCGTTGCGTACCGCGCAGGAAATCGCCCGGGAAACCGGCCTGAACCCTGCGTTGACCCAGTTGCTGCATGAACGAAACTTCGGCGATTTACGCGGGCATCCGCACGACGCATTCGGCTTCGATCCGATCGCCATGCTTGAGGCTCCACCTAACGGGGAATCGATGGCCGAATTCACCGAGCGCTGTCGCCAGGCGTTCGAACACGTCGTCGCACTGCGGTCCAGGCTGGACGGCACTCTGGTCGTTGTGACCCACGGTCTGGTCATCCATACCATCCTTTCAAACTGGATTGACTTAGGCGATCATGTCGTGCCCGAGCGTATCGCCAACACGGCCTTCAGTGAATGCGCAGCCAACGCGCCCTACGCAGCAGTTCGCGTGAACTGTGCCGCGCATCTGGCGGACACTGGCCTGGCTGAAGGCAGTCGAAGTCTGTCCGGCGGCTGACCGCACTCAGTCTACGGTCGCTATCGTTCGGAACATTCCTGCGCAGTCCCAGATCACTCCATCTTGATGTTGCGTTCCTTGACGACCTTTGCCCAGGTTCTGGATTCAGCGTCGATGAAATCCGCAAGCTCCTTGCGGGTCATCGGGTCGGGCACGAGACCATGCTGTGCCAGCTGAGTGCGGACATCAGGATCATTGAGGGCACGGACAATCTCGGTGTTCAATCGGTCAAGCGTCGCTTCGGGCGTCTTGGCCGGCGCCAGGTAGGCGTACCAGTTGCTTGCGTTAAAGCCCGGATAGCCCGACTCGGCAATGGTCGGGATGTCCGGAAACATCGCCGAACGCTTCAGGCCCGTCGTCGCAAGCGCGATCAGCTTGCCTGACTTGATGTGCGGCTCCGCAGTCGAGGGGGTGGAGTAATAGGCTGATATCCGGCCACCGAGCAGATCGACCATCGCCGCCGCACCGCCTTTGTAAGGAACATGCAGGATTTCCACGCCGGCGCGCTGGTTGAACAACTCGCCCGCAAGGTGCGATGCGGATCCGACGCCCGTCGCGGCATATGTGAGTTTGCCGGGTTCCTTTTTTGCGAGTGCAATGAACTCACTCAGCGTCTTGACGTTGAGCGAGGGATGCACGACCAGCACATTCGGAAAGTTAACTCCCATCGTGATCGGGGCAAGATCGCGGATCGGGTCGTAGCCAAGTTGCATCAGATGCGGCGCAACGGCGATCGGGCCGATGGTACCGAGAATCAGTGTCGCGCCATCAGGCTTTGCATTGACAACATACTGGGTCGCAATGGTTGCCCCGGCCCCCGGCCTGTTTTCCACAACCACCGGCTGGCCAATATTCTCGGAAACTTTCCGGGCGACCATCCGCGTGGACGTGTCCGATGCGCCGCCGGCCACGAACCCGACGATGATTGCGATGGGCTTGCCAGAAGGGAGTTCATCGGCAGCGATACAGCCAGCCGCCCCCAGAACGAACAAGACTGTCGCAGCGAGTGTTTTGCGGAACGGGATATTCATGGTGGTGTCTCCTGCGCGCATAGTTAGCTTCTGAGGCGCTTATGTATATTCGCGGCGCGCATTTCGCTTTCGCGTTTGCCGCGCAAGTTTACAGGTGATCTCATATTTTTGGTTCAACGCACCAGGGGACACCGGCGACGCCGGATGATAAAGTTGGCGATCTGATTTCAGCGCAGGCTCCGCAGACGCGCGAACGCCCGCCCCTGCAACCCCGGATGCACCCCAATGACCCAACCCACCCTGCGCCTCGCAATCCTCGACGACTACCTTGGCCTTGGCCAGGCCATCGTTGACTGGAAGCAGATTCCGAACCTTGCCGTCGTCTCATACCGCGATCATGTCTACGACGAAGCCCAACTGATCGACCGGCTTGGCGAATTTGACTTCGTCATGCGGATTCGCGAACGCACCGAATTCACCGAACAGGTGCTGCGCAGCCTGCCACGCCTGAAAATGATTCTGGCGACCGGCATGCGTAACGCGCGCTCAATCAATCTGAAAGTCACTGATGAACTCGGCATTGTGGTCAGCGCGACCGAAGCACAACACCAGACCACCGTCGAATTGACCTGGGCGCTGATCCTGGGTTACTTCCGGTGTATTCAGTCGGAAACCGCGTCGTTGCGCGCCGGCGGCTGGCAGGTCACACTCGGGCGAGGACTTGCCGGCAAGACACTGGGAATCCTGGGCCTGGGCAACATGGGTATTCCGGTCGCCCAGATCGGCAAGGCGTTCGGGATGCGCGTGGTGACCTGGAGCCGCAACATGACCGCCGAGCGCGCCGCGGCGCACGGCGTGGAATCGGTCACCAAGGATGAACTGTTCACGCAGTCGGATGTGGTGACGATTCACATGCCCATGTCGGATGACAATGCAGGCATCATCGGCGCGAAGGAAATCGCCCGCATGAAGCCCGATGCGTTTCTCGTCAATACGTCGCGCGCCCAGTTGATCGATGAAAAAGCACTGCTCGTTGCGTTGCAAAGCCGTCGCATTGGCGGCGCGGGGCTTGATGTCTTCGAAACCGAACCCCTGCCCTGCGACCACCCCTACCGTTCACTCCCCAACGTCATCGCCACACCACACATTGGTTTTGTGACGAAGGAAAACATGGAAGAGTTCTTCCACACGTCACTGGCCAATCTCAAAGCCTTCCTCGCTGGCAGTCCGGTCAATGTCATCACGGCAACCCGCCCGTTCCTGCCGGAGTCTCAGGTTGCGCGCCAGCTGCACGCAAGACCCTGAAACTGTGCAACGGCTACCGCCGGGGTTGTCGTAGTATCAGTGCGAATCGCAGCCCGCGCGAGTGAAGTGTTCGACGCTAGTGTGGTGCTCGACGCTATCAGGCACTTAAAACCGTGCCTTCAAGCGTCGAACACTACATTAGGTTCTGGCCTGCCAGTCGCGCCGGAAGGACTCACGGTAGATGAAGCGGTCCGCAGGGTGAACATTGATGGCAAGCTCAACCAGATCGTCGCGCTCGTCAACGTAACGACGCAATACCAGCAACCCAGCGCTGCGCGCCGGAACCCCCAGCAGTTTGGCCGTGGCGGCGGGCAGAATCATGGCGCGGATTTCCTGATGCACGGAGTGGATCCGGCAGTCGAACTGCTCCTCGATCACCTCGTATAGCGCACGCCGCATCCGGCCTGCGATTCCCGACACGGATCTGAATCGGGGCGCGATGAAGACCTCGGTATGCGCAATCGGCTGAGTCTGCCCCTTCACATAGCGCAGCCCATCGATGTGCAACCAGGTCTCACCGGGCGACGCGCCGAGTCTGTCCGCCGTTTCTCCCCGCACTTCGCGGATCTGGCAATCGCGCACCAGCAAGGATGTTTCGTCGGCATAATGATTCAGGTCTGTCATGCCGGACATGGTCTGCGTATATTGCGTTGCAGACGTCTGCGCCAGCACGCGGCTGCCGACGCCGGGCTGTCGCACGATGAGACCTTGCTGCACGAGCTTCTTGACCGCCTCGCGCACTGTGAAGCGCGATACGCCAAACTGGCCGCACAACGCGTATTCCGTGGGCAGAAGGCTGCCCACCGGATAGTGTCCGGACCGGATTTCATTGATCAGGGTCGTGGCCAGCTGCATATAGCGCGGACCAGACCCCATCAGTTCGCCCCGGGTGGCTGTCATATCACCGCGCGATCCCGCAGAAACTGAATCTGCTGCGCCGTGAAGCCAGCCTCGGTCAGCAACGCGTCGGTGTCCGCTCCCATCGCGGGTGCCGCGCGCAGCGGCGCCGTCGCCCCTGAGCAACGGATGGGCGCCGCCACACCAAGCACCTCCCGCCCCTCTGGGGTGCGCGCCGCAACCACGCCTTCGCGGGCCTGCACGAACGGATTGTCCAGAGCCTGCGCAACGTTGTAAACCGGTGAAGCCGGCACCTTGCCCGCGAATTTCTTCATCCAGTTTTCGGTCGTATCGGTCAGAAAAACGCGTTCCAGGTCCTGGTTGAACTGTTCCTTGTGCGCGAGACGATCCTTGAAACTGCGGTATTCCGGCTTCTGTGCCCATTCCGGGTGGCCCAGCTCAGTGGCAAGAATCGGCCAGAACTTTTCCTTGTTGCACATGATAAAGATCCAGCCGTCGCGGGTCGGGTACAACTGACTTGGCACCAGCGACGGATGCCCTGATCGAGGCGCACGCCCGGTTTCGTGAGCGCCATTGAGGTACCAGGTCGCCACGTAGGCAAGATTGTGCATGGCCACGTCAAAGAGGCTCACATCGACATCGCGCCCCTCGCCGCTCGCGCGTGCGCCAAGAACCGCCGAGACCAGTCCGAGCGCGGCCGTGGTCCCGGTCATCAGATCGATGATCGAGAGCCCGAAACGCGATGGCGGACCATCCGGCTCGCCGGTGAGCGACAGGTAGCCCGCCTCCGCCTGCATCAGGTAATCGTAGCCGGGCCATGAAGCACGCTCGCCATCCCGGCCATAAGCGGACAGGTGAACGCAGACAAGGTCTTTGCGGATATGGCAAAGCGAGGCGTAGTCCAGTCCCATGCGGGCCGGCAAATCGCCGCGCAGGTTGTTGAATACCGCATCCGCGTGCTCGACCAGTTTGTGCAGAACTTCTCGCCCCTGCGGTTGCTTCAGATCGAGCCGCACGCTTTTCTTGTTGCGATTGAATGCCTGGTAGAAGTGACTGTCGCCGGGCCCGAAGTAATGCGGACCGACCGCGCGCCCGACATCGCCTCCGTCATGCGGATTTTCGATCTTGATCACCTCGGCGCCAAGATCTGCCAGGTGCTGCGTGCCAAAGGGGCCCGCACCATATTGTTCGATCGATACGATGCGCAGCCCGCTCAGGGGAAGGCTCATGCTTTGTTCCTTTCGATGAGCTGCCGCGAAATGATGATCCGCTGCATTTCGTTCGTGCCCTCGCCGATGACAAGCAGAGGAGCATCCCGGTAAAGCCGCTCGACCGGGTATTCTTTGGAATAGCCGTAGCCCCCGTGGATGCGCATCGCCTCGGTCGCGTTTTCAAGCGCGGCCTCGGTGGCGAACAACTTGGCCATGCCCGCCTCCATATCGCAGCGTTCGCCGCGATCATAGGATTCGGCGGCACGCTGCGTCAGCAGACGGGCGGCATCGGTACGCGTCGCCATGTCGCCGAGCTTGATCTGAATCGCCTGATGCTCGCAGATTGGTTTGCCAAAGGTCTTGCGGATCTGTGAATACTTGACAGATTCGTCCAGCGCGGCCTGGGCAATACCGACACCGCGCGCGGCGACGTTGATGCGACCAAGTTCAAGACCGTTCAGGATCATCTGCAGCCCACGGCCTTCGACACCGCCAATCAGTCGGTCTGCAGGAATGCGATAGTTGTCAAAAACCAGTTCAGCGGAGTCAATGCCCTTGTAGCCAAGCTTTTCCAGCTTGCGGCTGACAGTAAACCCGGGGCCCTTCTCGGCGATGAACAGACTCATGCCTTTGTGGCGCGGTTGCGCCTCGGGATTGGTCTTGACCAGCAACGCGAAGCAGTTTCCCTCAATGCCGTTGGAAATCCACATCTTGGTACCGTTGACGACATAATCGTCACCTTCGCGCTTTGCCACTGTGCGAATCGCCTGCAGGTCCGTGCCGCAATCCGGTTCTGTCAAAGCGATTCCACCACGCAGTTCGCCGGTCGCGAAGCGCGGCAGAAACGCCTGCTTTTGCTCCGCGGTCGCGTTGCGCTGCACCGCCATGGCCATGATGATGTGCGAATTGATGATGCCGGCCACCGACATCCAGACGATCGAGATGCGCTCAATGATCTTTGCGTAGGTCACCGTCGACAAGCCGAGGCCACCATATTCCGGGGCAATCAGGCAACCGAACAGCCCCATGGTCTTCATCTTCTCGACTATTTCCGTTGGGTAGATATCGTCGTGCTCAAGCTTCCAGACATGGGGCTTGACTTCCTGTTCAAGGAATCGATCCACCATATCCAGAATCAGTTGTTCCTGGCCGTCGTCGTGTGTGCTCATGTCGTCAATCTCCGTGTGTCAGTTATCGGGATGCCTGTCCCAGGAATTCGGCCAGCGAGGCGGCCGACTCCTGTTCAAGATTCAGAATGCGTTGTTCAATCTCGGCCACCCGCGCGGGGCTGGCCTGGCGTGCCGCGTTGTCGCGGTACTTGCCGATGATGTCATCGGCAGTGAGCGGACGATCCACCGATCCGCGGTTCATCGCCTCGCGCTCACGGATGACTGTGCCATCCGTGAGTTCAACGATCACCTCGCCGTCGTAATATTTCGGAAACCGGCTGTCAGGATCGATCTGGTAGTCGCTGATGGCTGTCAGCGCCAGCACGCGCGGATCCACCAGAGCGTCGCCCTCAAGATCATCCAGGGTCAGGCGGCCCTTGACCAGCGCCGTGGCCACCAGGAAAACCGAACTGAATTGCGCCTCATAGGAATTGGCCGGCTTGCGCTTGGCATCCTGCGGTTCGCAAACCGTCTTGACGACCTCGGCCGGCGCCAGCACCTTAATGCGCCGGATCCGGGTGGGATCAATACCGCGCTTCTGGATCCGCAAGGCCGCATCGACCGGTGCGTGCGTGAAGTGACATGCCGGCAGCGGTTTAACGGACACGCGGGTGACTTCCCACACTTGCCCCAGATCCTTGGTCGCAAGCCCAAGGTCATAATCGATCCCGGACCCCAGATGACTGGCATACAGGCCAAAACGCCCCTCGTAGGCCAGGCGTGTGCCGGTATAGCCATGGCGCCCGAAGGTCGCCGCCGTCAAGCCTGCGCCGCCCGCCCAGCCAGGATGCATGCGCTTGTTCCATGCGCCATCGTTCAGAAACTCCAGGCTTCCTGAGGCAACCGACAAAGCGATGCCCTGGGCGTCCACCTGTTGCGCCTCATTCAGCCCGAGCAGCCAACCGGCGCCCACCGTGCAGCCGAATGCACCGATCAGCCCAGTCGGATGAAACCCGATCTGATGAAACCCGCCTTTGGCGACTGACCCCAGCCGTGTGGCAATTTCGACGCCGAGTATGTACGCTGCCAGCATCTCCTCGCCGCTCTTGCCTTCTTTTGCGGCCACGGCCAGCACGGTGGGAAGCACTGATGTAGTCGCGTGGATCACACCCTGCGAGTGGGTGTCGTCGTAATCCAGCCCGTGGATCAGAATGCCGTTGAGCAGGATGGCATTGCGCGGGTCCATGCGCTGCACCGATCCGATGATGGGCGATTTGCCGCCGGAATCCAGGTCGGTGATCGCGGCAGTCGCCCGACGCGAGAATTCATAGCCGTGAGAAGCCAGTGCGATGCCAATCGCATCCAGGATCAGCAGGCGCGCGCGCGCACGGACCTCAGCCGGAATATCGGACGGCCGGAACTGCGCGGCGAACCGTGCGATGACTTCGGAAATCGCCGCGCCGGGCGCGGGTGTTGTTGCATTTGCTGCAGTCATATTCTCAACCTCTCATTTGAATTTCTGATAGGGGCCGTGTTGCTCTAACACCTGGCCAAGCGCGAGGATCCGGTCTTCGCCAAGCGGCGCCCCCACAAACTGCACTGCCAGGGGAAGGTTATGAAGGCCACGTCCAGCGGGTACCGACAAGGCCGGCAAGCCCAGATAGTTGATGCCCCGCGTCCACGACGAGAGGGCCGAGAACGCCTGCTCAAGCCGGGTCTCGTCATCGCCGATCGTGTCTGCCACCCTGGGCGCCACATCGGTCAGCGTCGGCAGCAACAACGCATCAGCGCCGGCAAGCGTACGCTCCATGAAGCGCCTGAGCAGAGGTCCACGCATGCGCAAGGCATCGTAATAATCCATGCCGGCGATCAGCAGGCCGCGCGAAAGACGCCTGCGCACCTGACGACCGTACTCGTCGGGGCGCGAACGCAACCATTCCCGGTGGATGGCCGCGGACTCAACCCCAAGCATCAGCGAACTCATGCGTCCGAACAAATCCAGGTCGGGCAGATCCACTTCGACACACCGCACACCACCTTCGCGCAACGCGCGCACGGCATCCTGAAAAGCCCGCAGCATGTCGGCAGACAGCAATGGTCCGACCGCCAGGCGGGGCACCGCAACAGTCAGGGACTGCGGCGATGCAGTCATCCAGGCTGCGCTGAGCGGCGCCACGTCCAGACAGGATGGGTCTCTGACATCCGGCCCACACAGTGCCATGAGCGCCCGACCGCACAGTGCGACGGACTCCGCCAGGGGGCCCAGCGTGTCGAGATTGGGCGACAAGGGCATCGCGCCGGCCAGGCTGACGCGGTACTGGGTCGGCTTGACCCCGACAACGCCGCAAAATGCGGCAGGAAGCCGCACCGAACCACCGGTATCCGATCCAATCGCCAGCGGCACGTGGCCTGCGCCAACGGACATGCCACCACCGCTCGAGCTACCCCCGGAAACGTGATCCGTGTTCCAGGGATTGCGTCCGGGTCCGAAGGTCGCGTTCAGTCCCGTTGGGGACATCGCGAACTCAGCCATGTGCTGGACACCGACGATCACCGCGCCGGCATTGCGCAACCGGCTGACGATCGTGGCATCCTGCTGCGCGGGAGGCTCCTGCGAGCGCATGACCGACCCCCAGCCCGCGACATGCCCCTGCCGATCGAACATATCCTTCAGGCCGACCGGCACACCCTGCAAAAGACCGGGGGTGGCCCCCTGCTGAACCTGCGCGTCCAGCGCACGGGCACACTGCATCGCCGTATCGCGATCAAGTTCCCGCCAGGCCAGTCCGCCAAGCTCGGACGCTTCGATACGCTGCAACGAATCGGTCAACCGCTCCACGGCGCTTGCACCCGCTCTGCTGGCCGGTGCAGGCACCTGACGCCCCCCGGCTGCCTCTAACGCAGGCGGCGCAAGCGCAATCAATGTCTGCGCGAAGTCGACATCGGTGTCCATGAAACTCAGCGATCGGGCTTCGCGCGCGACCGACTGCGACAAGCCTTGAGCTGCCTTGCAGACATCCGGCAAGTCGATTTCCGGAACCCGGAAGCCGCGTTCGTCCAGCAGCGCGCGTGCAGCGCCCACGTCGTGTGTCATCTATGCCACCTTATTGATCAGTCAACCTTTGCGCCGGATTTCTTGACCGCTTCGGTCCAGCGTGCGATTTCGCTCTTGATATAGGCCGCGAACGCCTCTGGCGTGTCGCCTACAGCAACAGCGCCGAGTGCCGCCAGTTTGGCCTCGAATTCCTTCTCATGCAGGATCTTCATCGATTCGCGCGAGAGCGTATCGAGGACCGGCTTTGGAATACCAGCCGGAGCAACCAGTCCGATCCACGGCACGGCTTCGAAACCGGGATAACCGGATTCGGCAATGGTGGGCAGGTCGGGCTTGGCGCTCGTCCGCTTTGCGCTGCTGACCGCCAGGGCTCGAAGGCGCCCGTCGCTGATGAACTGAAGCACTGCCGGGCCGGTTTCGAACATGACGGAGATCCGGCCTGCCATCAGATCCGTGACGGCGGCAGGCCCACCCTTGTAGGGGATGTGGGTCATGTCCACGCCTGTTGCGGACTTGAACATCTCCATTGCAAGATGGTTCGTCACCCCGCTGCCACCCGACCCGTAGTTGATCTTGCCCGGTTGCGCGCGCGCCAGTGCGACCAGTTCGGCCACCGTTTTAACGGGTACTTCGGGGTTGACCACGAGGTACAGGGGGACGGTCGCAGCCAAGGTGATCGGCTGAAAATCCTTGACTGGATCGTAAGGCAGGCTGCTGTAGAGCGAGGGGTTGACCGCCAGCGTTCCGCTGGACGCCATCAGCAGCGTTGCCCCGTCGGGGGCCGCGGCAGCGACAGAGCGCGTGCCAAGAATCCCGGCAGCGCCCGGCCTGTTTTCGACGATGAAGTTCGACCCCGGCAACGCCTCCATCAGTTTGCGTGACATTTCGCGGGCGATGACATCAGTCGCCTGACCCGGCGGGAACCCGACCACCACGCGAACCGGTTGCTCGGGATAGGCGGCAAACGCAGGCGTCATTGCCATTGAGGCGCCGGCCACCAGTAACAGCCGTGCAAACGGCCTGCAGAATACATTCATAATTCGCTTCCTTACTGGAAAAATCGGATTGAGCGCACGCGCGGCATCATTCGCCAACGCCATGGCCGCGCTTGGGAATCAGCGCCGAGCGCACGAAGCTCATGATTTGCACGCCATCCTGATTGACTGCCCGCGTGAGCACCTTGACGATGCCCTGAGTCGGACGGCTGCGGGATTCGCGCACCTCAAGCACCTCAGTCTCCGCGTACAGCGTGTCGCCGGGAAATACGGGGGCTGTGAGAAAGAGATCGGTCATGCCCAGGTTGGCGATGGCCTTGCCGCTCACATCGTTGACGGTCATACCGAGCACAATCGCGATCGTCAGGCCGCTGTTGACCAGAGGTTTGCCGAATTCGCTTTTTGCCGCAAACGCCTCGTCGCAATGCATCGGATGCTGGTTCATGGTCATCAACGAAAAATTGATGTTGTCGGCACTGGTGATCGTGCGACCAGGACGATGCTCGTAGATTGCCCCAACCTCGAACTCCTCAAGGTAACGGCCATAGACGGTCTGGTAGCGATTGGGACCTACTTTCTTGACTTCCACGGGAAAACTCCTCCGGCGAGCAAATGTATGGTTTGTCTGTTTGTGCGGACAAACTTTAATTTCTGAATGCCTTTGCTGTCAAACGGTAAAGTATTGCGGCGCAGCAAAACACACTGCATTCACCCCCGGGGTGGGGGCACCGATACCCTGGCGCGCGACGCACGAGCCTGATGCCTGACGTTTCGTCAATCCGGGAAATCACAGGCAAGCCATTTGATGTGACAATGGCCTGCAGTCACAAAAGCCGCCAATATCAGGAGCCAGGAGCAGTGATGAAAGATTCCATTGACGTCAACGTGCTGGCCACTGGCCTGCAGTTTCCCGAAGGGCCAGTCGCACTGGAGGACGGCTCTGTGCTGGTCGCGGAAATACGCAGCGGCCTGATCAAGAGAGTTTGGCCAAACGGCACTGTCAGCACGCACGCCGACTGCAAGGGTGGACCCAACGGCCTTGCAATCGGGCCTGACGGCGATCTTTACGTGTGCAACAACGGCGGCAATCATTATCCGCCAGACCATTTCGCGGCAACCGGGCCTGCCATCGATTACTCGGGCGGCTACATTCAACGCGTCAACATGCGCAGCGGGGAGGTCACCACCGTTTACAGCCATTGCGGCTCACACAAACTCTCGTCGCCCAACGACCTCGTCTTTGACAGCGAAGGCGCACTGTACTTCACCGATTTCGGCAAAAAGCACCCGCGCCATCGGGATCACGGCGGGATCTATTACGCCCGTGCCGATGGCAGCGAAATCAAGGAGATCGCCTATCCGATGGCGGCGCCAAACGGCATCGGTCTCTCACCGGACGGTTCGAAACTCTACGTGGCGGAAACGGAAACCGCACGCGTCTGGGTGTTTGATATCGAGCGCCCCGGCAAGTTGCACAAGCACACCGGCCACGGAGCACACGGCGGTCGGATCCTGTGCGCCCTCCCCGGCTACCAGAGACTCGACAGCCTCGCGATCGACAGCGCCGGCAACGTCTGTGTCGGCACACTGGTGAGCGGCATGATTACGGTCATCTCACCACGCGGCGAAATCCTGCGGCAGGTGAAGTTCCCCGACTCCTACGTCACCAACATCTGTTTCGGCGGCTCCGACATGAAGACCGCCTTCGTCACGCTGTCCGAATCTGGCCAATTGGTAGCGGCCGCTTGGGATAGCCCGGGACTGAGGCTGAATTTCAACGCCTAACCGGCAGACCTGAAGGTTTCGCGCAGGGTGCGCTTGAGCACCTTGCCAGACGGGTTGCGCGGCAAGGCATCAACGATGCGTAATTCCTTGGGTAATTTGAACCGCGCAAGGTGTTGCGCGCAATGCGCCACCAGGGTCTCAAAATCCAGCGACTCGCCCTGCCCCAGAACCACCACCGCCACGACGCGCTCGCCCCACTGCGCATCGGGCACGCCGATTGCAGCAGCCTCCACCACCTGAGGCAGTTTGTACAGCACAGCCTCGACCTCGCTGGAGGCGACGTTCTCGGCTCCGGTCAGGATCATGTCCTTAACCCGGTCAGTCAGATACAGGAAGCCTTCATCGTCAAGATATCCGACGTCTCCGCTGCGCAGCCAGTCGCCGTGGAAGCTCTCGGCCGTCTTGACCGGATCGTTCCAGTAGCCCTTGGTGACCTTGGGGCCGCGGATACACAGTTCACCCTGTGTGTTGGGAGGCAGCGTGCGCCCCTCGGAGTCGCAAATCCGGATCTCGACATGCGCAAGCGCACGACCAACCGAGCCGATCTTCTCGATCTCGCGTCCAGCTTCCATCAGCGTGTCCGCGGCACACGTCTCAGTCATGCCGAACGCGTCAATGAAGCGCCCTGCGGTGAAGACCCGGCTGAAATCGCGAATCCGCGACTCGGGAGTCTTCTCGCCGCCCGCGATACACCACCGGAAGCTGCTGACGTCGTAGCGACCGACATCGGGCAGCGCAAGGATTCTGCCAACCATCACCGGTGCCATCCAGGCGCTGGTCAGGCGGTGTCGCTCAATCGATTCCATCGCCGCGACGGGATCGAACTCGCGATGCACACAAAGCAAGCCACCCATCCACAGCACGCCGATGCCTGGCAAGTCAAACCCGCCCACGTGATAGAGCGGCCCCACCACCAGCAGTCGCTCTGCTCTGGTCAGACCCAGCGCGATGACGTGATCCATGCACTTCCAGTAAATATTGCTGTATGTGTGCATGACCCCCTTGGGCCGCGAAGTGGTGCCTGATGTATACATCAGGCGAACCAGATCGGCTTCACGTGTCACGTGGCAAGGCGGAATCGTCAGCGCCGGCGAGAGCGCGCGCGAGTCGGCGGCGGCTGCTTCGTCGACCACGATTTTTGAAATATCGAGCGCCTGGACTGAAGCAAACTCCTGATCGACGAAGAGCAGTCTGGCCCCGGCATCCTGCAGGATGTATTCGGCTTCGGCGGCAGCGAGCCGGTAGTTGACCGGCAGGAAGATCGCCCCGAGATAACTCGCCGCAAAGGCAATTTCCAGAAAAGCCGGACTGTTTTTCATGAACAACGCAACGACGTCCCCGGCGCCGACGCCGCGAGCGTGCATCAGCGCTGCCATGCGCTGGATGCGATCATTGAAATCGCGGTACGAGATCTCGCTGTCACGATAGATCAGGGCGGGTCGGTCCGGGCTTTGCGTCGCGTGAAAGGCGATGAAGGCGCTCAGGTTAAGCATGATGAGAATCCGTGAAGGTCAGGCATGATGATCGCGCGTGGTCGGGCAGTTCTACCAGGCCTGGTTAAGAATTTCAATGACGTCCTCAGGGCTGCGCACCGGGCGGGGATTGCTGCGCACGAACACATTTTCCATGCTGGCGCGCGCCACAGCGTCGAACTGATCGCGCCGCACGCCCACGTCGCGCAGCGTCAGTGGCATGCCGAGCGCACGCACCAGGGATTCGATCAGATCGCCCGCCTGAACCGCGGGATCGCCAAGCGCACGACTCACCAACTCCTGACGTGAGGCGTTGATTTCATGGTTGTGCCGCAACACATTGTGCAGCAACACACACGAGGTGTAGCCGTGGGGCACATCGGCCACGGCACCCAGCTCATGACCGATCCCGTGGCTCGCGCCCAGCTCGACCCGGCCCAGCCCAGTGGCGGCCAGCCAGACCCCGACCTGGCTTTCGAGTCGGGCATCAAGATCGTCGGGATGTGATTTGGTACGACGCAGCGATCGCGCGAGCATCGTCAGACCGTGCAGGCAGGTCGCATCAGTAAAGGGCTGTGCTGTGCGCGAGCACACGCTTTCCACGGCATGATCAACGGCACGTACGCCAGTCGAAAGCCAGAGCCACTCCGGCGTGTGGATCGTCAGGGCAGGATCCAGGATCACCACCTGCGCGCCAATTTCCCGACCCGCGTAAAGATCCTTGACCAGACGGCGTGTATCGGTCGCCCCGCCGATGGCGCTGAATTCAGCCCCGGACAGCGTGGTTGGCAAGACGACCTGCCGCACGGGCGGGCGACCCACCTTTGGGACATGGCGGGATCCGTCGTCACGAACGCGGATGCGAAATTCGCCGAGTTCATCGGTGGTCCGCACGCCTTCAGCAAGACAGATCAACAAAGTCTTGACGGTGTCGATCGGCGTGCCGCCACCGACTGTGACAATCAGGTCGGGTTCAGCCTGACGCACCGCATCAGCCGCGCGCAGGACACTTTCGCGCGGCACGTGTGCGACACACTCGTCGAACAGGCCGACACAACGCGACCCGAGTGCATCACGGATTTTCCGGATTTCATCGGTCTTGCGACTGAGCGTTTGGCTGGTGACAAGAAACACCCGTCGGGCGCCCTGTGCCTCAACCGTTTCCGACACGGCCTGCGCGGCAGGAAACCCGTAAATGATGCGATCCTGCGCCAGGAATTCATATCGACCCTGCATTGCCGTCCCCCGTGACCCGGGCGCCAGC
>JADZBO010000137.1 GCA_020851995.1 Burkholderiaceae bacterium
GCCTGACCCGATCTGTTCGAACATCGTCGTGAAGGCGTTCTCCACATCGCCGTTGATGCGCGTGGCCACGTCATCTGCCACGGTCTTGAGACCCCCCACTTCCACCTTGAGCCGGGCCACCCGGTTGATGGCTTCCTCCGATCCGGTAGCAGTGGCGAGTGCCTGCATTTTCGGGATCATTCCGTCCACTTCGGTGGCCGTCTGCTGATGCAAGGCCAGCACTTCGCGCCGCATCTGCGTCTCGGAAATCATCCCGGCATCTTTCTGCACCTGGAGTTCCCGTTCGCGGATGCTCATACGGTCGGTGACGTTCTGATACTGGCGTTCGAGTTTCGCCAGTTCCGCCATGTCCGCTTCAACGTTGATCAGGCGGCCGACATCGGCAGCGCCGGTGGTGTCGCCCATCCGTTGCAGTTTTTCAATCAGGGGCTGGTATTCGCGCTCGAGCCGGGTGCGGGTGACGTCGCCGCCGGCCCCGCCACGAATTTCGGCCATGCGGTCGCGCACGCGGGCCAATTCGTCTGCCAGTTCCTTCTCGGCCTTGGCGGCGGCATGCGCGTTGATAATCTCGACTTCGCCGCGCTTCATGTTGAGCACGATGATCTCGCCTTCGAGCTTCTTCACCTCGGCTTTGGCGCGCAGACGCTGCGCTTCATCCTTGCCGCCGACGGCCACCGTCGATTGCGCGCTCAGTTCCTGCTGCTTGGCGGCAAGTTCCTGGTCGATGGCCTGCTGCTCGATCTGGGTTTTCTGGGCGTAATAGTCGCGCACGGACACCAGGCGGTCGTCGAGGGAACGGTCCAGTGCTGTTTTTTGCAGATCGAGACCTTCCTTCAGCACTTTGAATTCGGACTCGGCTTGCGCTTTGACCACGGCGAGTTGTGCGCCGGTTGTGTCCTTTTCGGTTCCGCCTGTGGCTTTCTTCTCGCACTTGCCATTGACCCATTGCCCTCCCGACACCACGCAGGCGATCCGCTGCATGTCCTCGGTCGGCTTGCCCGTCGGGGTCTTTTCTTCGGGGTGCTTCGGACTGGTCAGGTCGTCAAATCGCTTCTTGGCCCCCGCCAGTTCCTGCTCCCACTGGGCGAGATTCTTGCGCAGGGTCGCCATCGCACCCTCGTTGAACTTGACGTCGAAGGGCATGAACGGCACCGGGGCCTTGCCGGAGTCGACCTTCTGGCGGGCGGAATCGACCAATTCCTGAATGCGTTTGATCTCGTCTCGTGCCTGCTTGATCTCGGTGCCGTTGAAGATCAGATTGCCGACTCCACCCAGACCGACCCACAAGGACTTCAGCGTTCCTGCCTCGTTAGCGGCCTCGCGCATGGCGTTGGTGATGTTGGTCAGTTCCGGCAGGAAATCGCGGGCCAAAGCGATGCCAAGCGAAGAGCTTGAAGCCTTGAGCGCCGTGAGGTTGTCGTTGAACGCCTCAGCGGAGCGTGCCGTCTCTGTGGTGAGCTTGAGGCCTAGCCGCTCGGCCTCGGCGGTCAGTTGATTGATGCCAGCCGCCCCCTGATTCAGGAACGGGATCATGTCCATGCCGCTCTTGCCGAACAGCTTTACGGCGAGCGCTGTTTTGACCGCGCCATCCTCCAGGTTGGCGAAGACATCGGCCATCTGAAGCAGCACGGCTTCGGTGGACTTCATGCTGCCATCGGCGTTCTTGACGGAAATTCCCAGGGCATCGAACACCTGCGCCCCGTCGCCGATGCCGGTATTGGCTTCGGCGATGTTCTGTGACAGCCCCTTGATGCCCTTCTGCAAAGTCTCCAGGCTCACATCCGACAGTTGCGCGGCAAAGCGCAGCGTCGACAGGGCTTCGACCGAGATGCCAATCTTCTGCGACAACTTGTTCAGCTGATCGGCCGCATCGATGGCGTTCTTGATCATGGCAGCGAAGCCGGCCACAGAAAGCGAAACGCCCAGGCCCGCCAGGAGTCCTTTGACCCGGTTCGATTCATTCCCAAGCTTGGCGAGATTGCCGCGAATCGAGTCGAAGGCCGAGCGGGTCTGGTCGACGGCGGTAATCAGCAGTTGGGCACGATCCTGAGTCACGACGGGTTCATCTCTCTCAAATCTTGTTCAGTTGCGTCTCAATGGCACGGGCCAGGACGGGCAACTGGCCGCGCACCGTGCCTTCCAGATCGAAGCGACGCTTCATGGTTATGTTCGGTACCAGCACGGCAATGGGAATCTCCGTGCCGCGCTTGATCGACTTCGTGCCGGTGCGGCTCCGTTCCGCGCGCTTGAACCGGGTCAGGGCCGAGGCGTTCTCACGGAGGTTTTCTGCCATCAGAATCGCCTGGCCGTTTTTCCGGATGAAATACGCGTTGCCCGAGCGAATCAGCGTATCGATGACCCGCTTGAACGCGCGACGACCGATGCGGCGTCCTTCCTCGGTCAGCGGAATCAGCATCCGCCCGGAGATGGTTCCACCCCGAACATGGATGCCCAGCCACGGAATCTTCGAGCCGATTAGAACCGCCGGCAATTTGTCGGGGTTGCGGTCATAGACCTTGGCCCGCAGCGAATTCACGAAGGCTGCTTTCTTCACTGTGAAATCCGACTTCATCTTGCTGCGCACGACATCCGCCACGACTTTGCCGCCATCGCGCATGCCTATGGCGACCGCCTTGTGAATGGCGGCCTGCTTTTGCCGCGCCCAGGCCTCGAGCGTAGATTTGTCGAGCAGGCCGGAGGTGGTCAGTGAAATCTTAAGCATCAAGGCGCCTCATGAACTTCTTGATGGCATCACTGCTGCCTTGTGCACCAACGCTCACGACCGACAGGAGATTTGCCAAGCGCCGCGACTCCTGGCGATCAATCGCAGCGATGAAAGCATCGACCTGCGCCAGGGTGTAATTCAGAATGCTGGCGTA
>JADZBO010000138.1 GCA_020851995.1 Burkholderiaceae bacterium
ACCGCACGGAAACCGTGCGCGATTTCGTCAGCATGGCGTTCAAGGCCGTCGACATCGCCCTGGACTGGAAAGGCAGCGCCGAATCCGAACAGGGGATCGACTCGCGCACCGGCAAGACTCTCGTTCGCGTCAACCCGCGCTTCTACCGTCCTGCCGAGGTCGAACTCCTGATCGGCAATCCCGAGAAAGCGCGCGCCGCGCTGGGTTGGGCGCCCAAGACGACCCTCGAGGAGCTCTGCCGCATGATGGTGCAGGCGGATCTCAAGCGCAACGAACGCGGCTTCTCGTTCTAAATGTCTGCGGCGATCGGCTCGGGCAAGCCTGCGGAGGGGCCCAAAGGCCTGTCCGGCGAAGGCAAACGGGTGCTGGTCACCGGTTTGCAGGGCTTCACAGGCGTGCACCTCGCCGCCGAACTAGAGCGCAATGGATACGAAGTCTGGGGTTTGGGCGATACCACGCCGGAATCCCCCCGGATGATTCAGGCGGACCTGACCGACACGGTATCGCTGACCAGCGCCGTGCGCACTGCCAATCCGCACTACGTCGTGCATCTTGCTGGAATTGCCTTCGTCGGACATGGTCAGCCCAAGGCCTTCTACGACATCAACCTGGTTGGCACCCGTAACCTGCTCGAAGCGCTCGAGCCCATTGCGGACAGCCTGGAATGTGTGCTTCTGGCCAGCAGCGCCAACGTGTACGGCAATCTGCAGCCCGGCCTGCTCTCCGAAAACAACCCGGTCAACCCGGCGAACGACTACGCCGTCAGTAAGCTCGCCATGGAATACATGGCGCGACTCTGGATCCCCAAGCTGCCGGTGGCCATTGCCCGGCCGTTCAATTACACCGGCGTCGGTCAGTCGGAAAGCTTTCTCATCCCGAAGATCGTCGCGCACTTCGTGCATCGCAAACATCGCATTGAACTCGGCAACATGGACGTCTGGCGGGAATTCAACGATGTGCGCGACGTCGTCCACGCCTACCGGATGCTGCTTGAGGCGCAACCGGTGGGGCAGGTCATCAATGTATGCTCGAGCAACCTGGTCTCCCTGCGTGATGCGCTGGCGTTGGCGTCCGAGTTGACCGATCACGCCATCGAGGCCAATGTCAACCCGGTCTTCGTTCGCGAAAACGAGGTCTTGCGCCTCGGCGGCGACTCGACCCTTCTGAAAAGTTTCGTGCCCGACTGGCACCCCAGGCCGCTGCGCGAAACCCTGGCGTGGATGCTTGCGACAGCAAGCGCCGCGGAGCCCCGGTAATGCAGATTGGGTTCGGCGTATCGGCCCTGTGCAAGGGTTTGAACGGCGGCGGGCTCGACGGGATCGGCAACTACACGCGCGAACTCCTCTGCCGGATGCACGCACCTTCGGCCGCCGCGCCTGCCTGGGATCACATTCCGAAAGACACAGGTGTCAACCTGGTGCCGTTCGCCTTTGGGTGCGCCATTCCGCCTGAGTTAGCCGGCGTGCCTGGCGTCTCGCTTGGCCGATATTCGGTCAATGCAGCGTGGTCGGTGGCAACCGGTGCCAACTGCATGGGTATTCGCTCGCTTGCACAGCAAGTTGATCTGATCCACGCCACCGACCATTACGTACCCAAATGCTCGACCGTACCCGTAGTTGCGACGCTGATGGATGCCATACCGCTGTCACATCCGCACTGGCTGCGCAGTGAATTCCGCTCCCTCAAGAACGCCTTGTGGATCAGGGCGGCACAATGGGCTGACGCGGTCATTACCATCTCCGAATATTCGAAGTCCGAGCTGACACGCTGGGCCGGAATTCCATCCGACCGGATCACGGTCATACCGCTTGGCGTCAGCAACCGGTGGTATCAGCAGGTTCCAGCAGCGGAGCTGGCTCGCGTGAAATCCGCTTACGCGCTGCCTGAGCGATTTTTTGTCTCCCTTGGAACGCTTCAGCCCCGGAAAAATGTCGGTGGAACCATTCTGGCGCACCGGTCCCTTGATGCGGCCACGAGGGCAAAAGCGCCCCTGGTCATCATCGGACGCGCTGGCTGGAAGTGTGAAGACGTTGTCGCGTTGATCGACAGTGAGCCGACGACCGGCGCAGTGCGGTGGTTACAACATGTGCCCGATGCGGATTTGTTGCCGATTCTCAAATCGGCAACCGGACTGGTGTTCCCGTCACTGGCCGAAGGGTTCGGACTGCCTGTCCTGGAGGCGTTTGCGGCAGGGGTACCGGTGATCACCTCGAACACCACTTCACTCCCCGAAGTCGCTGGCGACGCCGCGATCTCCATCGACCCCAATGATACGGTGGCCATGCGCGACGCGATGCGGGAACTCCTTGAGAATCCGGGTCGTGCGAATCAGCTACGGGCGCGAGGACTCGACCGGGCCCGGCAATTCACCTGGGACGACTGCGTCGCGCGCACTGTGGACGTCTATCGGAAGGCCGTTAATGACCGACGATAAACTCAAGCCCACTGCGGCATCGCGCAACTCCGTTGACCGTTACACGGACGGATCCTATCTGGCGATCAACCCGACCTGGGGGGTTGAAGACTCCCGCTGGAAAGCAGCGCAGGTTGACCGGATTCTGCGCAGGAACCAGATTACCCCCGAAACCTTTTGCGAGATTGGATGCGGGGCGGGTGAAATACTGCGCCAGATGGCGATTGCGTACCCTCTGGCCTCGCTGCGCGGCTATGAGGTTTCCCCACAGGCCTATGCGCTGTGTCAGGAGCGCGCATCCGACCGCGTGCAGTTTTTCCTTAAAGACGCATTGGATGAGAACTTCCGCGTTGATTGCCTGCTGTGCCTTGATGTGCTTGAACACGTCGAAGACTATTTTGGCTTTCTTCGAAAGATTCAGCCAAAATCGCACTACAAGATATTTCATATCCCGCTCGACGTGTCGGTGACCTCGATTTTGCGTGATGGAATGATGAAGGCCCGGGCCGAACTCGGTCACCTGCACTATTTCTCTAAAGACACGGCCCTGGCGACGCTGGTGGATTGTGGCTACGAAATTCTCGATCAGTTCTACACCACCGCGTTTGCCGACATACCCGCCAAGTCCTTCCGGCAGAAATTAGCGAAATGGCCACGCAAGCTCGCTTACTCCGTATCGCCCGACTGGTGCACCAAGCTGCTCAGCGGAAGCTCGCTCATGGTGCTGGCTAAGTAGATTTGTATCGCGATCGATCACGCTGAACGATGACGGACCAGCAGTGTTCAACGCGATCAGGCGCTTAAACCGTGCCTTCAAGCGTTGAACACTGTCTAGGACTTTTTGAGTAGCTCGCGGTAGGCTTCCAGGTATCGGTTTGTCATTGTTTCAGCCCTGAAATGATCCGAATACCGCACCAGTGCCGCCTCGCCACAACGGGCAACTTTTGCCGGATTGTTCCAGAACGTATCCAGTGCCTGTCCGAGGCTGACCGCGTCAGATGGCGGCACGACCATTCCGGTCGTGCCATCCTGGTTGACATAACTCGTCCCGGTACCGATTTCGCAGGTAATCATGGGTGTGCCTTGTTGCGCGGCTTCCGCAAGCACGATCCCAAAGGCCTCGGACGGCAGATGCGACGGCAACACGAATGAATAGGCAGCCCGCATGATGCTGCGCTTCT
>JADZBO010000139.1 GCA_020851995.1 Burkholderiaceae bacterium
CAGCAACGAATATTATGTCGAAAAACTCTACCGTCGTGTTTACTGACACATCGAGGTGTGACGGCCCAACGACTCCACATAAAGCGGCGCTCCAGATAATGAGCCTTATGTCGAGCTCGACATAAGGCTCATAGCACGCCTTACTTTTTTGCAATCCCGGGGGCGGTCTCTGCGGCCATGTTTGAAAGCCGAACCGCTTCGGCAGCGGCCTCCGTTGCCACCTTGGTTGCCGCAGAAGCCTCAGCCGACGCCTTGATCGAGGACGATTCCGCCTGATTCGCCACAGCGGCTGCCGCTGCCGCCGACGCAGACGCTGCAGCAGCAGCCGCTTCAATCGCGGCCTGCGCCGCGGCACCAGCTGCGCTCGCCGCTGCCGCCGCGGCCTTGATCGCCGACTCCGATGCAGCCTCCTGCGCGGCAAGCGCCGCGCCTCTTGCCGCGAGTACGGAGCTTTGAGCCGATGCCGCCGCCCGTTTTGCAGCTTCTGCCGAATGCAGGGTCAATAAGTTGAGCGCATTAAGCGCTTCAACGTAGTGCCGGTTCATGTTTGCATACCGAACCTGCAACTTTTCGATTTCTTCATCGAGGGCAATCAACTTGCGCTCGACCGCTTCCTGATCCAAAGCCACTGCGCTCTCCTATAGTGTTCAAGACTCCCATGCAGCGCGACACCGGTGGCGGTCTCGTGCCTGCGACTTCCTGACCGGCGGGTCAGGAATCAAGAGCTCAAGCTTGTGCCGGTTCGCGCAATGTGCCAACGAACATTCAGAAAGACGCCGCTTCCTCCCTACATGCTTTATTATGAGCTTGCCACGTTCTCAATTGCAATGAAAACATCAACCGCAAGCGTTTCCGGCCCTTAGTGAACTCTGTTCCTGCCGAACCCATCCACGAAATCGCGTCTTCTCATACCGAAACCTCGTCCGGTGTAGAGCGCTCTCTGGCACGCCTGACCCAAAAAGCCCGACAACTCTCACAGGAATTCTCTGAGTCCGACCACACCCCGGAGTCACTCCTGGAGCGCGCGCGAACGGCGGAAGCAAAACTCATTGTCAGCAATGCCGCGCTACTTTCGCTGTCCCGATTGGTGGAAACGAGCGCGGAAAACCTTCGGATTAGTGGCGCGGCTCTCGAGGCCCTTTCGCTGGATGCTGCCGAGGGAAAAGAGAAGCTGCACGCCAGCGAATTGGCCGTGCTTGCGCTGACACGCTTGACCGCTAACGCCAAACAAGCCATGAATGTTGGCAGCGAGGCTCTCACCGCGCTGAACCTGATGGCGTTTTACGATCCGCTGACTGGTCTGCCCAACCGCCGCTTGTTGCTTGATCGGCTCAAACAGGCACTGAACGTGACCTCCCGCAGCAATCGGTACGGGGCGGTCTTATACATCGACCTGGACAATTTCAAGTCGGTCAATGACACTATGGGCCATACCGTGGGAGATCGCCTCCTGCAGATGGTCGCCAAACGCCTGAGCGCGAGCGTGCGCAATAATGACACTGTCGCGCGCCTGGGTGGCGACGAATTTGTCGTGATGATCGAGGGGATGGGCGAAAATTCTGCCGCGGCGGCACTTGAGGCCAGGAGAATTGCGCAAAGCATACTCTTGGCATTTGACGCCGATTATCAAATCGATAGTTATACATGCCGGATCACGCCAAGCGTGGGAATCACCCTGTTTTCTGCCAATAAAAACGACACAGTCGACGCGCTGCTCCAGCATGCGGATCTGGCGATGTATGCGGCAAAAGAAAGTGGACGCAACACTTTTCGCTTCTACGACGAACGAATGCAAGCCATCGCAAATGAAGACGCAAGACTGGAGACAGACTTGCGCGCCGCGTTGCGCGAAGATCAATTCCGCCTTTACTACCAGATTCAGGTTGACCAAAGCGGACACGCCGACGCCTGCGAGGCGCTGATCCGGTGGCAACATCCGACACGTGGTGTGCTTTCCCCCAATCTGTTCATACCCGCAGCAGAGGTGACAGGCCTCATCCTGCCGATCGGTGAATGGGTTCTCAGCGCGGCTTGTGCGCAGTTGGCATGCTGGGGACGCGATCCCGTCCTTGCGGAACTGACGCTCGCGGTGAACATCAGTGCACGACAGTTCTACGAGACGGATTTTGTGGAGCACGTCTTATCAACGCTGAAGCGAACTGGAGCCAATCCACATCGCCTTGAGCTGGAGCTTACTGAAAGTATTCTCGTCAAAGATGTCGAAGGGACGATGGGTAAGATCGCCGAGCTCAAAAAGCGCGGCATTCACTTCGCGCTCGACGATTTCGGCACCGGCTACTCTTCGCTCTCATACCTTCGGCGCTTGCCACTGGATCAACTCAAGATTGATCAATCGTTTGTTGAAGGAGTTCCAGGGGATGTCAATGCCTGCGTCATCGTAAGGACGATCATTCTTCTCGGAAAGTCACTCGGCATTCGGGTCATCGCCGAGGGGGTCGAAACCCAGGCGCAGCGGGACTTCCTGGCGACAAATGGATGCGAGTCATATCAGGGCTATCTGTATGGTCACCCCCTTCCCCTGGAGGAGTTCGAGGCCAATGTGCGTCAATTAACCTGACCGGTACCGATTTCCGAAAGAAATTACCCGTAAACCCTGCGAAGGGCGTGGGCGGCCACCCCGTCTTTCAGCGCCTCGCGCACCGGTATGGCAATTAATTCGATGCTCTTTCGAACAGCGAAGCGCTCCAGGTCACTCGGCATGGGTTTGCCAATCATTGGATAAACCCAGTCTGGCAAATTGAGAAAGCCTGCCCGACTCATGAGCTTAATGATGGGTCTGGTCGCGAGGTTGCTCGGAAAGTTTTCAAGCAGCTGGACGATGCTCCTGGCGCGCTCGCCAAAATGCAGTTCCGGAATGTAGCTTTCAATCGCATTTTCAGTGCCGGCATAAGTGACGGGCAAGTCAAGCGCACCCATCCGTTCGCCCAGGGATTTCATTTCAAGGAAATACTGATCCTTTTCCTGAGGGCTGATTTTCTCTTTCCGATATTCTTCAAAGGACCGCATGAAGCTGCGGGTTTCGGTCAGGTGAACCCATGCCAGCAAATGAGGATCTGTAGCGGAATAGGGTTTCCCAAACTCATCAAAGCCAGTAATTTTGGTGTGGATCTGGTTGACTCGTTCAATGACTCTGTCAGCCATCCCGACCGGACCATAAGTGGTCGCCGCAATAAAAAATGCTGTTCTGCCCAGACGACCTTTCAGATCTTCCCTGAAGGTGGAGTGGTCCCAAACCCCGGCAAGCGCCTGAGGATGAAGTGCCTGCAAAAGGAGTGAGCTAATGCCCCCGATCATCATGGAGATGAAGTCCGCATGAATCTTCCAGGCGATTGATTCTGGCCCAAACAGTCCTCTGTCGCCTTTCGGAGTCAGGAACGCGACTGGAGGGCCACTGCCACCTACCAGACCGCGGACGGTCTTGCGAATCAAATCGTTAACCATGGATTGCGGTGCTTTGGTCTCGGTGCGGGAGTTTGCGTGTTGAACTAGCAGCTCACAGCTTAGCGCTCTTTGGATGTTTGAGCTGCGTGTTGGCTGCGTCACGCAGTCGCGGTGATAGGACGAAGCGGCTCGCGGCGTTGCATTGACGAGTATTTGGAACTGAGCTAACCGCCGGCGTTTCCGACACACGGCTCACGGGCGTCGAACACAATGTGATGAGCGACAACGCCTCGGGGATTCGCGGCTTCGCGCTCCCCGAGAAGCCGGACGTGATGCCGGTGGCCAGCCGGAGGGGCAAAACTCCGCCGCACTGCTCCTGAGCGGCGACGAGTGCTTTCCGATTGTTGATCTGCGCGTTGATCTGAACGACGCCCCTGAGGCTGAGTTGCGCCGCATCTGGGATTGGCGAAGGCCGAGCGAGACCTGGCCGAGCATTGCGATCTGATTCTAAGTAGACCTCGGAATATGAACCCCCTCAGGTGCATTGAGGAATGCGAATGGGTTCAGGAACTGACGCCGCCAAAACAAAGTTCGATCCACTTCGCTTAAGTTCGCTTCGTCGCAAGTGGACTGCCATTCGCCTTCGATGATACTGACCTGGTGATTCACGATGGCAATCGCGTCTTCTCTGCCGAGCAGAAACGACGAGGCTC
>JADZBO010000140.1 GCA_020851995.1 Burkholderiaceae bacterium
CGGCGCTTGACGGGTTTCTTCTGCCGATCGGTGGTCACAAGGGCTACGGGCTGGCGTTACTCGTGGATCTGTTTGCCGGGTTGTTGTCCAATGCGGCCTATCTCACCCACGTGCAATCCTGGGTCGACGCCCCCGACGCGCCGCAGAACCTGGGGCATTTCTTTATCCTGATCGACACGCGCCGCCTGGGGTCGACCGAGTGGCTGGCGCAGAGGATGCAAGACTTCGCTGCGCTTCTGCATGAAAGCCCTGCTGCCGATCCGATGCGCCCCGTCATCGTTCCTGGCGAAATCGAACTCGACAAAATGGCAAAGCAGCGTGAGTCAGGTATTGTGCTGGACGCGGCCGTGGTCGCGCTCTTGCAGGAACACGCAGCGCGGGCGTCAACATGACTAGAACTGGTCTTGCAACCAGGCGCGGGGGATTTATTCGTGTATGACTGGACATGGCTGTGGATACCAGCCTCCATCTTCGCTGCCGGGGCGCAGGCGGGCCGCAATGCAATCCAGCGCAGTCTGACCGAACGGTTAGGTACGCTGGGCGCCACACAGGTGCGATTTCTGTATGGATTCCCGTTTGCTCTGGCCATCGCGGCAATTTCGCATCTGGCCACCGGGTCCTCCGTGCCGCGCATGGGTGGCAGCTTCGTGCTATTTACAATGGTGGGTGCGATTTCCCAGGTGCTGGCAACTGCACTCATGCTGGCAGCAATGCGCCAACGCGCCTTCGTGGTCGTGACCGCCTGGACCAAGACCGAACCGGTGCAGGTAGCGGTCTTCGGGATGGTGGTTCTCGGCGATCGTATCCCCTTGCTCGGCATGTTGGCGATTGTGATCGCCACGGTCGGGGTCACCCTCATGGCCCGGAAACCCGCAGCTTCCCAGGCCGCCTCCGCAGGCTGGCAGCCCGTCGCGATGGGCTTGCTGGCCGGCGCGTTTTTCGCAATTGCGGCCGTCACCTATCGCGGGGCAATCCTTTCGCTGGGCGACGGTCACTTCCTGGCCCACGCGACCTGGACCGTCACCTGTGGCTTGCTCATTCAGACCATCGTGCTTGGCGGTTGGATGCTGATGTTTCAACCCACCGTCATGATCCGGGTGTTACAGGCATGGCGAATTTCGATCTGGGGCGGCTTGCTCGGGGCGCTTGCCTCGGAGGGCTGGTTTCTGGGGTTCGCACTCACTGCAGCCGCCAATGTGCGCACACTCGGTCTGGTCGAGGTGTTGTTTGCCCAGATCCTGTCGTGGCGCGTTTTCCTGACACGCGGGACGCGCCAGGAAATGGTCGGTACGGTCATGATCGTGGCAGGCGTGGCGATGCTGTTGCTTGTCTGACCGACACGCGACAATCGTCGCAGCCGACAAAAGCGTATGTCGCGCGTAGCAGCGACGAGTGCCTCAAAGACACAACCGCCAAGTGGTCCGAAAAAATGACGAGACCCCGACCAGGAGCCCCTTGGGGCTATTGCAGCAATTGCAGTCGTTTAGCCGCGGTTTCAGCGGCTGGCGTACCCTTGTAGTCTTTGACAATGCGCTGAAGAGTCGTCTTCGCGCCTGCGCGGTTATTCAGCTCGATCTGGCTGCCCGCAATCACCAGCAACGCATCGGGCGCGCGCGGATGTGAGGCAAACTTTTGCGACATGAGTGTCAGGCGATCGATTGCACCCTTGTAATCCTTGAGCGCGTAGCGGCTGCTGCCAAGATAAAACTGCGCGGTCGGAGCGAGCGTGCTTTCCGGGTACAGCGTGAGGAAAGCGGTCAGAGAGTCACTCGCCTCCTTGTAGTCGCCTTTGCGAAACTGATCCATGGCGCCGTCGTAGGCGGATTGTTCGCGCGGATCTTCGGCTTTGTCTTCGGCGCGTGCACCACCGGCCGAAGCCTGGGCTCCACCGGGTCGTCCGATCTGCTCAATCATGCCACGCAGCCGCGTGACTTCCTGCTCAAGCCCCTCGATCTGGTCGGCTAATTGCATGCGCGCGCGCTGGTTGGCGTCCGACATGGATTTGATTTGCTGGCGCAGTTCAAGAATAGCCTTGCGGGCATCATCATCGGCAAAAGCATGTGCTGGCTGGCTTGCACTGAGTGCAACAACCATGAGCGCGCACAAACCGGTCAACCGGGACAGAACTGAAACACTGCGCATGACATGTCCTCAACAAAACAGCAGGGCGGCCTCGAAAGCCGCCCTGCGTGGTTCAAAACCAGCGACTCGCTAAAGCTTACCGCTTGTAATTGAAATCCGCACGGCGGTTTTCTGCGAAATCGGCCTCCGTGTCACCCAATGCCTTGGGCTTTTCCTTACCGAAGCTGATCGTCTCGACTTGCGTATCAGGTACGCCGATCAGCGTGAGCATGCGGCGAACCGCTTCGGCGCGGCGCTGACCAAGTGCCAGGTTGTACTCGGCGCCGCCACGGGCATCCGTATTGCCTTCGATCACCACGCGCTGCTGGGGCGTTGCGACGAGGTACTTGCCGTGCAGTTCCACGATGCCACGGTACTTGTCGTCGACGGTGTAGCTGTTGAAGTCAAAGTAAACCGAACGCTGCTGCGCCAGAACGCTCTTGGGGTTGAACGGATCCATAATCTGGCTGCCGTCGGCACCCGATCCCGAGCCTCCCGCTCCGGCCTTGTCGTCAAGATTGACGGAACTGCACGCTGCCAGGGAGGCGGCGAGTGCAACGATGGTAAAGCTCTTGGCAACGCGCGATTTCATGGTTTTTCCTTGAAACAAATGCTTAGACAATTAATTCGAAAATGGGCCCCAGGTCGGCTCACGTATTTCGCCATTCAGGACTGACAGCGTTTGCCGCACCCGCCCGTCACTGGAGACGCCTGCCAGTACGCTTCGACCACCCTGAATTGCGGCATACAACACTTGCATCCCATTGGGCGCAAAGCTCGGAGACTGGTCATCCCGACCATCTGTCAGGAGCGTTTCAGCACCCGTCGCCAGGTTGAGAGATGCAATTCGATACGAGCCGTCACGCCGTGTTACGGTCAGCAAAGATTTGCCATCAGGGGAAATCCTAGGTGAGATATTGTAACCGCCGTTGTAGGAAATGCGACGCGGCTCACCGCCGTCCAGACCAACCTGGTAAATCTGCGGGCTTCCGCTACGGTCACTGGTGAAGAAAATCGACTTTCCATCGGGACTAAATACGGGTTCCGTGTCGATCAGCGGGGAGCGGGTCACGCGGCGCAGCCCGGACCCATCATTGGCATTCACCGTATAGATCTGGGACAAACCATCCCGGGTCAGTACCACCGCGAGCGTATTGCCGTCGGGCGACCATGCGGGCGCCGAGTTGTTGCCCTTGAAGTTGGCGACCGGAACGCGCTTGCTGGTTGCAAGGTGATGCACATAAACAACGGGTTTGCCCGATTCAAAGCTGACGTAGGCCAGGCGCGAACCATCGGGCGACCACGCCGGTGAAATGACGGGTTCGCGCGAGCGAAGCGCGACCTGGGGGTTCTGACCGTCCGCATCGGCGATCTGGAGTTCGTAGTTGTTGCCAACCTTGAGTACATAAGCGATGCGGGTTGCAAACACGCCGCGCACACCAGTGATCTTCTCGTAGATCCGGTCAGCGATCTGATGGGCAATGCGGCGCAATTCTTTGTCGGTTCCTGAAAATGCGACGCCGTCAAGCTGCGACTTTTTCAAGGTATCGCCAAGGCGATAGCGAACATCGAAGCGGCCATCAGGGGTCGTTGCGACCGTGCCGTAGGCAATGAAATCGGCACCGCGCGTGCGCCATTCGTCGTAGGCGATGGGCGTATCGACGGTCAGCGTGGCCCCGGTCGCATTGACCAGGCGAAACTGGCCCGAGCGGGTCAGGTCGGCGCGAATGACTTCGGCGATCTGCTTGCCGGCGGGGTCACCACTGAAATCGGCGATCGCGATGGGGTACTGCTGTGCGCCGGTGCCGGAAATATCCACACGCAGTTGTGCCTGCGCCGCGCCCGCAACCAGCAGCAGTGCAAAAAGCGTCCCCAGCAGCAAACGGCCACAGGCGCCGAGCGCGCCAGGGAGGCAGCGCAGCAGGTTCAAACTTGGTCGTTCAGCGTTCATGGAAAGCGATCTCCTGTCATTCATACATCTGGTAGTTCACTTCGATGCCATCGGCTGGATAGCCGCCGGTACTGGGTTTGGGGAAGGGCGTGCACTTGCTGATACCAGCCTCCACCGCCCGGTCGAATCTCGGGTTGCCGGAGGATCGTTTCAGGGTCAACCCTGAAACGGTTCCGTCGGATTTTAACCGGACAACATAGACGGCCGTCGGATTGGCCGAACCTGCGCGCTGCGGGGTCGGAAATGCCACGCCGGGCTGGATGCAGGCGCGAACCTTTCCGGCGTAACCGCTGTCGCGTCCGCCGCCCGACTGGTTTCGATCTGCGGTGCCACCCGGAATGCCCGCTACGCCAAGCGCGTCGTTGCGGAACGCATCACGCAGCGCCTGATCGGCCGCCGCTTTCTTTGCGGCATCGTCCCTGGCTTTCTTCTCGGCGGCGGCCTTCTTAGCCGCTTCTTCCCTGGCTTTCTTAGCCGCCTCTTCCTTGGCTTTCTTTTCCGCTTCTTCCTTCGCTTTCTTCTCGGCCTCTTCTTTCTCTTTCTTCTCGGCGGCCGCTTTTTTCGCGGCTTCTTCTTTGGCCCTTTTCTCGGCTTCCTTGCGTTCGGCTTCCTTGCGCTCCTGATCAAGGCGTTCCTTTTCCTTGCGCTCGGCAGTTTCGCGTTCGCGTTTGATGCGTTCCTGCTCCTTACGGGCTTCTTCCTCGGCGCGTTTCTTTTCCCGCTCCTTTTCCCGCGCGATCCGATCGCGTTCGGCACGCTCCTCTTCGAGGCGCTTTTTCTCCTGCTCCAGCGCAATATCCGGCGCAGCGTCCTGTTTCGGCGCTTCGACTGGCGGCGGTGGTGGCTCGGGCGGTGGCGGTGGCGGTGGCGGCGGAGGAGGTTCCGGCTCTTGCACGGGTTCCGGCTTGGGCTCGGGTTTGGGCTCTGGTTTGGGCTCTGGTTTGGGCGGGGGGGGCGGCTCCGGTTTGCTCTGCGCCGGCGGTGGGCTGACCGGACTGTTGCCGGCCGCCCACAACTCAACCTGCAGCGGACCCTGCGATTCGGTTTTCCAGTTCAGGCCGAACACCAGCATGAGGACCAGCAGGCCGTGTGCGGCCAAAGCAAGGCCGAACGAGCGCCAGTCAAGTTTCTCCTGCGGCGGCAGAAGCGGACCTCGCAGATTCGAAGATGGGCGTCTGGTCATGAATGAAACAAAGGTGCGGCCAGGATCGTCGTTCGGGCAGTCATCAGCGCTTGCCGCCCCGGGCGGGTTTGGCCGTGATCTCGCCTTCCTGGCTGACCAGCAGGCCCAGCTTGTCGATGCCAGCCTTGCGCAGGCTTTCCATGACTTCGGTGACGCTCTTGTACGCCACTTTTCCATCGGCTGAAATCACCACCGGCTGACCTGGCGTACGCACCGAGAGAATGGTTTGTGCGAGCGAACTGCGTTCCACCGACTGAAACTTGCCGCTGGCATCGCGCTGTCGCCAGGAAAGTTTGCCGTCTTCAGTGATCTGCACTTCGATCGGCGTGGCGGGCACCGTAGCGGCCTGGCCGACCGTGGGGAGCTCAATGACCCCGGGCGTGATCAGGGGTGCAGTCACCATGAAGATCACCAGCAGCACGAGCATCACGTCGATGTAAGGCACGACGTTGATCTCGCTTTTCAGACGCCGGCCCTGGCGCCCCGAGCTGGAGCGAACTGAGGACATTAGCGCACCTGCCGTTGCAGAATGTTCAGGAACTCGTCGACAAAGGTCTCGAAGCGAATCGACAGACGGTCGATATCATGGGTGTACCGGTTGTAGGCTACCACCGCCGGAATCGCGGCAAACAGTCCGATCGCCGTGGCAATCAGCGCCTCGGCGATACCGGGCGCGACGGACGCAAGCGTAGCCTGCTGGACGTTAGCCAGGCCGACAAACGCGTGCATGATGCCCCAAACGGTTCCGAGCAGGCCGACATAGGGGCTCACCGAACCCGTAGAGGCAAGAAAGTTCAGGTGTGAGTCGAGTTCATCCATTTCACGCTGGAAGGCTGCACGCATGGCCCGACGTGCGCCGTCAAGCATCGTGGTCATGTCAGGGGCGTTGCCGGCGGCCCGGCGGGCCTTCAGGAACTCGGTCATCCCGGCATCGAAAATACGGGCCAGCGCACCCTGTTCGGCCCGCCGCGTTGAAATCGACTGGTGCAGAACCGCCAGATCACCACCCGACCAGAAATCGTCTTCGAAGCGGCGCGTCTGCGTCAAGGCCTTTTTGATGGCGGCTTTCTTGGTGAAAATAAATGTCCAGGACAGGATCGAGACCGCGACCAGCAGCAGCATGATCAGCTGCACCGGCAGGCTGGCGTTCAGAACCAGCGTGATCATCGACATGTCAGAGGTGGAGGTTGGCATCAGTCATTCCTGAATAGTTACAGCGAGTTTTGTCCGAACTTGTGCCGGCATGGCGGCCGGCCGTAAAGCCATTGCGTCGACACATCCGATTTGGACGGTGCCCTGGGTCAGCAGTTCCCCATTGCAGTAAATCTGCTGCGCGAAGTTTAACGAAGCGCGGCCCATCCGTGTAACCTCGCTCCGCACGGTGAGCAAATCGTCCAGCCTGGCTGGACGCAAGTACTTGATTTCCATGGAAACGACCATGAAGACGCGCCCGAATTCCCGGGCCACCTCAGATTGATCCACGCCGAGTGCGCGCAGCCATTCCGTGCGCCCACGCTCCATGTATTTGAGGTAGTTGGCGTAATAGACGACGCCGCCCGCATCCGTGTCCTCATAGTAGACGCGTACGTCCAGCGCGTGGGTCTGACCGGCCGGTGCGGACCGTGCGTCAGGGCGGGGCGGATCGATGGAGGACACGGGATCAGCTTGCTGCCAGCACTTCCCGCGCGCGGGTGGCGCAGTCGGCCAGTGGCACCTTAAGTGTTTCCTGGGCGCTCCGCGACAGAACTTCGACGACGCCGTCGGCCAGGCCACGATCACCGACCGTGATCCGCACTGGTACTCCGATCAGTTCCCATTCGGCGAACATCACACCCGGCCTCAGATCCCGGTCATCCAGAATCGCGTCGACGCCGGCCGCTTTGAGCTGTCCATAAATTGTTTGCGCCGCTTCACGTACCGCTTCGCTCTTACCCCAGCCAAGACCGCACACCACCACTTCGAACGGGGCGATCGCTCTTGGCCAGATGATTCCGCGCGCATCGTGGTTTTGTTCGATTGCCGCCGCGACGATGCGCGTAATCCCGATGCCGTAGCACCCCATTTCCATGAGTGCCGGCTTGCCGTTTTCGTCCAGAAAGGTGGCTTTCAGGGCTTCCGAATACTTGGTGCCCAGGTAGAAGACATGTCCGACTTCGATTCCGCGCTGGATTGCTAACGAGCCCTGACCCGACGGCGCGAGGTCGCCCTCGACCACATTGCGCAAATCGGTGACCAGCGAGGGCTCCGGCAGATCCCGCCCCCAATTGACGCCGACCAGGTGAGCGTCCTCATGGTTGGCACCGCAGACGAAGTCGGCCATGTGGGCCACGGTGCGGTCGGCAACGACCGTCACCGGCTTGAGCGTCGCGACAGGGCCCAGATACCCTGGCTTACAGCCGAAGTACTCGACGATTTCGTCCTCTGAGGCAAACCGGTATCCGTTGTCCAGACCGGGCACCTTGCCCGTTTTGATTTCGTTCAGTTCGTGATCGCCGCGTATGAGGAGCAGCCAGATCCTGACTTCCCCCGTCTTTGGCTCAGTGGCGAGCACCAGCGACTTGACTGTCTGCGACAGGGCAATATCCAGCTGCTGTGCGACGATTTCGCACTTGGTCGCTCCGGGGGTGGGGACGGATTGCATCGCGCGGGCCGGCGCTGCGCGGTCAGCGATCAGGCAGGGGGCGGGCGCCAGTTCGATGTTGGCTGCGTAGTCGGACGCCGGATCGTACACGATGAGGTCTTCGCCAATATCGGCGATGACCTGGAACTCATGGCTCTGTGAGCCTCCAATGGAGCCGGTATCCGCGGCGACGGCACGGAACCTCAGCCCCAGTCTGCTGAAAATCTTCATGTACGCGGCGAACATGATTTCGTAGCTTTTCTGTGCGCCGGCCACATCACGGTCGAACGAGTACGCGTCCTTCATCGTGAATTCGCGACCGCGCATCACGCCGAATCTCGGCCGGCGCTCGTCGCGGAACTTCGTCTGAATATGGTAGAAATTGACCGGTAACTGACGCCAGCTATGAATCTCGTTCCGGGCAATGTCTGTGATGACTTCTTCCGAGGTCGGTTGCAGGATGAAGTCGCGGCCGTGGCGATCCTTCAGCCGAAGCAGTTCGGGGCCGTAGTCATTCCAGCGGCGGGATTCGACCCATAATTCCGCCGGTTGGACCATGGGCATCAAGAGCTCGAGCGCGCCGGCGGCGTCCATTTCCTCGCGCACGATCCGTTCAACTTTGCGGATGACGCGCAGCCCAAGCGGCATGTAGTTGTAGATACCGCCGGCAAGCTTGCGGATCATTCCCGCGCGAGTCATCAGCTGGTGGCTGGCGATGTCAGCGTCGTTGGGGGCTTCTTTCAGGGTACTGATATGGAAAGCGGATGCGCGCATGGCTGGGTGCTGAATTGAATTAGGGAAAAATCCCGGCGGATACGTATAATCAAACGCAATTGTATTGAATTCGCTGGGAGTAGCCATGCTCGATCGCGAGGGCTACCGTCCCAATGTTGGCATCATCCTCGTGAATCACAAAAACGAGGTCTTCTGGGGCAAGCGGATCCGGGAACATGCGTGGCAGTTTCCGCAGGGCGGCATCAAATACGGCGAAAGCCCGGTGCAAGCCATGTTTCGCGAGCTCCATGAGGAGGTCGGGCTTCGGCCTGACCATGTCCGCATTCTGGGACGGACACGTGACTGGTTGCGGTACGAAGTGCCCGATACCTTTATCCGGCGCGAGTCACGCGGCCATTACAAAGGCCAGAAACAAATCTGGTTTCTGCTGCGCATGGTCGGTCGCGATTCCGATGTCCAGTTGCGCGCCACGCATCATCCGGAGTTTGATGCCTGGCGCTGGAGCAATTACTGGGTTTCGCTCGATTCGGTGATCGATTTCAAGCGTGGTGTTTATACGCAGGCACTCAACGAGTTGTCCTCCATCATCTTCAGACGTCCAGAGCCGAAGTTTCTGCGTCAGCCGGCGGCGTCGACCGAAGGAGCCGCGCAATCTGAACCTTGCAAGCAGCAGGCGGATGCGGGCGAGCAATCCTGTCAGCGTCTGGAGCGTACCGGTTAGCGCATCGCATTAACCGGGGTCAATGCCAGACAACCAAACAGGCAGCGCAATAGCACTGTCAGGCAACAAAAAAGGGCAGCGCAATAAGTACGCTGCCCTTATTTCGATCGGTGACGCCACGGCCAGCATGGCAATCAAGCTGGCCATGGCGGCGGGGTATTGAACCAGTGATCCGAAACCCCGCACGCATCAATCTTCTTCGACGAATGCTTCCTCGCGTTTCTTTTTGATCGAGGGCAGTGCCACGATGATCACCAGGAAGATCGCCACGCCCAGCAGCGACGCGGACAGCGGACGCTCGATGAACGTCGAGTAGTTACCACGGGAAAGCAGCAGGGCGCGACGGAAGTTTTCTTCCATCAGTGGGCCAAGCACCAGACCCAGCAGCAGCGGCGCGCCTTCGCACTTGAGCTTGCTCCAGAGGTACCCGATGATGCCAAAGCACGAAGTCGTCAGGATGTCAAAGGTGTTGTAGTTCAGTGAATACACGCCAATCGTACAAAACACCAGAATCGCAGGGAACAGGATGCGATAAGGCACCTTCAGCAGCTTGACCCAGATGCCGATGAGCGGCAGGTTCAGAACCACCAGCATGGCGTTGCCGAGCCACATCGAGGCGATCAGACCCCAGAACAGCTGCGGGTGGCTTGACATCACCTGCGGACCGGGCTGGATATTGTGAATCGTCATTGCGCCAACCATCAGGGCCATCACCGCGTTGCCGGGGATACCCAGGGTCAGCAGGGGAATGAACGAGGTTTGCGCGCCCGCGTTGTTGGCGGCCTCAGGGCCCGCAACGCC
>JADZBO010000141.1 GCA_020851995.1 Burkholderiaceae bacterium
AAAAATAAAAGGATTGCGAATTTGATGCGCAAACAGAAGCAGGCATGAATGCACTGACCATCAGCGTCGGGCCATTTTCAATGGCCGTAGGGTACCCTCGCCAGTAGGCAACAGGACCCTCAACCCAGACCGCAAATCCGGCGACGGGCCGCCTCGTATTCAGCACACAGACGATCGGCCAGTTCCCGCACCGCTGGTATGTCGTGAATGGCACCGATGCCCTGGCCGGCGCCCCAGATGTCCTTCCAGGTCTTGATTCCCTGCGCATCGATGCGGGGCATGCCGGTCTTTGCGGCTTGCGTGGCGGGCAGGTTGTCGGGATCCAGGCCGGAGGCGACGATGCTTTCACGCAGATAATTGCCGTGCACGCCGGTGAAGTAATCCGTGTAGATGACATCTGCCGACTTGCCGCGCACGATGGCTTCCTTGTACGCCTGGGGCGCCTGTGCCTCCTTCGTTGCAATGAAACGTGTGCCGATGTAGGCGTAATCCGCACCCATTGCCTGGGCAGACAGGATGCCAGAGCCCGTGGTGATCGAGCCCGACAGGATCAGCGGGCCATCGTAGACATTGCGGATCTCGTGTACGAGCGCGATCGGATTCACTCTGCCGGCATGGCCGCCGGCGCCACTCGCCACGAGGATCAGCCCGTCGACCCCGGCGTCGAGCGCCTTCATCGCATGGCGCAGGTTCACGACATCGTGAAGGATGATTCCCCCATAGCCATGGATCTCCTTGATGACATCGTTGGGCGCTCGCAGGCTCGTGATGGTAATCGGGACTTGCAGTTCTACGCAGGTTTCAATATCCCGGTACACGCGTTCGTTTCCCGCGCTGAGTACCTGGTTGACGGCGAACGGTGCGACGATTTCATCAGGGTTCTCACGCTGATAGGCGAGAAGCTCTTCGCGAATCTCCAGAATCCACTTCCTGAGTTCGCTTTCGGGTCGCGCATTCAGCGCCGGAAAGGATCCCACGAGACCAGACTTGCATTGCGCCTTGACCAGTTCCGGATACGACACCAGGAACATCGGCGAACAAATCACGGGCAGGCGTGTGCGGCCCTCGAGAAGCGGAATTGCAGACATGGTTTTCCCCCGGAACCCGAGCGCGTGGCGCTCAGCGACCGAATATGTGGTTTGCGATCGCGTTCTTTTGCGTCTGTGTGGTGCCACCGGTGATGGTCAGCATGCGCACATCGCGCAGCATGCGCTCAAGCGGTAACAGGCCAAAGTAGCCGTAGCCTCCGAACATCTGCTGACAATTCAAGACGACCCGCTGCGCCATCTCAGTGGCGTAGACCTTGGCCACGGAAGACAGGCAGGCATCCGCGCGGCCTGCATCGACTTCAGCCAATGCCTGGTAGCACAGCCCGCGAGCCGCTTCGATCTCTACCCACATATCGGCCATCATCCAGCGCAACCCCTGCATATCCGCGAGCCGCTGGCCGAACTGCTTACGCACCGTCATGTATTCACGCGCAAGTTCGAACGCGCCTTCCGCCACGCCGAGCGCCATCACGCCCATGCCCACGCGCGTCGCGTTGTATACATTCAGCGTCTTGACAAAACCTTTTGAGCTTTCTGCACTGCCCAGCGTGACGACGTTTTCGACGGGCACGCGCACATTGTCGAAAAACAGTTCGTTCTCGCTGGCACCCCGCACGCCCATCTTGTGCTTGATCTTGTGCACCGTCAGACCTGGACTATCCTTTTCAACCAGAATCGTTCCGATACCCCGCGCGCCTTTGGATGGCTCGAAGCGCGCGTAGACAAGATGCATATCCGCGCGATCCCCGTAGGTTGTGAATACCTTTTGCCCATTGACGATGTAGTGGTCGCCGTTGAGCTCCGCAGTGGTCGTGATCGCGGCCCCGTCCGAACCTGCCTCGGGCTCTGTCCACGCAATGCTGATTTCCAGCTCGCCGGTAATGAATTTCGGGATGACGCGCTGGCGCAACTCGGGCGGTCCGTAGGTCGCGATAATTCTGGGCGATACGTTCTGCTCATGAACGATGATCGCTGTTGCCAGGTCGACTTTAGCGATCTCCTCGATCACCAGATAGGTATCGACAAGACCGCGCCCGGAGCCGCCGAACTCTTCGTCGATGCTCAGCCCAAGGTAACCAAGCTCGCACAAAAGTTTTTTGTTTTCCTCGGGATATTCTTCATTGCGATCCCAGCGATCGGCCTTGTCCCTGAACACTTCGGTTGCAAGCTTTCTGGCCGCGTCCCGCAATTCGACCTGGTCGGGTGTCAGTTCAAAATTCATGGCGTTTCGTCCCCCGGAAGTTCTTTTGTTTTCGGGCCAGTCTAACACACGTTCGACAGCTTGCAATCCCTTGTGCGATAATGAATACGAGGCTTTCATGCCATATGGGAGGGGTCGGTTTCGTACTCCGTAGCGGCGATTTTCTTCCGATTTTTTGTGTCTATTCGCCAACCCAGCCTGTATTGTCGACAGCGAAACAATGAACTCCATGACCAAGACGCCGCGTACCCCCAAGAGCCGGTCCTCTTCTCGCGGCGCCAACGCCAGTGTTGCAGGGGCAGCCGCGGATGCCCTGGCGATTCCGATCGAAGCGCCTTCGGCACAGTCGCCCCTCGAGACCCGGTCAATCATTCTGCTTTGCGCGGCCAGGCTGTTGCGTGAAAACGGCTACGCTGCGGTATCGCTTCGGCAAATCGCCACTGAAGCTGGCATCCGCGCATCGACGATTTATTATCACTTCGAGTCGAAGGAAGAAATCCTTTTTCACGTGCTGGAAGAAGGGCTGCGCGTTATCGTGCACGAGGTTAACAAGGGCGTGGCGGCCATGCCAGCCGGCCTGTCGTTTCAGGAACGCCTCCGGGTCGTTGTGCGAAGCCACCTGCACGGTCTGTTGCAGGTCGGCGATTTTTCCTCGGCAAATATTCGCATCTACGGGCAGGTTCCCGAGGACGTGCGGATGCGGCATGCCAGGTCGCGCAACGCCTATGGCAAATGGTGGACCGAGTTCCTGAAGCAAGGCGTGGCCGAAGGCGCGATCAGCCCAAAGCTCAACCTGGGCGTCGCACGAATTTTCGTCGTCGGCGCGCTCAACTGGACCGTCGAGTGGTATGACCCCCGGCGCGGCACCTTCGACGCTTTCGCCGATAACGTCTGCACGCTCGTATCCGGCGGCCTTGTTCGCGCATAGCGCTGAGGGCTTCGGGCGTTATCGACCTTCGAACTTCGGTAAGGTCTTACCCTTGAACGCCGCCACCGCATTCAGGTGATCCTGTGATTGCATGATCACAGCCTCCGCGCCAGCCTCAAGCTCGAGGTACTCGTCGAGACTCTGTGACATTGCGCGGTTTAAC
The DNA here is from genome assembly GCA_020851995.1 of Burkholderiaceae bacterium. GTDB lineage: Bacteria > Pseudomonadota > Gammaproteobacteria > Burkholderiales > Burkholderiaceae_B > Zwartia. The sequence goes on from JADZBO010000141.1 coordinate 3,342, forward strand.
AACGCCTTATCCATCCCGAAGGCGCGTGTCGGGCCTGCAGCCAATTGTTGCGCAAGTGACAGCGCCCGCGGCATGAGTTCCCCGACAGGGATGACATCCCGTACGATGCCAAGTTGCTTCGCCTGCGCGGCGTCGATCACGTCTGACATCAGCACCATTTCCTTAGCGCGCTGTACACCGACCAATCGGGAAAGAAGGTAAAGGCCTCCGCCGTCAGGAATCATGCCCACCTCGCTGTAGCTCTGGCAGAACCTGGCCGTGTCGGCAGCCAGAATGATATCCGCCAGCAAGGCAATATTGAACCCGACGCCATAGGCGATGCCGTTCACCGCGGCGATCACCGGCTTTTCGAGTGAATACAGGGATAGCGTGACGCGATGCTGCTGCCGCAAGCGATCGCGCATCTCCAGAGGGCCTGCCCCGGTAAACGTGTTGATATCGCCTCCGGAACAAAATGCCCGGCCTGCCCCGGTGATCACAAGTGCCCGTATCGATCTGTCGTCCCGGACATCAATGACGTGCGCCTCCATCTCGACGCGCATCCGGGGCGTGAGCGCGTTCAGGCTTGCCGGGTTTTCCAGCGTCATGATGGCGACTGCACCGGTCTTCGTTAGCTTGATGGACATGGCAACGGGCTCATGCAGTCAGATTTATCGTGGTTTCAATCCCATTTGACGCGCGATGATATTGCGCTGCATTTGCGATGTGCCTGCCGCGATCGTCGTCGAGCGCGCCTCGCGGAAATGGCGCTGCATGTCGTACTCCATGATGTAGCCATAGCCCCCCATGATTTGCATGCCATTGTTTGCCGCCTTGATATAGGTTTCGGAGGCAAAGAGCTTCGCCATGGACAAAGTCTTCAGGGCGTCGCGCTTGTTGGAGACTTCCCAGGCGGCCTTCAGCATGAGCATGCGCGCGGCCTCGACCTCCGTCTGCATGTCAGCGAGCATGTGGGCAATCGCCTGGAAATCCCCGATCGGCTGCCCGAACTGAACACGCTCTGTCGCGTACTTCAGCGCAAGGTCGACGACCGACTGCGCAGCGCCACAATATCCGGCTGTCGTCATCATGCGTTCAAGCTGCAGGCCTGACATCATGTACTTCCAGCCCTGGTTGACTTCACCCACCAGGCGATCGGCCGGAACGCGTACGTTGTCGAGGAATATTTCGTAGGTGCCGATCGAGCGGCGCCCCAGCGTGTCCAGTTTGCGCAGCTCAAGGCCCGGCGTCGTGTTGTCGATCAGGAAAAGCGAAATTCCTTTTTTGTAGTTCACGTCATTGTCGGTTTTCGCATAGAGCGAGATCACGTTGTCGCGTGCGCCGGATCCGGTGGAAAAGACTTTCTGCCCATTCAGGACCCAATGGTCGCCATCACGCTTTGCGGTGGTGCGCATGGCTCCTGCATCCGATCCGGCGCCTGGCTCGGTCATGGCAATGGACATGCGAATTTCGCCATTGATCAGCTTAGGGATGAATCTCCGCTTTTGCTCCTCGCTGCCGTTATGCAGCAAATTGATTCCGTTGAATACGGATGTTCCATACCCGCCAAGATAGTCGTAGCTGACTTTTCCGATCTCTTCGGATACGGCGACAAAGTCCATCAGATCCCCACCCAGCCCTCCATAGGCTTCCGGGAATGCCATCGCGATCAATCCAAGCTTCACGAACCCGTCGTAGACCTCATACGGGTAGCGGCCCTCCCGATCGGTCGCGCGAATGTACTCCGGCGTTGCGATCTCCTTGAGCATCTTGCGCACGCTGTCGCAAAGCAGTCTTTGCTCTGCGGTGTATTCAAATGTCATCTTCTATCCTCTGATAAACCGAGTCGCCCTATCCGCGACGCTGATCAAAACTGCGCCCATAAACCAGGGCGGCAACTGTGTTGCGCAATATCTCGACGGTGCCACCACCCAGCGCGAAGCCGCGTGCATCCCGCACCATGCGCTCAAGGGGGAATTCACGTGTGTATCCATAATGGCCGTGAATTTGCAAGGCCTCGTTGGTTACGCGCTGTACCATCTCGTTGGCGTAGAGCTTCGCGCAGGCCGCATCCAGGGGTTTGGGAAACCCGTCTTCCAGGCTGGTTGCCGCATGCCTGATCATCAGGCGCGCAGCGTGAATTTGGGTCGCCATGTCGGCGATCTTCCACTGAATACCCTGAAACTCGCAGATCGGGCGCCCAAACTGGGTACGTTCGCTTGAATACGACACCGCCAGGTCGAAGGCCGCCTGCGCCACGCCCAGGCACATCGCCGCGTTGCCCACGCGCTCCGGACCAAAGGAGCTCATCAGGAGCCGGAAGCTTTTGGTCGATGCTGCGTCGCCGTGCACCAGGACGTTTTCTTTCGGCACCCGACAGTTTTCAAAGAACAGTTCGACTTCGCCCACGCCACGCCCGCCCATTTTCGGTCCGGGGTGACCGATATCGAAGCCGGGCGTACCCTTTTCGACAATCAGAGCGCCGATTCCCTTGGCACCGATCGTCTTGCCAAATCGCGCGAAGATGAGCACGTGTGTTGCCTGGGTGCCCCCCGTGCAGAAGGCTTTCTGCCCGTTGACGATATAGGCGTCGCCATCCTCAGTGGCTGTCGTGGAAAGATCCGTCACTGCGGACCCCGCACCGGGTTCGCTGATGCCTATGCCAAACATATGCTCGCCGGTCACGCACTTGGGCAACCAGCGCGCCTTTTGTTCCGGAGTTCCGAGTATTTCGATGGCGCGCGAAGGGCCGTTGACCGCCAGTTGGCAGATGAGTCCCGTGTTGAAGCACACACGCGCGATCTCCTCCAGGAAGATGCTTGCGTGTTCAATCGATGCACCAGAGCCACCATACTCCTCCGGTATCACGAGTCCCAGGTAACCCAGTCTGGCCAACAGTGCCCGGTTCGCGGCGGGGAACTCTTCATGCTCGTCCCAATAAGCGGCCTTCTGCGCGAACGCATCCGTTGCGAAGCGTCGGATGGTTGCGCGAAACTCCTCAAGCTCCGCTTCGTGTTCCTTGCGATCCATTGAAGCCTACTCCGCCTTGAGCCCGGATTTTCGGACCACTTCGCCGAACCGGTCGTAATCCTTTTTCATGACTGCCGCGAACTCCTCCGGCGTACTTCCGATGATGACAAAACCCCGGTCGGTGACCTTCTTGGCCAGTGCGGGTTCCTTGAGGATTTCGGCAATCGTCTGGCTCAGCTTTTTCGTGATTTCCTTTGGTGTGCCGGGCGAAGCCAGCACCCCGATCCAGATCGCGATGGTCATGTCCTTCATCCCAAGCTCGGCAAACGTCGGGGTGTCAGGCAGCGATTTGGCCCGCGCACTTGATGTCACCGCGAGCGCGCGCAAGGCGCCGCTCCTGACATGCTTTTCGGCCAGCGGCACATCGGCAACCAGCACGGGAACCTGGCCGGCGAGTACGTCATTGATCGCGAGCGCGCTTCCCCGATAGGGAACGTGAACCATCTTCAAACCGGTCTGATCCAGGAACATCTGCCCGGTCAGATGACCGGCTGAACCATTTCCGGAGGTGGCAAAACTAAAGCCGTCCGGCTTTGCCTTGGCCATTGCGATGAATTCTTCCAGGTTCTTTGCAGGAACGGACGGGTGTACATACAGTCCCATCGGCAAATCCGTCATGAGTGAAACCGGGGAGAAATCCTTGATTGCATCGAACGGGAGATTTTTGTAGACATGCGGATTGATGGAATGGCTCGAGTTCACCAACAGGATGGTGTAGCCATCGGGTGGCGCGCTTGCCACCACCGCCGACCCGATACTGCCGGCGCCGCCAGGCCGATTTTCAACGACGACCGGTTGCTTCAGTCGCTCACTGAGTCCCTGGGCGACATCGCGTGCGAGTATTTCCGTGCTGCCTCCCGCGGGAATCGGTGCGATGAAACGAATCGGCTTGTTCGGATAATCATCGGCACTTGCCGCATGCGGCACCGCCAGAGCGCCCGTGACAAGGACAAGACCAACGGCAATTCGGTGTATCAGTTTCATGCGGTTCTCCTCGCGGGCACTTTCTGTTGCGTGCCTCGGTTGTCGATTGATTGGGTGGGTAGTGTTTGCTGCTCCGTTCAGCGCCCTTTGAAATGTGGTGCGCGTTTATTCAGAAATGCATCAACGCCCTCGGCGTGGTCCTGTGACTGAAGCAACTGATTCTGGACATGCGATTCAACTTCCAGGAACCGGTCGAAATCGCTCCCGCCCGCCGCAAGAAACAGGCGCTTGGTCATGCCCATGGCGAGGGTGGCGGAATCCGCCAACTCCTGCGCGAGCGCATTGGTGCGGGCGATCAGGCTTTCGTCCCCGACCAGTTCGGTGATCAATCCCAACCGGAAGGCTTCTTCGCCCCCAACCAGCCGGCCGGTCATTGTCAGCTCCTTTGCCCGCAGCACACCCACGTACTGCGCCAGGAGATAGACAGAGCCGCCGTCAGGGGCAAGCCCGATTTTCTTGAACACCTGGCCAAAGCGCGCCGATGGCGAGGCAAGGATGAAGTCACAGGCCAGGGCGATACTCCAGCCGATTCCGACAGCGTCGCCTGCGACCGCGGCAATCACAGGCTTTTCCAGATGCGCAATTGCCTTGACGATCGCGTGCGCCACATGAATGCGGTGTCGCCCGTTCGGAATCGTCGGCGCGGAGCGCTCGGACATATCCGCCCCTGCGCAAAAAGCCCTGCTTGCCCCGCGGATCACGACGACGCGCACGGCCTCGTTCTGTCCGGCATCGAGCAGGGCCCTGAGCAGATCCTGGCGCATCTGCGTGCTCAGGGCGTTACGACGCTCCGGACGATCGAGAACGATGGTGGCAACGCCGGAATCGACAGTGGTGCTGACAGTCATTGGTGGCTCCGTGTTCGAATTTATCCGCGATGAACCGACACACCGCATTTATCTTTGCCTGTCGCCCGGGCGCATTGCAGAACCTGGTCAAAAGCGACACGTTGTCTATCGAACGTTCGACAGTTAAGCGTATACTTCCTCGTGGATTTGTAAACCTCGGGAAAGTACCTATAACAACCTAAGAGGCAATTGCTTATGCAAGCCACCGCAAACACGCCGGAAGTCCTCGTGGAGAAATCCGCGGGTTTGGCGACAATCACGCTGAATCGCCCAGACAGGAACAATGCCCTTTCCGTTTCGATGCGCGCCGCACTCGAAGTTACGCTGGGACAGGTGGCGGCTGACGACTCTGTCAGTGTCGTGCTGCTCCGCGCGGAGGGCCGTTCATTTTGTGGCGGACTCGATCTGTCGGATCTGCCAACCGATACGCAGCAGTGGCGCTCCCGCGTGATCGCGGCACAGATGAATCATCTGGCGGTCGTGCAAATGCCAAAGATCGTCATCGCAGCAGTGCAGGGGTCCGCCGTGGGCGGTGGTGCCTCGCTGGCCTTGTCCGCCGACATCCTCCTGATGGCGGACGATGCCAGACTTTCCTTTCCCTTCGTCAAACTCGGCATCGTGCCAGATGGCGGGAGCAGTTACTTCCTGCAGCAAAAGGTCGGTACATCGGTCGCGCTGGATCTCCTCCTGACGGGAGGGATGCTGACGGCCGACGAGGCGTTGCGCCTGGGGTTGACCCGGCGAGTTTGCGATGCTTCGACGCTGCGCGAGAAGGCGCAGGAGCTGGCAGCAGAGCTTTTACGGCTACCCCCTGAAGCGCGCAGTCTGACCAAGTCGCTTTGCCTGAAATTGTGGGGCGACCGGCTGCACGGTATATTGACTGAGGAAGTTGAAACGTTTTGCGCCGCGACTGTCACTGTCGGCCATCAACAGGCGATTTCGCGTCTTCGCGCTCAGCTCAAGTAGCGACCTGACCAGTAGGGTTAACCCATCATTTCATTTCGTAGCAGGCCCCGCGGCCGCTACCTCGCGATCGGTCGGTTTGCTGCCGGGAGTCTGTGCGCAGCATGACGCCAACAATAAACCCAATAACACCCATTTATGGGGTTTTGCATGCAGTCAGGGCGCGCCGTTTAATCGAGTGCGCGAAAGAGCCTGCAGGAGTAAGCAGGCTGGAACAACTATACGCTTGGATAGATTCAAGGTCGTTATGACGAAATTTCAACATGTGAAGTTGCCGCTGCTACTCAGCACGCTTTTTTGCTTTGCATTGGTTCTGCGGATCGAGCTGTGGACTCCAATGCATTCTGATGACTACACCTACACGCTCAAGGGAATATCGTTCGACGCGACGTTAAACCATTACATGAACTGGAGTGGTCGGTTCGTTGCAGACTTTCTTTCAAGTGCTGTACTCGGAGTCAACAACCATACGTTCTCCACGACATTTAATGCATTTGCATTCGTGGCGCTCATGACAACGATTTGGTGGTTGCCGCGTTTTGGTGAGAAATCAAACGCACCGAATGGCACGCTGGCCTTCTTGCTCATATTTTGTACCTATTGGTTGGGAAATCCGCGCCTCGGTGAAACAAGCTTCTGGATCGTCGGATCGGCGAATTACATGTGGACGAATGTATTGCACTTTTTTTTCGTGGGATTATTCCTGCGCGAAGCGAGCGCGTCAGTGCCACGGTCATTTTTGCGAGTGTGCGCCACACTTGCGCTTGCGACGATCGCTGGTTGGACAAACGAAAACACAAGCGTAACGACATTGGCGCTGATGACACTCTATACAGCGTACGACTTTTATCGTGGTCAAAGGAACTGGAAGCTGTTGTTGTATGTCGCAGGATTCGCCGTCGGCACACTTTTACTAATACTTGCTCCAGGCAATGCAAAGCGCCTTGTCCATTTTCCGGAATGGACAGACCTCACCTTGCTGCAACAAATACAGATGCATCTGGAGCACCGCATGTCGACCGCAATGGGTCGGATATGGCCGGCGATCGCGGTTCTGCTCGCGTTGGCTTGTATGCGTCCGAACCTCAGCAAGGCAGGTCAATGGTATGTATCTTTGTTTGCTGGCGCGGCGTTCATCTCCTTGCTCGCGTTTGTTGCCGCACCGGCGTTGCCTCGGCGGTCGCTTAACGGGACGTTGGTCTACTTACTTGCCGCGATCAGTTTCTTATTGACGTATTGGAATGCCAAGTCTTCAAACTCGCGACTGGCGTTAAGGGTAGCCGTCGTCGTCATCGCGGCCAGTTTTACGTTGTCTTATGTGCTCATCTACAGATCGTATCGGGACATTGCAGTACAGACTGCAATACGTGAGCAGATTATTCAAGAAGCCATTGCGCGTGGCGATGCACATATCGATGTGCCCGCATTTCACTTCGGGCCGCTGCTACGGTCTGCATCAGATCGGTTTGATGACTATTTCGACTACGGATCGATTCCGCGTTACTACCGTACGTCTGCAACGTTCAGTGAATATCCCGTGCGCGGGCATTACGACTCTATTGAAAAGGCGCGAGCACTGCGGCATTAATCCGGGGCGTTCCGGAGTGTGGCGCTAATTCACCGAATCCGGAGACTTTCTTCGTCCGGACTCGGCTGACGTCATCGTGGCTAGTGTGTCAAACCGCTGTTACTTTGCGGCTGGCGTGACCGCAAGTCCGATCGCTTCGACAAAGACCGCTTCGACTTGTTGCCCCACCTTGACCTTGGCCAGCACCGCCGGATCCTTGACGGCCAGTTCAACCGTGCGCTCCGGTCCCTTGACCGTGACAGTCTGGGCCTTCGGGTTCACGGCCACCACGTTGGCCAGGATGCGGACCGTCGTTTGGATGACTCCCGCAGGCTTTTGACCGGGTTCGGCCCGTGCGACCGTTTCGGTGACCTGGCGGCCGGGCGCAACCCCGGATCCGGCGGGGATCAACTCAAGCGCGACGGCCTGGGTGTAGGTCAGCGTGACCATATCGCCGATCGCGATCTGATCGAAATTCCTGGCTTCGGGACCCGCCGTGATCACGACTTCATTGCCCTGGGGACCGACAACCGTGACAGCTTTTTTCTGCTTGTCGATCGACTTCACCGTGCCCTGCAATTGGATCGCCTCGCCAACGGCGACTTCGCCATCACCCTTTGCGGCGGCGACGACGCCTTGCGGGGGGCTTTGCGCAATGGCCAGAAATGGCGCTGACAGCGCTGCAGCGATGATCAGTGATACTGCACTTTTCTTCATGATGACTTCCCTGACTGAGTTGAAATGAATTGAACCGCTTCTCATTATCCGCCGATCGACAGCGGCATGCTTACGATTGGCATTCGGAGCAATGGCATCCTCTCATGATCGTCAAGCTTCAAAACAAACTATTGATCCACAATGCGTGCACCGAGGTCCTTCAACAGGCGTTGAAAGTCCGGGGAGCTTAGCAAGATCTTGCCGGCAGCCGTACGAAGGCGATCGACATCTTCGTCATTCAAGACGAATGAAGTAGGAAGCTGGTTCAGGTATTCACGCTCGGCCAGGTCGTCAAGCGCCGAGAACGATACGTCAATCGGGTAAATCTCAGCGTCTGGGACGTTCTTGGCGTAATGCTGGGCTGCTTGTCTGGAAGTCTCATCACCTTTGTTGAACGAAGCCGTATCGCGAACCTGGCGCAGCATGTGCCAACGCGCTTGCATGTCCTTAAGTTGATCTATTTGCTCTCCAGAGTAACGATCTATTGGCACGCCAGCCGCCTTGATCAGAACCGAGACGGTGCCTGGAGGATCTTCTCTTTGGGCCCAGTCGGTCGCAGGTATGGAAAGAGAGTTGACAACGATGACGATGATTTTTTTTACGTGATCCAGTGGTGTCCTGAATCCGGCTTCGCGCAGTGCCTCCATGAGATTGATCATGTCGAGAACACCGCGCAATCCCACGTTGTCCGAAACGCCCCCGTCAACCAGATGCAGGTAGGGCTCCGCGCCGTCTGCCAAATTTGTCATTTCCCGCAATCTGGCTACAACTCGCGACGCAGGCCTTGGTGGGTTGGGATTATCCAGGAATAATTTGGCCCAAGGCGGGATGGTGTAATTGCAACTGCCGCCGTAATTGTTAATCGTGAGGGGCGACAATACGACTGGCACAGCCGAGGAAGCAGCTGCCGCGCGCGCAATTCTGAACGATCCGATATCCGTGCAAAAGACGTCGAAATTGGCTTTTGTAAATACGACACGCGCTCCGCTTGTAATATCTGTAGCGTTCACCCCAATAGCAGGTCCTCCATTTTTCTCCAGATCGTCAAAGGTCGCCCCGTTGAAAAGAATCTCATCGTAGAGGTCTGCGGCCATTTCTGATCGGCCCCATCCCGTTGACAGCAACGATCCCCAGTTTCTGGGATCCAGCGCTCGAGCGATCAGTTCGCCCTGTACATTGCGCTTCAAGAAGCGCTTTTCATATTCTTCGAAGAGTCTGTCGCCATAGAGTTTGTAGGCCAGCGCAGTGAAGCTGCCACCAGACACACCCGTGATCATGTCGACCTGGTCGAGCAGTCGTCCTTTCTTGCCGTCGGGACGAACAGCCTCTGTTCGCTTCAGCGCTTCAAGGACTCCATAGGAAAACGCAGCTGCACGAGTACCTCCTCCAGAAAATGCCAATATCACAAGATTTTTCTTTTGCTGTTCGTCCTGGTCAGTGCGCTCGACGCGATACGGGACGTCCTGCGCAACACTTTCCAGAGGCGGGTTTACAGGGCGAACGGCACACCCTGCGACCACTAGCACCGACAGTGCGGCAAGAAAAAACCGGGGCATGCGAATGGAGATCGTTGCTCTTGCCCCCCCCGCCCTCCTGATCGAAGGCAATTGCATCTACGGTCTCCACAATGTTCAGGCGCACACCCGCCAGCAGTGACCCGATAATCAGGCATCGTGGTTTGAGCAGCATCCAGCTGGTCAGGCGACTTCGGACCATGCCTGAGAGCCTCAGTCGAACGCTTCCACCCCACCGTCATGGCGAGTCGCGTCTTCAGCCCGGGCTTCCTGATCGCATGGTCACGAAGCATCTGCAGTCCGCCCCGGCGTTCGCTCTGACTCCTCTGAGGGGGGTACCCGACTGCCCCCCTCAGAGGCGGCTATTCGTCAGGCGTGGTGTAGTAGTAGAGGTGAGTGTTATCGGCGGGCTCCCCAACCGGGATGCCCAGGGGTCGGAACATCGTATGCTTGCTGAAACTTTCGCTGTCCTTCCTGGCGCTCTCCCTGGCAAGAGTGTCCGCTTCTGCGAAGTCCA
>JADZBO010000142.1 GCA_020851995.1 Burkholderiaceae bacterium
GTGCTGTTCACACGTCTGTCGAACTACTTCGACACACAAGCAACCTGGGATCAGGCGATCCGCGAGCATCGCGCGATTCTGCGCGCCGTCAAGGCGCGCGATCCGAACCGCGCAAGGCTCGCCATGCGCCACCACATGGAACGTGCCTACAAGCGCTTTTCCGCCAGTTGGGGGAAATCCATTCCTTCGCAGTCAGACCGTTGACGCGAACTGGACGCCAAGCGTTTCGCAATAGGGTGCGAGCGCGGGGGCAATCAGTGGATGCAGGACCAGTCCCTGCTCCATTTGCCGCGCACGCAGCGCCAGCCCCTTCTGACCTGGCAAGCGCACGGCGTCCACGCCCTGGCGCGGCTTGTTGTTGACGCAGGCTTCGGCCACGAAGTCCATCTGACGCAGGAACTCGGCCTTGCCCCCGAAGGCGTCGGGGTCGTAGAGCGTGATGTGCACGGTCGCGCCCCACCCCTCTTTCGGATCAGCGCGGCCGCGGCCCGCCAGACCGGCTGTCATCGCTTCAATCATCAACGCCAACCCGAAGCCTTTGTGTCCGTGCGAAAGCCCGCCCACCGGCAGGATGGTACCCGGCGGCGTCTGACGGAAAACCTGAGGATCATTCGTCGGGTTGCCGTCGGCGTCGAGCAGCCAGTTTTCGTCAAACGTTTCGCCGGCCGCCGCTTTGCGATTACACATCCCATTGGTCGTGATCGACGCCGAAATGTCGATCAGCACATCACCGCGCGAGCAGGGAAAGCCGATCGCAATCGGGTTGGGAGTGAACACGGCCTGAGTTCCACCAAACGGTGCGACACTCGCCGAAGCGGCGTCCGAGCTTGCGAGGATCATCATCATGCCCTCGCGGGCCGCGCGCATCAGAAACACCGCGAGGCAGGCAATGTGGTGACTGCGGCGAATTGCAAGCGATGCGACGCCCAGTTCGCGCGCAGCGGGGATCAGGACGTCGAGCCCCCGTTCGATCAGCCACGGTCCCGGCAGGCGCATGCCGTCCCACATTTGCGCGGCAGGCTTTGCGCTCATCACGCGATACTCCCCGCGCGCGGTCATGCTGCCAGTTTCCAGTTCCTTCAGATAGGATGGCAACAACGCCAGTCCGTGGGTATCGTGGCCGAGCAGATCACCCTCCACCAACGTGCTGGCCACCACCTGCGCGGCCTCTGGCATCATGCCGGCGCGCTCAAGCAGCGCGCCCGCCATCGCCCGGAGATCTTCGTGCCGATAGGCCGCACGCACCGACTGCTGAGTCATCTGAACCATCTTCGCTACGCTCAGTAAGTGGCGCGACCGCCGGAAATATCAAACGTCGCGCCGGTCGAGAACGCGCATTCGTCCGAAGCCAGCCAGGCGACCAGGTTGGCGATTTCCTCGACTTGACCGAATCGGTTCATCGGGATCTTCGACAGCATGAAGTCGATGTGGGCTTGCGTCATCTGTTCGAACATTCCGGTCCGCACGGCGGCGGGCGTGATGCAATTGACGCGCACGCCGGTCTGGGCAAGCTCCTTGCCCAGCGACTTGGTCAGGGCGATGACCGCCGCCTTCGAAGCACTGTAGGCCGAAGCGTTGGGATTACCCTCCTTGCCGGCGACCGAGGCGATGTTCACGATCCGGCCATAGCCTTCGCCGCCGAGCGCTTGAACCATCACGGCCGCGACGTGCTTGCAGGTCAGAAAAGTGCCCCGCGTATTGATCGCGAACACCCGATCCCACTCTTCCACTGCGTAGTCGGTCACCGGGACGTTGGGGCCGGTAATCCCCGCACTGTTGACCAGGATATCGATCCGTGCGCCCCAGGTGTGCGACACCTTCACGGCGCTGGCAACGGACGATTCATCGGCGACGTCGACCTGCACGGCTTGCACTTGCGTGCCCAGGCGCGATTGCGCAGACTCGAGCGCAGCCTTGTCACGATCCCAGATCGACACCCGGGCACCCCCGCTCAGCAACCGCGCGACGACTGCCTCGCCGATACCCGCGGCCCCGCCGGTCACGATTGCATGCTTTCCTGAATAGTCGTAAGTGGCAGACTTTGCCATGGTGAAATGCCTCGGTGGTTTCCGGTGTGCCCGCAGCCGTCCGGCTTAAGGGTTTACCCGTTTTTTATCGGAAAATTGGTCTGACCAATTGCTGAGTTGACGCAACCATAATATCCTTGACTCCCTAAGTCAACAAAACAGGGACCGGCATTAGTGCAGTCTGCATTCGCCGGCCGGAGACACCGGATTTCATGAACGTTCTCATCACTGATTACGATTTCCCCGACGTCGCGCTGGAACTCGATCTTTTTCGCGCCGCCGGCATTGATGTCACCACTGCGCAATGCAAGACTGAAGACCAACTCATCGAGGCCGGCCGCGACGCCGATGCCTTCCTGCTGCAATATGCGCCCGCAACGCGCCGTGTCTTCGAGGCGCTTCCGCGCCTGAAGATCGTCAGCCGCTACGGTGCGGGCTTCGACACGATCAATACCGACGACGCGCGGGCATGCGGCGTCTGGGTCGGCAATTCGCCTGACTACGGCGTGCATGAGGTCGCGTCACACGCGCTGGCCATGGCGCTGAACCTGACGCGCCACCTGTCCTTTTACGATCGCGATATCCGTGACGGCAAGTGGCATTACCTGACACCGGGCGTGCTCAAGCGTCCGTCGAACATGACCGTCGGGATCCTGGGTCTGGGCCGGATCGGCAAGCGTTTCGCCCACATCGCGCGTGAAACCTTCGGCAAAGTCATCGCCTGCGACCCCTACCTGATGGCGTATGACTTCCCACCCTACGTGAACCGTGTCGACCTGGACACCCTGTTTGCCTCCGCCGACATCGTCTCGCTGCACACGCCACTCAACGACGAAACGCGCAACATCGTCAATGCACGGGTCCTTGGCCTCATGAAACCGGGCAGTTACGTGGTCAACACGGCGCGCGGCGGCCTGGTCAATGTCGACGATGCGTTGCAGGCACTCGATTCCGGGCGACTTGGCGGGCTTGCCCTGGATGTGCTGCCGACCGAACCGCCCGGGGATCACCCACTGGTCCGTCACCCACGCACGATTCTGACCCCGCACGCCGCATTTTTTTCGCGCGAAGCCGAAAAGGAACTGCGCAGCAAGGCGGCTCAGAACATCATCACTTTCGCCAGAACCGGTCGACCGGATTATGTCGTGATTGAAGGAGCCCGATAAATGGCCAGCGTCACCCTGCGCGGTGTAAAGAAGTCCTTTCAGGACACCGAAATTCTGCACGGCGTCGATATCACGATTCCGGAGGGGTCGTTCACGGTACTGGTCGGCCCATCGGGTTGCGGCAAGTCGACGCTGTTACGCATGCTGGCCGGACTTGAAGAGGTGACGGCAGGCGAAATTTTCATCGGCGATCGCTGTGTCAACAACATGCAGCCCAAAGAGCGCGACATCGCGATGGTGTTCCAGAACTATGCGCTCTACCCGCACATGACGGTACGCGAAAACATGGCGTTCTCGCTGAAACTTGCCAAGGCCGACAAAGAAGACAGCCTCAGGCGTGTGCAGCGAGCATCAGAAATCCTCGGGCTGACCGAACTGCTTGAGCGCTACCCCCGCCAGTTATCGGGCGGACAGCGCCAGCGCGTGGCCATGGGGCGCGCGATTGTGCGCGATCCGCAGGTCTTTCTCTTCGACGAACCGCTGTCGAACCTGGATGCGAAGTTGCGTGTGCAGATGCGCACCGAGATCAAGTCACTGCACCAGCGGCTCAAAACCACCTCGGTCTATGTCACGCACGACCAGATCGAAGCAATGACCATGGGCGACCAAATTGTCGTCATGCGCGACGGTATCGTCGAGCAGGTGGGCGGACCGCTCGATCTCTACGAAAACCCGGTCAACACCTTTGTGGCGGGCTTCATCGGATCGCCAGCCATGAATATGTTGCCGGGCAAACTATCGCACGGCAACGGTGGCACCGACATCGAGCTTAACGACGGTGCGCGGTTTCGCGTGCGCGAATCGGTGGTGGGCCAGGACGGCCAGGCAGTCCTTTTCGGCACCCGTCCCGAGCATCTATCAATTGACGACGCGGGCCCTCTCAAAGTGGTCGCCAACGTCATCGAACCCACGGGTGCCGATACGTTTGTAGCCTGCAAACATCTCGACACGGAAATGACGATCGTCTTCCGACATCGTGTGGATCTGGTCCCGGAGCAGACCCTGGGACTGCGTCCGGACGTTGCGCACACGCATCTGTTCGATGCGCGCAGCGGTCTGGTCATCAAATAGCAGAAGTTGAAGTTTCCGTCGTTCAACACGCAAACAGGGCAAACCTGGCGTCAGTCACCCAAGGAGACAAGCATGAAAAACTTTTCCCGTCGCGAATTCATCGGTACCGGCGCGGCAGTCGCCGGCGCTGCGGCTGCCGGAGGCCTTGCCCCGCTGGCCATGGCGCAAACGCCGACGCTGTCCTACACCCCGGAGCCTGGCGCCAAATTGCGCGTGCTGCGCTGGAAGCGCTTCGTCCAGGGCGACGAGGATCAGTTCATGATCAACATCGCCAACTTCAGCAAAAAGTACGGCGTCGAAGTGCGGGTCGACAACGAAGGCTGGGAGGATGTGCGTCCGAAGGCGGCTGTCAGCGCCAGCGTGGGCAGCGGTCCGGACATGATCATGGGTTGGTTTGACGACCCCTTCCAGTACCCGACCAAGTTGCTCGACGTCACAGAACTCTGCAATTACCTGGGGGCCAAGCACGGCGGCTGGTATGAAGTCGCCAAGCAATACGGCACGCTCAACAACAAATGGATTTCCGTGCCGTGGGCCGTCATCGCCAACGCCATGGTCTACCGCGCAAGCCATATGAAGGCCGCGGGTTTCGACACCATGCCGACCGATACGGCGGGCTTCCTCAAGCTCTGCCAGGCGCTCAAGGCCAAGGGCACGCCGGCCGGCTTCGCGCTGGGCAAGGCCGTTGGTGACGGCAACAACTGGGTTCACTGGCTGTTGTGGTCGCACGGCGGCAAACTGGTCGACCCGAAGGGCAACGTTGTGGTGAATTCGCCCGAGACGATTGCAGCCCTCGAATACGCCCGCGAGCTCTACAAAACGTTCGTGCCGGGTACGCTGTCCTGGCAGGATCCGAATAACAACAAGGCGTTTCTGGACGGTCAGATCAGCCTGACGGCCAACGGCATCTCGGTCTACTACGCTGCCAAGACGTCCAATGACCCGAAGATGCAGGAAATGGCGAAGGATATCGAGCACGCGCACTTTCCGGTCGGACCGGTGGGCAAGCCGATGGAGCTCATGCAAATCACCCAGATGATGCTGTTCGCCTACACCAAGTATCCGAATGCGACCAGGGAACTGGCCCGCTGGCTGATGGAACCTGAGCAGTACAACCCCTGGCTGGAGAAGTCGATTGGCTACGGTGCTCAAACGCTGAAGGCCTACGAAAAGAATCCGGTCTGGCATACCGACCCGAAAGCCAAGGTCTACGGCGAAGGCCCTGCGATGGTCACCTATCACGGGTACTCGGGGCCGCTTGGCGCGGCCTCTGCCGCCTGCCTGGCCGACTACATCGTGCTGGACATGGTGGCCGAAGCCTCGAGCGGCAGCCGTTCGCCGAAGGAAGCCGCTGAGCGCGCGGCTGAGCGCGCCAAGCGTTACTACAGGGTGTAAGGCCGGGCTGCCCCGACAGGGGCGCCTTTCCCCGGCGTCGTTTGCCCGCCCCCGGGCGGCGACGCGTCCTAACCAGAATTTGCCGACATGAAACCCTTGTCCCTGCTGGAACGTTTTCAGTCCAACCGCCATGCGCTCGGATACGCATTCATGCTGCCCGCCGCGGCATTGCTGATCGGCCTGCTCGCCTACCCCCTTGGGCTGGGCACCTGGCTGGGCTTCACCGACGCAAAGATCGGTCGGGCGGGCCAGTGGATCGGAATTGAAAATTTCAAGTACCTGATCACCGACAGCGTTTTTCAGCTGGTGGTGTTCAACACGCTGTTCTATACGATCGTGGCGAGTATCGCCAAATTCCTGCTGGGCCTGTGGCTGGCCCTGTTGCTCAACAAAAACCTGCCCTTCAAAACCTTTTTCCGGGCTGTGGTGCTGCTCCCCTGGATCGTTCCGACCGCGCTCTCGGCCATTGCCTTCTGGTGGATCTACGACTCACAGTTCTCGGTCGTGAGCTGGCTGCTGGTGAAGATGGGCCTGATCGATACCTACATTGATTTCCTGGGTGAACCCTGGCTTGCCCGCATGTCGGTGATTTTCGCCAACGTCTGGCGCGGTATACCCTTTGTGGCGATTTCCCTGCTGGCCGGACTGCAGACGATTTCCCCTTCGTTCTACGAGGCGGCCGCCATGGATGGCGCCACCCCGTGGCAGCAGTTCCGTTACATCACGATGCCGCTGCTGACCCCGATCATCGCGGTGGTCATGACGTTTTCCGTGCTGTTCACGTTTACCGATTTCCAGCTGATCTATGTGCTCACGCGCGGCGGACCACTCAACTCAACCCACCTGATGGCAACGCTGGCGTTTCAGCGCGCGATCCCGGGCGGACAGATGGGTGAAGGTGCGGCGCTTGCCACGATGATGGTACCGCTGCTGCTTGCAGCGATCATGTTCAGCTACTTTGGCCTGCAACGCCGTGCCTGGCAGCAGGGCTCCGATAAATAAACAACACCCGGGCGATCAATCAATGTCCAAGGACTCAAACCAGGGAATGGATTACCTGACCTCGCTGCCGCGGCGCTGGGTCACGATCTATATTCCGCTGATCCTGTTGCTCGTGATCCTGCTGTTTCCTTTTTACTGGATGGGGATGACAGCGTTCAAACCGAACGAGGAACTGCTCTCAAAGGCGGGCAACCCCTTCTGGCTGATCAATCCCACGCTGGATCACTTCCGCAAGCTGCTCTTTAACACGCAGTACCCGGCCTGGTTGTGGAATACGGTCCTGGTGTCAGTCTGCTCGACGTTTCTGTCTCTGTTTGCGTCCGTGCTGGCCGCCTACGCGATCGAGCGCCTGCGGTTCAACGGATCGAAGTTCGTCGGCATGATGATCTTCTTTGCTTACCTTGTGCCGCCCTCGATCATCTTTATTCCGCTGGCCTCGATCGTGTTCCAGTATGGTCTGTTCGATACGCGCTGGGCGCTGATTCTGACGTACCCGACCTTCCTGGTGCCTTTCTGCACCTGGCTGCTGATGGGCTACTTCCGCTCGATTCCGTTTGAGCTGGAAGAGTGCGCGCTGATCGACGGCGCCACGCGCTGGCAGATCCTCACCCGCATCATCCTGCCTCTGGCCGTACCCGGGCTGATCTCGGCCGGAATTTTCGCCTTCACACTGTCCTGGAACGAATTCATCTACGCACTGACCTTCGTCTCATCATCGGAAATCAAGACTGTGCCCGTGGGGGTCGTGACCGAGCTGGTTGAAGGCGACGTCTACCACTGGGGCGCGCTGATGGCGGGAGCCCTGCTCGGGTCGCTGCCCGTTGCGTTCGTCTACTCGTTTTTCGTTGAATACTACGTGTCCGGCATGACCGGATCGGTGAAGGAATAGAAAGGAATTCGCATGGAACCGGTGATCAGGCTACACCCTGCCGACGATGTAGTCATTTCGCGGCAACAGATGCTGTCGGGTGCAACGATCGAAAACGGAACAGTCACCGTGCGCGGACTGATTCCACCGGGCCACAAGATCGCAACGCGCCGGATCGCCATGGGCGAACCGGTGCGCCGCTACAACCAGATCATCGGGTTTGCGTCCGCCGACATTGAACCCGGAGCGCATGTCCACGTCCATAACCTCGGGATGGGTGCTGAAGGCGGCGCCTTCGCGCGCGATTACGCAATTGGCGCCGACGCGCGCCCCACCGAATATGTGGCTGCGCCGCGCACGTTTCGCGGCATCGTGCGAAGTGACGGACGGGTGGCCACCCGCAACTACCTCGGCGTGCTGACCAGCGTCAACTGCTCGGCCACGGTCGCCCGTGCAATCGCAAGTCACTTTGACCGCGAAACCCACCCTCAGGCACTGGCCGCCTATCCCAACGTCGACGGCGTCATCGCGCTGGCCATGGGCACGGGTTGCGGCATGGGTGCATCCGGAGAAGGTATCGACATTCTGCGACGTACGCTCGCGGGCTACGCGCGGCACGTCAACTTCTGTGGCGTACTCATGGTCGGGTTGGGCTGTGAAACCAATCAGATCAGTGATTTGCTGACTGCGGAACATCTTGCGGAAAGTCCGTTGTTCAGAACCTTCAACATCCAGGAAACCGGCGGCACGCGCAAGACCGTTCTGCGCGGCGTCGAACTGATCAATGAAATGTTGCCGCATGCCAACCAGGTCAGCCGCACAGACGTGCCGGTCAGCCACCTGACGATCGGCCTGCAGTGCGGTGGATCGGACGGTTATTCCGGCATTTCGGCCAATCCCGCTCTGGGCGCAGCGGTCGACATGCGGGTGCGCCATGGCGGTACCGCCATTTTGTCGGACACGCCGGAAATCTATGGCGCCGAACACCTGCTCACGCGCCGGGCAGCCACACCGGCGGTGGCCCAGAAGCTGATTGAACGCATCCACTGGTGGGAAGATTACTGCGAACGGAATCAGGGCGAGATGAACAATAATCCTTCCGCCGGAAACAAGGCGGGCGGGCTCACCACGATCCTCGAGAAGTCGCTTGGCGCGGTGGCCAAAGGCGGAACGACTCGCCTGGAAGCGGTCTACGAATACGCCCAATCCGTCACGGCAAAAGGTTTTGTCTACATGGATACGCCTGGCTATGACCCGGTATCGGCCACCGGCCAGGTCGCGGGCGGCGCCAACCTCATTTGCTTCACGACCGGTCGCGGATCAGCCTACGGCTGCGCACCCTCGCCCTCGATCAAACTGGCCACCAACAACATCCTGTGGAATCGCCAGCAGGAAGACATCGATATCAACTGCGGTGAAATCGTCGACGGTGGTGTTTCAATTGCCGACAAGGGTGCCGAGATCTTCGAAGCGATGATCCGCGTGGCCTCCGGCGAGAAGACCAAAAGCGAGACCTACGGCTACGGGCAGAACGAATTCGTACCCTGGCAGATCGGCGCGGTCATGTAACAAGGATCACCATGCTCGAACTCCTGGGTCGCTCGTCTTCGATCAACGTACGCAAAGTGCTCTGGGTTTGCGCCGAACTGAACATCGCCTGCCAACACGTCGAATGGGGTTCGGGCGATTTCCAGCTCAGCGACCCCGCCTTCCTGGCGCTCAATCCGAACGGACTCGTACCGGTCATTCGCGACGAAGGTGCAGTGCTCTGGGAGTCAAACACAATCTGCCGCTACCTCGCAGCACGCGCCGCGCGGGAGGACTTGCTGCCGGCAAACCCGTTAGGGCGTGCAAAAGTTGAGCAGTGGATGGACTGGCAGGCCACGGAGCTCAATACCGCGTGGCGCTATGCGTTCATGGCGCTGGTGCGCAAAAGTCCCGCACACACGGATCAGACATCCATCGATTCCAGCGTCCGATCCTGGAACCGCCACATGGCCATCCTGGATCAGACACTCGCTGCGACGGGAGCCTACGTGACCGGGCCCGCCTTCAGCCTTGCAGACGTCGTCATCGGCCTGTCGGTCAACCGCTGGTTTGCCAGTCCCATCGATCGGCCAGAACTTCCCTCGGTGGCGGCTTACTTCGAACGCTTGAGTCAACGCGCAGGATTCAGGGCACATGGTTGTAACGGACTACCTTAAGCCAGTGCACCTGGATCGCCACCGGCAGAATGCCCCTCAGGTGTTCGACGCGCTGCGCGCACTCATCATCTCGCTGGAGCTCCCTCCAGGTACCGTGCTGCCACGCGCCGAACTGGCCGAACACTTCGGCTTAAGTCAGACGCCAATTCGCGATGCGCTGATGCGCCTGGCGGAAGATGGCCTGGTCGACATCTATCCGCAACACGCCACGGTGGTGAGTCGGATTGATATTGCTTCGGCACTGGAAGTTCATTTCCTGCGAAGGTCGATCGAGCTCGAAATTCTGCACACGCTGTGCGAAGCGCCGGATGCACGGCTTGTGCCGCTTGTCGACAAACTCGGACTCCACTTGCGGGTGCAAAAAGCTTGTCTTGAACCGCTCGATTACACAACCCTGGCCGAAGCGGATCAGTCCTTTCACCGCGACATGTACGCTGCCGCGGATGTCGCCAATCTCTGGAGCCTGGTCTGTCAGCGCAGCGGTCAAATCGATCGGTTGCGCAGACTGAATCTTCCTGCCGAAGGCAAGGCGCAGGCGA
>JADZBO010000143.1 GCA_020851995.1 Burkholderiaceae bacterium
AAGACTACATTACGGGTCGCTTTGGCTGATCTGGTATAGTTCCACTCCTTCGGGGCGTAGCGCAGCCTGGTAGCGCATCTGCTTTGGGAGCAGAGGGTCGCGAGTTCGAATCCCGCCGCCCCGACCATACTTCATGCGGGTCTTGGGCTTATTGCCTGAGGCCCGTTTGTCTTTTTACGTCTCCGGTGCCGTTCGGTCGCCCTGGGCGAAGCTCTTGCATTCCTCCGTGTCGGAGGTATATTGATGCCTAAGGTAATTTGAAACACTCAGGGAAGCCATGAAAATTCTCATTCCGGTCGACGGATCCAAGCCGTCCATCAACGCAGTCAAGTATGTCGTCGGTCTTGTCAGGAATTTGCGCAGCAAGTGCGCAGTTACCCTGATCAGCGTACATGACGATGCCGGGCTGAATCACGTTCGCCGTTTCGTCTCGAAGGATCAGATCGATGACTATCTGCGCGAACTGAGCGACAAACAGATCAAGCCCGCCCAGAAGGTTCTGAATGAAGCGGATGTTCTGCATAGCGCCGTGATCAAGCGGGGTAATGTCGCTGAGGAAATCGTGGCGCTGGCCAAAAAGGAAAAATTCGACCTGATCGTCATGGGCACCAAAGGTCGCGGCGGCCTGATGGACGCGCTGGTCGGTTCAGTGGCGCAACGCGTGGTCGGGGCAGCCAAGCAACCCGTTGTGCTGGTCAAATAGCGCACCGAACTCAGCGCGCGTGCCGCATTCTCCGGCGCGCACATGAAGCGAAGGCCGCCTCTTGGCGGCCTTTTGTTCAGGGCGAAGAGGGCGCGGGGCGCGCATTGACGTCCCCCCCAGGCCGCCTCGGCGCAGACAGGGACTTCGCCAGGACTATTTACGGCAGAAAACCTCTACCCCGACGCCATCGCAATCCGGGTAAACGTCCGGCTTTTCCGTTGCCACCCGCGCAGCCAGCACGAGCGGGTGCTCAAGCATCGCCCGTGCGATTTCGTCGCACAGGGTTTCCTGCAACTGGATGTGGCCGCGCGCAATGATGCGCGCGATGGTGTCGCGCATGAAGTCATAGTCAACGACTTCCGATAACTGGTCGCGCACGGGTGTGCAGTCGCCAAGCTTCACATAGACATCGATGTTGACGATGACGCGCTGTTCGCCCTTTTTCTCGAAGTCATGCACGCCGATGTTCATGCTGATCTCGTAGTTCTTGAGAAACATGCGTCTGCACTCTGCGAGATCGCCTGTTGGTATGGACATCATTGAATTCATGGATTTGATCCGGGCACAAGGAACATGACGTCACGTTCCGAAGGGTGAAGGTGCTGGCCACCGTCCACCAAGAGCGTGGTGCCGGTGACCGCGTGTGCGCTGGCGAGGTAGACCACCGCAGCGCTGACATCGGCTGGCAGGGAGGATTTGCCAAGCGGAGTCAACGCATGTGCCGCGCGATACTGCGCGTCGGTCTGATTGCCCGATGGCATTGTAATGCCGGGAGCCACACCCACGACGCGCAATTCCGGGGCGAGAGCCTGCGCCAGAAGCACAGTGGCCTGTTGCAGCGCGGATTTCGAGAGCGTGTAGGAAAGGAAATCCGGATTCGGATTCGACAACTTCTGATCGAGCAGGTTGATCACGACGCCAGGCCTGGCATCGGAAGAGCCTCGCGCGCGCCGCAGGCGGCAAAGGTCGCGCGCCAGTGAAACGGGCGCGGCAACGTTCACACGCATATGGCGTTCGAGATTGTTCCACTGAAAATCGCGAGACACGTCGAAGTCGAATAGCGACGCGTTGTTAACGAGGCAATCCGGTACACCAATCCCGGCCGCGCAACGCTCGATCAGCGTATCGACTGCGGCCTCATCGGCGAGATCGGCTTGCAGGGCAATTGCACGCCGTCCCATTTGTTTGATCAGGTCGACCGTACGCTCGGCATCTGCAGCGGAGCTGCCAAAATGCACCGCGATATCCCAGCCGGCGGCAGCCAGGTCCAGCGCGATCGCACGGCCCAGGCGTCGGGCCCCGCCGGTCACCAGAGCGATCTTGTGCAGCGACTGCATAGGCTTAAGTTCCTGGTTGTTGAGTGAAACCCCAAACGGAGTCACGAGCAAGGGGCGAATCCGGACTGAAGCGCGCGTAAAGGGTGAACACGCACCTGCCGAAGCGGGGTCCGGATCAGGCGCCTGGTGCTCTGCCCCGGGGGCGCGTCAAGCATAGCATCCGTGCGCTGGCGTCGAACACTACACTAACCGCAGGACTTGAATTCCCGTCGCATGCAATCGCGTGCGAGCATCGTGGCGCGTTCAACATCGGCGGGCCGCATCCTGGCGGCGATCTGTTCGGCACTCTGGATCGCCGGTGCTTCTCCCAATGCCGCTGCAAGATCAATCCACATCAGCCCCCGGACCGGATCGGCCGTAACACCCTGGCCTCGTGCGAGCATCAGCCCGAGGCTGTGTTGGGCCTGAATATCGCCCTGTTCGGCTGCTTTGGCAAACCATTGCAGCGCCTGGCGGTCATCGCGCGCAGTGCCGATACCCCGCTGATAAAGGACTGCAAGATTGAATTGCGCGACCGGATGGCCTTGTTCCGCGGCCAGGCGATACCATCGCAGGGCCTGCACGGGGTTTCGCGCCATGCCGCGCCCCTGTTCGGCCATCGTCCCCAGGTTGTATTGGGCGCCGTCATTGCCCTGCGCCGCAGCGAGCCCAAACCATCGAAGCGCCTGCGCGGCATCCGGAGCGACGCCCTGGCCCCGGTCATACATCAGACCCAGGGTGTATTGGGAACGGACATCTCCCTGGTTCGCCAGCTGAAGGAAGATTTCCAGTGCCTCTGTGTACTCTTCCGACTGATAATGTGCCGCGCCTGTGTCGAACGATTGCCCGAATGCCGAGAGTGGTTGCAAGGCGAGCAGCGCGGCCAGCAACGCCGCCGCCCTGAGAGCAGCGCGGATCATACGATCCGGATGGAAAGGTCTGGCAGTCTGTCCGGTTTGC
>JADZBO010000144.1 GCA_020851995.1 Burkholderiaceae bacterium
GCCCTGACCTTGTTGGCCAGATGCAGATCGATAAACGGCCCCTTTTTTACGGAACGTGCCACGATTCAAATCCTTTGACGGTAACTGTCGTTACTTCTTGTCGCGCCGACGCACGATCATTCCGGCAGTTCGCTTGTTGCGCCGGGTCTTGTAGCCCTTGGTCTTAATGCCCCATGGCGTAACCGGATGACGGCCACCTGAGGTCTTGCCTTCGCCGCCACCGTGCGGGTGATCAACCGGATTCATGACAACGCCGCGAACGGTCGGGCGGATACCACGCCAACGCTTCGCTCCGGCCTTGCCGAACTTGCGCAGGTTGTGTTCCTCGCGGCCAACCTCACCGATCGTCGCGCGGCATTCAACGTGCACCTTGCGCATCTCGCCCGAACGCAAGCGAACCGTTGCATAAGTACCTTCGCGGGCAACGATCTGGATACCCGTACCTGCAGCACGAGCGAGCTGCGCACCTTTGCCTGGCTTGAGCTCCATGGCGTGCACCAGCGTACCGACCGGAATATTCCGCAACGGCATCGCATTGCCTGGCTTGATTGGCGAATCGCGCCCCGAAACCACGCTGTCACCGGCGACAAGCCCCTTGGGCGCGATAATGTAGCGACGCTCGCCATCCGCATACAGCAGCAGGGCGATATGCGCGCTGCGGTTCGGATCGTATTCAATATGCTCAACCTTCGCCGAAATTCCATCCTTGTCGCGCTGGAAATCGATAATCCGGTAGAGACGCTTGTGGCCACCGCCCTTGTGCCGTGTCGTTATCCGGCCGTGAGCATTACGACCAGTAGAGCGACCGATCTGCACGACGAGCGGTGCATGCGGCTTGCCTTTGTGCAGGCCCGGAGTCGTCACCTTGACGACGAAACGACGCCCAGGGGAAGTTGGTTTTGTTTGCTGGAGTGCCATGGTTTAGCTCTAGGGTCTCTTGCTCGAACGTCGTTAGTCCGGAACCTGTCAGGGGTTCCCGTGGAAGTCGATATCCTGGCCCTCGGCCAGGGTTACATAGGCTTTCTTCCAGTCCTGCCGACGGCCGACGCTGCGCCCGAGACGCCTGACCTTGCCGGCTACGTGCACAACCTGCACGGCAGTAACCTTGACATCGAACATCAGCTCAACCGCGCGCTTGATCTGGTTCTTGTCGGCATCGCGACGCACCTTGAACACAAACTGCCTGACGCGTTCGGCCACACGGCTGCTCTTTTCGGAAAGATGCGGCCCGACCAGAACCGACATCAGCTTTTCATTGGCGAGATTGACCGTCATGACAGACGCTCCCCGACAGCCTTGACTGCAGCAGCAGTCGCCAGCACTTTCTCAAAGCGAACGAGAGCCAGCGGGTTAAGGCTGTGCACATCGACGACATCAACCCAGTGCAGGTTTTGAGCGGACAAGCGCAGATTATCCTTGCACTCATCGACGAGTATCAGCACGCGATCCAGATTCAAGCCCTTCAGCAAGGCAACGAGATCACGCGTCTTTGGCCGGGCCAGCTCGATATCGTCGACAAGGATGAGACGCTCCTGCCGCACCAACTCGGAAAAGACTGACCGCATTGCGGCCTGGTACATCTTCCGGTTGACCTTCTGGCTGTAGTCGCGTGGCTTCGCGGCAAAAGCCCGGCCACCGCCGACCCAGATCGGACCACGGGTGGTACCGGCGCGAGCACGACCGGTACCCTTCTGCTTGAATGGTTTGCGACCACCGCCGCGGACTTCAGCGCGGGTCTTTTGCGCTTTCGTACCGGCCCGGCCACCCGCCATATAAGCAGTGATGACCTGATGGATCAGCGCTTCGTTGAATTTGGCGCCAAAAGTGTCGTCAGACACTTCAAGGCTGCCGCCGCCATGCATTGCGAGCTTCATCTCTGTCCTCAGCCCTTCTTCTTGCGGCGAATCTTCGCGGCGGGCTTGACCACCACGTGAGAACCCGCGTGCCCTGGTACAGCACCCTTGACCAGCAACAGGTTCCGCTCGGCGTCAACCCGTACAACGGCCAGATTCATTATGCTGCGTCCGACATTGCCCAGATGGCCCGACATCCGCTTGCCCTTGAATACACGGCCGGGTGTCTGGCGCTGACCAATAGAGCCCGGTACGCGGTGCGAAACCGAGTTACCGTGAGTGGCGTCCTGACCGGCAAAATGATGGCGCTTGATGGTGCCGGCATATCCCTTACCGATCGTGGTACCGCGGATATCAACCAACTGCCCGGCAGTGAACGCCTCGACAGTGATCTGCGACCCCTGGAGGTGGGCGCCAGCCTCTTCCTCGCTGACCCGGAACTCCCACATGCCCTCGCCCGGCTCTACGCCAGCCTTGGCATACTCGCCCGCCAGCGTCTTGCTGATACGGCTGAGCTTGACCGAGCCCGTAGTAATCTTGATTGCGGAATAGCCGTCTGACTCTGCCGACTTGACCCGCGTAACGCGGTTCGGCAACGCCTCAATGACGGTTACAGGCACAGAAGCGCCATCTTCAGTGAAGATTCGCGTCATTCCGCGCTTTCGCCCTACCAGACAGA
>JADZBO010000145.1 GCA_020851995.1 Burkholderiaceae bacterium
ACAGCAGGGCGGCGCGGCGGCCGTCGGGCCATTCCACCAGCAGGGGGACGTCGAGTTCGCGAAAGCGTTCGCCCAGGCGTTCCTTGAGCTGTTCCTCGCGGATGGGCAGGATGCGCGCCCCGGCGTCGATGGCTTGCGCCTCAATGGCGGCGAAGAAGGCGATAGCCTGGTGCGGGTAGTCGAGGATGAGGTTTTTGAAGTTGTGGTCGTGGCTCATGGGTAGTGGTCAGCAGGCAAGCAGAACGTCGCGCCGTGTCCTGAGACCGCCGGCGAGGCGGTGGTCGTCGTGGTCGGTCGCGTTGATCTTGAGCAGGGGGCCGGGCCGGCCGCGGGCCTTGGCCCGCCAGTCCGAGGTCCTCGCGCAGGGTGCCGCCGCCGATGAGGCCGAGGCGGTCGTATTTGCCGAGGTTTTCGAATTGGATGACGACGGACATTTGGGGAAGGTTAAAGGCGCAAGGTGAAGGGTGAAAGGGGGAGTCGGAATGCTCGGTTAGATGGATGACCCAGGGGCAGGAAATTGCCCCATCAGCCTGTTCAAACGGTGCGAGGCTGGCTCAGGGATGTGATCACAGCCGCCATCTCCGCCACCATGTCAAAGGCGATGCGCAGTGTCACCACCAACTCGGCCGGACTGAGCTGATACTCATGGGTGATTTGATTGCGGATTTCTCGGATCTCCTGCCAACGCACGACCGATGGCAGCAGGCCGTAACGCTCCAGGAGATTGAGGATATCGATAATCGGCGCTGACTCCACTGGCTCATGGAGAACTTCCAGGGCATATTGCCGGAACAGTTTGGCGCTCATCACGTCCTGCAGCTTGGTGAAGCGGTAAGCAAACTGGTCCAGAGTCGCGATCAATTCGGGCTGACGGCGCGCGAAATGCGCCTCCGTCAGCGGTTGAGGACAGCGCCCCATCGCTTCTCGAAGCGCCTGAAGATGCAGATCACACGCCTGCAACAGTTCCGCTAGCCGTCTCATACCGGTTCTCCCGTTTGTTCCGCGTGGCTTTGAATCGACGATGGCGGCCGACCGCCGACCACGACATCGATTTTTTGCTCGCCGAGCCGCTGGCGCAACTCCAGGCAAAAGCGCATCCGCCGCGGCACGGCCTCCTCGGCCGGCCAGTCTCCGGGGATATACAAATCAATGTCGCCGCCGCGTTGCGAGTCGTTCAACCGCGAGCCAAAGAGCAGGGGCTCAATGCCGAAGTGGCGCAGCCCGGCCTCCCGGATCACCTGTCTTTGCGTTGCCGTTAACCGCATAGCCCGTGCTCCTATGGTTGCTCAACCCTTGATCGACGCCTGCGATGCCGTGATCCCGACGAAGCGCGTCTTGTCCGCCACGCCGATGGGGAGCAGGGGATTGGTCCGGCAGCGGGCCTTGCCCCACCCGCCGGAGGAGATCATCGTTGGTAAAATACCCGACCCACACGCCGAATATGCTCCAGAAGCGCTTCATTCTGGATACCTTCATGGCGGGAAAGATCGATGTGATAGGGCAGCAGCAGGTCGTCGAGTTGGTTTTCCAGTGCGGACAGTTGGGTGTCGTCGAGGTGGCCTCCCTCTAGGGCAAGATCGATACCCGAGCCATTACGATAAATTCCTTTGGCTCGGGAGCCATAAAGCAGGGCCCGTTCGACCGCGGGGCAGGCGCCAAGCGCGGTACGAATCCGATCGATCACCGCTGGCGACAGTCCGCAGGTTGCCGGGGTGATGTCAGCCAACGGCATCATCGGCCAGACCCTGCATGCGCGTCTCAAAGTCGTCGAATATGGTCAGGTAGCGTCTGCTGATGGTCTCGATCAGTTGCCGCGCGGTGTTCTCGTCGTAGGTGTGCGAGGAGCGATTTCGGCTCGCGATGGTCTCCATCCAGGTCTCGCCGTCGGTGACCAGACCGCGCCGGAAGGCTTCCCGAATGGCATCGCGCGAGCCGGTGATCGCGGTGTTGCCCTGGTACTCGAAGTAATCCTTCATGACATTCCAGGCGAGCTCATGGGTGAATTCAAAGGCCTTGATGAACCCTTGTTGCTCGAGTGGGGTCAAGGATCGTTCCGCGGCAAGGCTCGCGGCATCCTGCAGTTGCCGGAAGGCGCGGCGGTAATTGGCGAAGCGTTGCTGCCAGCGAATGTCGATTAGGGATTCAGAGGTCATGAACGCTTGCCCGGTTGTTCAGTCGCTGACGGGTTAATGCGGCTTGGCGGAATAGGATGGTGCCACATGACGCAACCAAGCGTGTCCGATTCTGCAAGGGGATTGGCTATGTACGACCTTAGCGCTTGCCTGCAATTGCCGGCGGTAACGATGGACGCTCATGGCAGTCTGGCCCCCAGAAGGCATCCTCGTCGGATTGGAATGTCTCGGCCGCTTCCCTTAAAGAGAAACGATCGACATGGTTTTCTGCCATCAGATCCAGCAGCCGATCGGCTTGCTCCCGATCATATTCGACCATTATGGCGGCCTTATCCGGGTGGACTTCCAGTTCGTCGAGCAGATCACCGCCGTGCCGATTACAGAGCTCGACCGCGAGGCGGGTGATTTTGAAGGGTGTCGTCGAATCGATCCAGATGAAGAACCGGTAGCGGTAAGCGATATCCCAGACCGGCGCCCGTAGATCCCCGGCAATCGAGCCCATCTCCTCTCTTAAGGTCACCTGGGTCAGATACTGCAGCCACTTCAACACCGACCAGGTCAGACCATAATCGCGCCAGGGGCGAACAAAGTGACCGGCGCCGATAAAGGTAAGTACCCTGTCGAGAAGCGGTTCGGGATGCGCCTGGGGTTGGAAACCGGCCAGAGCCATGGCCTTGCCGGTCGCGAAGCCGAGGCGATAGTCCGGACGCTCTTCCTTGGGGAGATCACGGAAGTCCCAGTTGCGGAACGGACTGTGCTCTTCTTCGGCACGCTGGATGAGAAACAGAAAAGCCGCCACGGAGAAGTGCGTCGGAAGTCGCGTATACAGCTCGCCGAGTTGTTGACGCAGCAGATCGTCCAACCACACCACGGGCAGCAAACCGTCGGCGTTTTCAATCTGGTCGCTGAGCATCCGCCATTCCTCCAGCGCATGCTCGGGGACGGCATCGCCCCATTTATAGAACTGCATCGCCAACGTCCGGCGATTCGTCGTCGGGTCCATCACGTAGTATTCGTACCATCCGCGCGTTGACATGACAGATTCCTCCAGATTCCCAGACGAACTTCGGCACTTCGACATTCCGGCTCAGTTTTCTGAATCGGTGCGGGGATCGGCTGTAAAGCCATCCTCTACTCATCCCATCTTATTGCGCCACAAGCCAGCGCCACGCCGGTACGACATCGATGGTCAACCCGTCCTGCTGAATCTGTTCGCTGTCGTCGAGTGTCACGATGCAGCCTCGGGGTAAGCCGCACTCGCGCAGCGCCGCTGTCAGCGCGTGTAGTTCGCGGGCGCGAGTCCGCGGGTCGCGCAGGCTTTCACAGACCTGAATCAGTTGCACCGTGCCGTCACCGGCGATGGCATGGAAGTCCACCTCATAGCCCTCCGCGCCGCGAAAATAGGTGATGGTCTGGCCTTGCCTGCGCAGGGCGTTGAAGACCAGATTCTCCAGCAGCCGTCCGCGGTCGATTTGCGCCTGGTGGCAAAAGGCGAGTGCGAGTCCGGTGTCGATGACGTAGGCCTTGCGTGGATTGACCTGTTGCTGCCGCAGCGAGCGCGAGTGGATCGGCACCAGATCGATGAGGAAGGCGTCGATCAGGTAAGCGAGGTATTCGTGAAGGCTGTTCTTGCCGCAGGCGATACCTTGGGATTTCAAATCGTTGTGAAAGCGGTTGATGCTGAACAGCGTCGCCGGGGCGCCGAGCAGGTGGCGGATGAGGTAGCGCAGCGCCGTGATGTTCGCGACACCGTGGCGCTCGACCACGTCGCGCAGGATCACGACATCCACATATTCCTGCAAGATGGCATGCCGGTATGGCGCCTCGATGCCTTGAACTTCGGGAAAACCACCTTGCAGTAGGTAGTCGCGCAGGCGATTGGCGAGGAGTGCGCGCTGTTGCCCCCCAGGCGGCTGATCGGTCAGCGCGACGCCCTGAAACCGCAGCGCCTCGCGAAAACTGAAGGGAAAGATCTCCGTCGCCAGCGCTCGCCCACGCAAACTCGTGGCAATCTCGCGGCTGAGTAGCCGCGCGGAGGAGCCGGTGACGGCGAGTTGCATGTCCTCGCTATCGAGCAGGCGGCACAGGAAGGACTCCCAGCCGTCCACATTCTGGATCTCGTCGCAAAAAAAGTAGCAAGTCTGCGAGCGGTTGTGCGGATAAAGGCGGTAGTACACCTCGGGAATCGCGCTCAGCTCGTCCCGCCGCATGGGGAGCAGGCGCTCATCATCAAAGTTGATGTAGAGCAGGCGATCCTTGGCGATGCCCTGATCCAGCAAGGCCTGCATGCGTTGGTAGAGAAACCAGGTCTTGCCGCTGCGGCGCATGCCGATGACCGTGTCGATCTTGCCTTTGAGCGCGGGCAAGCGCGCCTCGCGCGGTGTCAGCGACGGCAGCGGGCGATCGCGAAAATCGGCGATGATGTCTTCCAGCAGCATCCTCATGTGGCTGATATTATCTTTCTAGGAAAGACAA
>JADZBO010000146.1 GCA_020851995.1 Burkholderiaceae bacterium
CCGTCGCGCGGCTGCCGATATACCCGTAGTTGTAGGTATTGCCGTCGGTGAGCTGGATCGAGTAGTAGCGCTTTTTCGCTACCGCCGGAACCGAGATCACCATGGGCTCTGCGCGCAGATCCATCCAGAGCATCGAATACGGCGTATCGCTGTTGGGCGTGACGACCGCGGTGTCTTTGTAGGTAAAAACACGGGCCTCATTGCTGAGCGTATTGAGCGGCGCCTTGTATTGTCCGGAGTTCTTGTCAACGCTGAATTCCTGCATCACCGCGTAGTTCATCACGATCGGCAAACCGTAGATAAACGCCTCCTCGGCGATGGCCCTGACCTGCTCGATGCCTGGCACCGCAGGCCCAGGGGCCGGAGCTGCGGCGACTGCGGTCGCCTTGTCCGCATCCTTCTTCTCGGCTGCGGCAATCGGATCATCTTTCGGATTGCAGCCGGCAAGCAGCGCAGCGGCGCTTGCGCCAAGCAACAGCGCCACTAGGCGAACGGATTTTGCAGTGTTCATGGGTTCAGCACTCCGTGGCTGGTCAGTTCAGCGTCGAGGCATCAATTTTAAGCCTGACTGCCCTCGCGCGGGGTGGTGAAGTTGACTTCCTTTCCAGGCTGAACCCCAGAGATTCCCGCGCATCGGGTGAGACTAAGTATGAACGCCGGCGGCAGCGCAACCTGCGGTATGGTCACCTGGCAGCACCTTGCGGTGCAGCTGCTGCCAACGCGGTCCCAGGCGACGACTTCTGTTTCTTTGACTTCGCCTTGGCGGACACAGTGGATATCTGCGACTACCCTGCCGGAGTGCCGCTCCTCTTCTGGCTCTTCTTGTCGCTCTTCTTGTCGATCTTCTTGTCGATCTTCTTGTCGCTCTTCTTGTCGATCTTCTTGTCGCGCTTGTCTTCTGCTGCTTCTGCCTTTGCCTCAGCGTGATAACGCCGGCGGATTTCGGTCAGGTCGACCGTAGGTGCGGGCAGCCCCAGGTGCATATCCTCCAGCGTGTCGGCGATGATCTGCGAAACGGCCAGATTGCGAAACCACTTTTCGTTCGCGGGGATCACGTACCAGGGCGACTCTTTGGTCGAGCAGCGGTTGAGTGCATCCTCGTAGGCCACTGTGTAATCGTCCCATCGGTCGCGTTCGGTGTAATCGCTGGCGCTGATTTTCCATTGCCGTGCCGGATCATCGAGCCGCGCCTTAAACCGGGCGAGCTGCTCATCTTTCGAAATCGCCAGAAAGAACTTGAGCACCACCGTGTCGTTTTGCTGTGTGAGCAGACGCTCCCAATCGTTGATGAAGTCGAAGCGTTGTTGCCAGGTGGACTTGGGTACCAGCTTGTGCACCCGCACCACCATCACATCCTCGTAATGCGAGCGATTGAAAATCGACACCTGGCCGCGACCCGGGGCGTGCGGGTGCACGCGCCAGAGAAAATCGTGTTCCGCCTCCTCCGGCGTGGGCTGCTTGAACCCGTGGACGCTGACCCCTTGCGGATCCATGGCACTGATCACGTGCCAGCAAGTTCCATCCTTGCCAGCGCCATCGATGCCTTGCAGGACAATCAGCAAAGAGCGGGTCCGCGACCCGTAGAGCTTGCGCTGCAGATCGCTGATGCGCGCCAGGTTGTGCTGCAGTTCGGCCTTCGCCGCCTGCTCGGATTCGTGATGGCCATGAAAGCCGGGATCGAAGTTCTTGAAGCGAAATTTCGACCCCGGGTTGACTCGCAGCGTTGCGCGCAGGCTCATGGATAATCTCCCAAAGTCTTAGTCAAGGTGCGTTACGGCACTTCATGCGGCAATCAGTGCCTCGCCGGCGGCCGTAAGCGCATCCTGGCACTTCTGCACTTTCCAATCACCGAGTTTGGCCCGGGTGGTCACACGCGTGCGGTGCGCCCTGGGCAACATGCACGTTTTTTCTTGAATCAATCTGGCTTAATCCCGGTTTTCTTCACGACCGCCCCCCAGCGTTCCGTCTCCGACTTGATCACGCTGGCAAGTTCGGCCTGAGAGCTGCCGACGGCATCCATTCCGCGCGAGGTCATCCAGGCAATGGTTTCCGGCTCCCTGGCGATTGCCATCAGTTCCTTGCTCAGCAGGTCGGCAATGGGCGTGGGCACACCGGTTGGCGCGAGTATCGCGTACCACCCCAGCACCTCGAATCCCGGCGACGCGGTTTCAGCGATCGTCGGCACCTCCGGAATCAACGGGCTGCGCTTGCTGGAAGCGATTGCGAGCGGACGCAGTTTGCCCGACTCAATCAGTTGCTTGCCGCCGCCCAGGGTGGTGAACATCACGGACAACCGGCCACCCATGACTTCGCTGAACGCCGCCGACTCCCCCTTGTAGGGCACATGCATGACATCGATGCCGAGTTGATCCTTGAGCAACTCCATCGCCAGATGCGATGTGGAGGCATTGCCAGCGGAACCGTAGTTGAGCTTGCCGGGATTCGCACGCGCCATGGTGACAAAATCGGCCATCGTCGCGGGACGGCTGTCCGGATTGCCAACCAGCACCATCGAGAAAGTCGTGATCAGCG
>JADZBO010000147.1 GCA_020851995.1 Burkholderiaceae bacterium
GGGCCAGGTAGACGGCGTCGTGGCCGGCGCCGCTGACCACGTTCATTTCCGATAGACCCAGTGTGCGGGCGCCTGCGCGCACGGACTGAACCAGGGGTTCGGCGAAGGCCTGCGGGGCAAAGTAAACCACCTGCGTGACAGCGACCTCCACGTTGTATTGTGCGGCAATGCGCGCGGCCGTGGCACGCAATGCGGCATCCATCGAGGAAAGCGTGGCGTCGTCACCCGCACGAAAATCGACCGACAGTTTCACGGTACCCGGAATGACGTTGCGCGAATTCGGATAGACATCGAGCATGCCGACGGTGCCGCGTGCGTGCGGTGCGTGGTCGAGCGCGATCTGGTTGACGGCCTGTATCAGCGCCGACGCGCTGAGCAACGCGTCCTTGCGTAATTCCATCGGTGTCGGGCCGGCGTGTGCCTCGGCGCCGGTGATGACGACATCGAACCAGCGTTGACCAAGGGCGCCCGTGACCACGCCAATCGTGGTGTCGTTGGCCTCGAGTACCGGGCCTTGTTCGATGTGGGCCTCGAAATACGCGCCGATGGACTTCGGGCTGACGACGTCGTTGCCGGCATAGCCGATGCTACGCAGGGCTTCACCGACGGAAATACCGTCGCGGTCCCTTTGGCCGAGGATGAAATCGGTGGCGAATTCGCCGATGAAGGCGCCTGACCCCATCATCACTGGCACAAAGCGGGAACCTTCCTCGTTGGTCCAGACGACGACTTCAACAGGCGCCAATGTACGCACACCCGCATCGTTGAGCGCACGCACGACTTCGAGGCCGGCGAGGACGCCGTAATTGCCGTCGAACTTACCGCCGGTGGGTTGTGTGTCGATATGGCTGCCCGTGGCACTCGCGGGAAGCGAGTCGTCGAGCCCGGCGCGGCGGGCAAACAGATTGCCGACGGCGTCAGTGCGGATCGAGCAACCGGCGGCGCGCGCCTCGCTCACAAAGAAATCGCGACCCTGCCGGTCGAGGTCTGTCAGGGCGAGACGGCAGACACCGCCCTTTGGGGTTGCACCGATCGCGGCCAGGCGCATCAGCGAATCCCAGAGGCGCTGACCATTGATACGAAGTGAGCTGACGGACGGTTCGGCGACGGTAGGCGAGGACATACGTGTTCTCCATACGAATTCTGCAGCGAGTTTAATCCGAGCAGCCTGAAGTCGGGAACAAAATCCATGCATCCGGTCGCGTAATAACAGGAAATTAGTCGGAACCTCCCGGCAACGTCACGTCTTGAGGCTGATCCGCGCGTCCGGTGATAGACTGCCCCGAAGGCGGCGTCTGGTTGTCGACGCCGGTGAGCCAAGGCGCGCCCGACGCAGCTTGTCCTGCGACGGCATTGCCCGCCGTGTAACTGAAACGCCTGTGCGGTAAGGCAGGCAAGAGAGTCAGCCAATGAAGCTCGATGCAATTTCGCACCGCTCCCGCAGCGCTAAAATCGTCGCGACGCTGGGGCCCGCCAGCAGCGATCCGGCCACGATTCGTCGGCTGTTCGATGCGGGCGTCGATGTGTTCCGGCTGAATTTCAGCCACGGAACCCACGAGGATCACCGCGCGCGCTACGACGCCATCCGGCAGATTGAGGCCGATGTGGGGCGTCCTGTCGGCATTCTGATGGATTTGCAGGGGCCGAAGCTTCGTCTGGGCAGGATTGCCGGGGGCAGGATGGATCTGGCCATTGGTCAGCGGCTTAGGTTGGATCTCGATCCAGCCGTCGGCGAGCACGGTCGCGTGCCGTTGCTGCACCCCGAGATTTTCGCCGCGCTCGAACCGGGCCATGATCTGCTGATCGACGACGGTAAGGTGCGACTGCGTGTGATTGCCTGCGGCAAGGATTTTGCCGAGGTGCAGGCGCTGAACGCCGGTGTCATCGCTGATCGCAAGGGCGTGAACGTACCGGGTGCGATCCTGCCGCTTTCGCCGCTCACGCAAAAGGACCGGGAGGATCTGGCGTTCGGGCTTTCCCTTGGAATCGACTGGATCGCGCTGTCGTTTGTGCAGCGTCCGGAGGACATCGCCGAGCTCAAGCAATTGGTGGGTGGACGTGCCTGGGTCATGGCAAAGCTCGAAAAGCCCTCGGCGATCGAGTCACTCGAAGCCATTATTGCCGCCGCGGATGGGGTTATGGTGGCGCGCGGGGATCTGGGGGTCGAGCTTCCGCCGGAAGAAGTCCCGGTCTTGCAAAAGCGCATCGTGCGAACCAGTCGGGAGGCCGGCAAGCCGGTGATCGTGGCGACCCAGATGCTCGAGTCGATGATCTCGTCACCTGTGCCCACGCGTGCAGAAGTCAGCGATGTGGCCACGGCGGCCTACGACGGTGTCGATGCGGTGATGCTGTCGGCGGAGTCGGCTTCGGGGAATTACCCGGTTGAGGCCGTGACGATGATGGATCGCATTCTCCAGGCCACGGAGCGTGATCCCCTGCAGCGTGAAACCATGGATGCGGTGCATTCCCGGCGCTACAACGATGCGCGCGACGCGATCTCGGCGGCGATTCGCACGGTGGCGGAAACATTGCCCGTCGCGGCGACGGTGGCCTATACGTCGTCCGGAGCGACGGCGCTGCGCGTGGCCCACGAACGTCCGCGTGCGCCCATCCTGGCCCTGACGCCGGTGCGGGCGACGGCACGTCGCTTATCACTGGTGTGGGGGGTGCACGCGATTCAGGCGCCCGATGTCGAGAACATCGAGCAGTTGGTGGAAAATTCCACCGCAGCGGCACACAAGAACAGCTTTGGCACGCCGGGGCAGGCATTGCTGATCGTCGCTGGCACGCCGTTTGGCGTGTCTGGATCGACGAATCTTCTGCGTGTTGCCTGGATCGGCGACGTGCCGGATGTCAGTTGAACACTCACTCGGTTTGTGCAAACACCCGGAGTTCGGTCGGTACGAGCTTGACCTTCGAACCTTCCACAAGGCCCGAATCGGCGAGTCGGTGACGCGGCCACTGCACTTCGAATTCAACAGGGCGCGCTGAATCATCGAGCACCTCGGAGGACGTCAGTTCGATCCTGGATGTTGGCCCAAACGACAGAATTCGGTCCACCACTGCCGGTATCCCGGGTTCAGCATTGCGCGACGAAACGATATCCAGATCGGATGGACGGGCGAAGCCAATGACCGGTGTATTGTCCGCTGCGACGGAGTGCACGGGGTGTTCGAACACGATATCGCCGATGCAGAATTTGCCGCCGCGCACCACGCCGTGCAGGCAGTTGACGTTGCCGAGGAATCCGTAGGCGAAGGGCGTGGCCGGATGGTCATAGACCTCTTCGGGCGAACCGATCTGCTCGAGTCGCCCGTGGTTCATGAGCACGACCGTGTCGGAAACCTCCAGCGCTTCTTCCTGATCGTGCGTGACGAAGACCGAGGTCACGTGCAACTCGTCGTGGAGCTTGCGCAACCATTTGCGCAACTCCTTGCGCACTTTGGCGTCGAGTGCGCCGAAGGGCTCGTCGAGGAGCAGCACGCGGGGTTCAATGGCCAGTGCCCGGGCAAGCGCGATTCGCTGTCGCTGGCCGCCCGAGAGTTGCGCGGGGAAGCGATCCTTGAGCGATCTGAGCTGCACCATATCCAGCAGTTCGTGGACTTTTGCGCGGATCTGGTCTTCCGACGGTCTTTCGTTGCGCGGCTTGACGCGCAGGCCGAAGGCAACGTTCTCGAAGACGTTCATGTGGCGAAACAACGCATAGTGCTGGAAGACGAAGCCGACTAGCCGCTCGCGCGCACCGGTGTGGGTGGCGTCATCGCCGTCAAGGAAGATGCTGCCGCTGTCCGCCGTTTCGAGGCCGGCGATGATCCTGAGCAGTGTCGTCTTGCCGCAGCCCGAGGGGCCGAGCAGTGCGACGAGTTCGCCCCCGTCGATGCGCAGATTGACGTTGTCGAGCACCTGGATGGCGCCAAAGTGTTTGGTGACGTTCCTGACTTCAATGCTCATGACGAGGCCTCGGAAATGGCGGCGCGCGCCTGCTGCCATTCAACCAGCGACTTGATCGCCAGAGTCAGCAGGGCCAGCAGAGCCAGCAGGGAAGCCAGCGCGAAGGCGGCAACCGACTGGTATTCGTTGTAAAGAATCTCGACCTGCAGCGGGATGGTGTTGGTTTGTCCGCGAATGTGGCCGGACACGACGGCGACTGCGCCAAATTCACCCATGGCGCGGGCGTTGCAGAGGATGACGCCGTAGATCAGACCCCATTTGATGTTGGGCAAGGTCACGCGCCGGAATATTTGCCAGCCGTTCGCGCCGAGCACGACCGCGGCCTGCTCCTCGTCGGTGCCCTGGGCCTGCATCAGCGGGATCAGCTCGCGCGCGATGAAGGGCAGGGTGACGAACAGCGTGGCCAGCACCATGCCAGGAACGGCAAAGATGATTTTGATGTCGTTTGCAATCAGCCAGCCGCCAAACCAGCCATTCGCACCAAACACCAGGACGTAGACCAGGCCAGCCACCACCGGGGAAACCGAAAACGGCAGATCGATCAGCGTGATGAGTATCGATTTGTGGCGGAACTCGTGCTTGGCGACC
>JADZBO010000148.1 GCA_020851995.1 Burkholderiaceae bacterium
ACGAGTTCCTGAAGTTTCTCCCGGTCTGCCTTGCGCTCGCCAAGCTCCTGCTCGATGCGAAAGCCCTCCAGGCGCGCCAATTGGCGCAGACGCATGTCGAGGATGTCATCCGCCTGGCGCTCGGTGAGCTTGAACCGCGACATGAGCGCCGGGCGTGGTTCGTCGGATTCCCGGATCGTTTGGATGACCTCGTCGACGTTGAGGTAAACCACCATCCGCCCTTCAAGCACATGGATGCGGTCGTTGACTTTATCCAGCCGGTAACGCGTGCGGCGCAGCACGGTATCGGCGCGAAAGCCAACCCACTCAGTCAGGATGTCGCGCAGGCTTTTCTGACGTGGGCGGCCATCCGTGCCGATGCACACCAGGTTGATCGGCACGCTGGTTTCCATGCTGGTCTGGGCCAGCAGCGTGTTGACGAACTCATCGCGATCGATGCGCGAGGTCTTGGGTTCGAACACCAGCCGAACCGCGGCATCCTTGCCCGACTCGTCCCGCACCGCATCGAGCAGCGCGAGCATTTGTGATTTGACCTGTTGCTGGTCCGGGGTCAGGGATTTCTTGCCGGCCTTGACCTTGGGATTGGTAATGTCTTCGATTTCCTCCAGCACGCGTTGGCCAGACGTGCCAGGCGGCAGCTCGGTAACAACCAGTTGCCACTGACCGCGCGCCATCTCCTCGAATTGCCAGCGCGCGCGCGCCTTGATGGTGCCCCGTCCGCTGCGATAAATCTGGGCGATCTCGGAAGGATCACTGATGATCTGGCCGCCGCCAGCGAAATCCGGCCCCGGCACCATGGCGGCTAGCGCTTCATCGGCAAGATTGGGCTGGCGTATCAGTGCAACGCACGCCTGTGCAATCTCGCGCAGATTGTGGGCCGGGACCTCTGTCGCCATGCCGACCGCAATGCCCGAAGCACCGTTGAGCAGAACGACGGGCAGGCGTGCCGGCAACATGGCGGGCTCTTCGTGGCTGCCGTCGTAATTCGGTACAAAATCGACTGTGCCCTCGTCAAGTTCGTCGAGCAGCAAGCGCGCAAACGGGGTCAGACGCGCTTCGGTGTAACGCATTGCAGCGGCGTTGTCGCCATCGCGCGACCCGAAGTTGCCTTGTCCGTCGATCAGCGGATAGCGCAACGAGAAGCTCTGCGCCATGCGGACCAGCGCGTCATATGCCGCCTGATCACCATGCGGATGGTACTTGCCCAGCACATCGCCCACCACACGGGCGGACTTGACTGGCTTGGCTCCGGAGGCGAGCCCCATCGCCTGCATGGCATAAAGGATGCGACGCTGGACCGGCTTTTGACCATCACCGACATCAGGAAGGGCGCGGCCGCGCACCACGGAAACGGCATAATCGAGATAGGCCTGCTCGGCGTAACGCGCAAGCGTGAGTTGTTCGGGTGATTCTGCCGGGTCAAACAGGCCGGGCTGTGTACTGTCAGTCATGAAAATCCATTCATTGAATGCGGTGCCGGATCGCGTCGAAAAGGGCTCTAGACGTCGATGTCAGCAAGGTTGCCTTTCTCTTCGAGCCAGCTGCGGCGCTGTGCGGATTCCCCTTTGCCCATCAGCATGTCGAACATGCGGGTCGTGGCCGGTGCATCCGTGTCGCCGTAGCCCACGGGCAACAGACGGCGGGTGTCGGGATTCATGGTGGTTTCCCAGAGTTGCTCGGGGCTCATCTCGCCCAGGCCCTTGAACCGGCTGATGCTCCAGGCACCTTCGCGCACGCCTTCCTTGCGCAGCTTGTCCTGCAAGGCGTCGAGCTCACCGGCGTCGAGGCAATAGATCTTGCGCGCGGGACGCTTGCCCTGCGCAGGAACGTCGACCCGAAAGAGTGGCGGGCGAGCGACATGGACGTGACCAAGCTCAACAAGCCGCGGAAAATGCTTGTAGAACAGGGTCAACAGGAGAACCTGAATGTGTGAGCCATCCACATCGGCATCCGAAAGGATGCAAATCCGGCCATAGCGCAGCCCGCTGAGGTCCGGCGAATCCCCCGGGCCATGCGGATCAACACCGATCGCCACGGAAATGTCGTGGATCTCGTTGTTGGCAAAGAGGCGGTCACGATCGACTTCCCACGAGTTGAGTACCTTGCCGCGCAACGGCAGGATCGCCTGGAACTCTTTGTCGCGCCCCATCTTGGCGGAACCGCCAGCCGAATCGCCTTCGACCAGGAATACTTCTGTGCGCGCCGTGTCGCTCGATTCACAATCGGTGAGCTTGCCGGGCAGCACCGCCACGCCTGAACTCTTACGCTTTTCGACCTTCTGGGCTGATTTCGCCCGCGCCTGAGCCTGGCGGATCGCAAGTTCGGCAAGCTTCTTGCCGTACTCGACATGGCTGTTGAGCCAGAGTTCGAGAGCCGATTTGACGAATCCACCGACCAACCGCACCGCGTCTCGGCTATTGAGTCGCTCTTTGATTTGCCCCTGGAACTGTGGATCGAGGACTTTGGCTGACAGGACGAAGCTGGCGCGGGCAAAGACGTCCTCGGGCAGCAACTTGACGCCCTTGGGCAGCAGACCATGCATCTCGGCAAACCCCTTGACCGCGCCAAAGAGCCCTTCGCGCAAACCCGATTCATGGGTGCCACCCGCCGGAGTCGGGATCAGGTTGACATAGGACTCACGGAAAACAGCACCCTCGTCAGCCCAGCAGACCACCCACTGTGCGCCTTCGCCTTCGGCGAAGGCGTCGCTGTCAGCGCCGGCAAACTGCTCGCCATCGAAGAGCGGAATGCGCAGTTCAACACCCGCCAGGGCCTCGGACAGATAGCCGGCGAGGCCGTTCTGGTACTGCCAAACCTGAGTGATGCCAGTCTTTTCGATGGTCAGACTGACCTTGACGCCGGCCAACAGCACCGCCTTGCTGCGCAGCAGGTGTGTCAATTCCGCAACAGGGATGACCGGGCTATCGAAAAAAGTGTTGTCGGGCCAGACTCGCACCCGGGTACCGGACTTGCGCCGCGCAAGTTCCGGCGCCAGAGCGATCGGCTCGACGACGTCACCGTCGGCAAACGCCATTCGGTGCGCTGCGCCGTCGCGCCAGATGATCAGCTCCAGGCGGCGCGAGAGCGCGTTGGTGACCGACACGCCCACGCCGTGCAAGCCACCCGAAAAGGCATAGGCACCGGCGCCCTTCTTGTCGAATTTGCCTCCGGCATGCAACCGCGTGAAGACGAGTTCCGCCACCGGTGCGCCTTCTTCGGGATGCAGGCCGACCGGGATTCCGCGCCCGTCGTCCTCGACTGTGATGCTGGAATCCGCATGCAGGGTGACCTGAATCTGCTTGCTGAATCCGGCAAGCGCTTCGTCAGCCGCGTTGTCGATGACCTCCTGCACGATATGCAGGGGGCTTTCGGTCCGCGTGTACATGCCAGGGCGCTGCCGCACCGGCTCGAGCCCCTTAAGGACCCGGATCGATGCTTCGTTATAGGACTTGTGACTCAAGTTATCCCCAACTGCTGTGGAAAAGACGCGTCATTTTACGGAAAATGCCCGTAATGACACGGTGCGAGGTAGATTGCTCACAAGATGAGCACATCTTGCGCGAGGGAATACAATCCTGCTGAACGATGTTATGCTGTAATTAAATCCAGCAGGAGACAGCGTCTCCGGCAGCCCGCCTTAAGCCGGGATCGCACGACCAGACCTTGGCCCCGGATCCGGCAGCCACTTTCTCCTAATTCTCGAGACCACAAGAACACCATGAGTGAAAACATCAAAAATGTGAGCGATGCCGCTTTTGAGGCGGACGTTCTGAAGTCATCCAAGCCTGTGCTGGTCGACTACTGGGCTGCCTGGTGCGGCCCCTGCAAGATGATTGCTCCGATCCTCGAGGAACTCGCCAAGGAATACGGCGACAAGGTCACGATCGCAAAGCTCAATGTTGACGAAAACCCCGAGACCGCTGCAAAATTCAATATCCGCGGAATTCCGACCCTGATGTTGTTCAAGGACGGTCAGGTCGCCCAGACCAAAGTCGGCGCGATGTCCAAGTCGCAGCTCACCGCGTTCCTCGATTCTGCACTCTGATCGGTTTCCACGCGCGGGCCCGATCGAGGCCCGCCATTTCTACCCCTTATTGCTCTTCTTCCCCCAAAGCCAGGCTTTCTCTTCCGAAGTCAACTCTTCTCTCCGATATCAATGCACCTTAACGAACTAAAGGCACTGCACGTCTCGCAGCTGCTCGAGATGGCCGCAGGCCTCGAAATTGAAAACGCGAACCGCCTGCGCAAACAGGAACTCATGTTCGCCATCATGAAACGTCGCGCCAAACAGGGCGAACAGATTTTCGGTGATGGCGTGCTTGAAGTGCTTCCCGATGGCTTCGGCTTTCTGCGTTCGCCCGACACCAGTTACCTGGCGAGCACCGACGATATTTACATCTCGCCATCGCAGATCCGGCGCTTCAACCTGCACACGGGCGATTCGATCGAAGGCGAAGTGCGCACACCCAAGGATGGCGAGCGCTACTTTGCACTGGTCAAGGTCGACAAGGTCAACGGCTACGCGCCCGAAGCGATCAAGCACCGGATCATGTTCGAAAACCTCACGCCGCTGCACCCGGACAAGGTCATGCCGCTTGAGCGCGACATCAAAAGCGAGGAAAACCTCACAGGCCGGATCCTGGATATTTTTGCGCCAATCGGCAAGGGCCAGCGCGGCCTGATCGTTGCAAGCCCGAAATCGGGCAAAACAGTGATGATGCAGCACATTGCGCATGCGATCACCACCAACTTCCCGGATGCGGTGATGATCGTGATGCTCGTCGACGAGCGCCCCGAAGAAGTGACGGAAATGCAGCGCACCGTGCGTGGCGAAGTGGTTGCTTCCACGTTTGACGAGCCGGCCACCCGCCACGTTCAGGTCGCCGAAATGGTGATCGAGCGCGCCAAGCGTCTGGTCGAAATGAAAAAAGATGTGGTCATCCTGCTCGACTCGATTACGCGTCTGGCACGTGCATACAACACCGTTGTCCCCGCCTCGGGTAAAGTGCTGACCGGCGGGGTCGATGCCAATGCACTGCAGCGTCCAAAGCGCTTTTTCGGTGCAGCCCGTAACC
Organism: Burkholderiaceae bacterium; assembly: GCA_020851995.1. Lineage (GTDB taxonomy): Bacteria > Pseudomonadota > Gammaproteobacteria > Burkholderiales > Burkholderiaceae_B > Zwartia. The sequence continues at coordinate 5,076 of JADZBO010000148.1, forward strand.
TCGAAGAAGGCGGATCGCTGACAATCATCGGCACCGCGTTGATTGAGACCGGTAGCCGAATGGACGAGGTGATCTACGAAGAATTCAAGGGCACCGGCAACTCGGAAATCCACCTCGAGCGTCGCCTGGCGGAAAAGCGCGTCTACCCGGCAATCAACCTGAACAAGTCCGGCACACGCCGCGAAGAGCTGTTGATCCGCCCGGAACTCTTGCAGAAGGTGTGGGTGCTCCGCAAGTTTATCCATGACATGGACGAAGTCGAATCGATGGAGTTCATCCTCGACAAGATGCGTGCAACCAAAAATAACGCCGAATTCTTCGATATGATGAAAAAGTAATGACTCGGTTCGGACGCGCTACGCGCACCGCACACGACGCGTACCGCACGCATCACGACAGCGCCCCGGCCACAAGACCGGGGCGTTTTTTTAGCAAAGCGATCTACCTCAGGCACCTCGGCCAAAGGAATCTGCCGTCCGGGAAATCCAGCCGTTGCTCCTGCCAGGTACGTATCAGTGCAGTGTTCTACGCGATCAGGTACGTATCAGTGCAGTGTTCTACGCGATCAGGTACTTAAAACCGTGCCTTTTGGGCCATCGCGGCGTTGAACACTGCGCTAGCCGCCGAGTTGTTGGACCAGTGTTTGAGGCGCGGTCGGTGTCGCGGCCGCCCCGGATGCATCTGGCCCTGTGCTGGGCGCAGTCCCGGATTTCGAGCCCGGGGTGAGCGATGGCGACGCCGGCTTAGGTGCAGATGCACCAGGCGTGACCGCAGGCGCTGCCGGGGCGTTCGCGCCGCTCGAAGAGCCGGAAACCGGGGCTGGAACGCTCGGTTTCTGATTGCTCGGATATTCGCTTGGGTTATTTTGTTCCGACTGATTGACCGGGCTGGAATCCAGTGGGTCGACTTTCGGATCATCCCAAGGGCCCGTGACGGAATAGCGCGAGGTCATCACGCGCTCGATCGGCGTGCGCAGCAGGAACTGGGTGACCAGGGCGCCAACACCCAACAACGGGTTGACCGCAAACCCGGTTGCCACAGCCGCACCGCTCAAGTCGAAGATGGGTTTGACATCGGCTTGCATGTCCCAGACCTTGCGGGCGAGATCCGACTTGCCAACA
>JADZBO010000149.1 GCA_020851995.1 Burkholderiaceae bacterium
CATCATGCGCATCAAGACTTTCTCTTTTAACTCTCTTGGGTATTTCACGTTATCCACTTCCTTGCCCCCCACTTCATTGACCCGATTTTAAATCGGGTTCAGAGGACAACTATCCTGACATAGGGGGTTGCCTCAGTCAACGGCATGGCGGTTGGTGGCGGCAACGTCCTCCAAATGGTCTGCGACGTCACCATCGCAGCCGACACCGCCATGTTCCGCCAGGTCGGCCCCATGGTCGGCAGCTTTGACGCAGGCTACGGCACCTGGTATCTGGAGGACCTCGTCGGCAAGAAACGCGCCAAGGAAATCTGGTACTCGAACCCCAAGATCTCGCCCCAGCAAGCGCTCGACTGGGGTCTGATCAATCGAATCGTTCCGGCAGCCGACCTTCAGGCCGAAACCCGCAGATGGGCTCTCGAAATCGCCGATCGTGGCGCCTTCGCTCTGGCATCTGTCAAAGCCGCCTTCAACGCTCGCCACGGCGGCGTAAGCGGCCTATCCCGCATGGCGCACGATCTGCTCCTGCGCGGCTACCTGGATACCGAAGAGCACGACGAGATGGCCAAATCGTTTGCCGAACGTCGCAAGCCCGATTCATCCAAGTTCGGTCACTGAGCGGAGAATCACATGGCTTTGCAACTGACGATCGCTGACAAGATCGCACACATCCAGCTAAACCGCCCTGCCGCCCTGAATGCCCTGAGTTTCGCCACCCTGCGAGAGATCGATGAAACCATCGCCAAGGTCGAGCAGGAGATCGAAGCTGGCAACGTGCGCGGCGTCATCTTTACAGGCGCCGGCGAAAAGGCCTTCTGCGCCGGCGCCGACATTACCGAACTGCTCAACCGATCGCTGATGGAAGAATCCGTCGCTACCAGGTTCGGCCAGGGCGTCATGACGCGCATTTCCGAATTGCGGGTACCGACCGTTGCCGTGATCCACGGTTATGCGTTTGGTGGGGGCCTTGAGCTTGCGCTCTCCTGCACCTTCCGGGTTGCAACCCCGAAGGCCAAGGTCGGGTTACCAGAGATCAAGCTCGGCTTGGTGCCAGGCTATGGCGGGACGCAACGCCTACCACGCCTGGTGGGCGAAGGCCGTGCGCTGGATATCATCTTGTCCGGCCGCACGGTTGAAGCCGACGAGGCCGAGCGCATTGGCCTGGTCACGCGCAAGGTGGACGATGGCGACCCGCTGGCAATCGGTAAGACTTTCCTCGCGCCCTACCTCAAGTTTGGCCTGCCTGCGCTGGAACTGGCCCGCCAGGCTGTCACGCGCGGCATGCAAACAAGCCTGGTGGAGGGCCTCAGGATCGAGAGGGACCTATCCACCCTCTCCTTCGAGACCGACGACGGCCAGGAGGGCATGAAGGCTTTCCTGGAAAAGCGCCCCGCCCAGTTCAGGGATCGCTAGCGCAAGGCGCCTTCAAGGGATCTCCACGACCTGATCCGCAACAACAAGCAAACTGTGCCCCGAGGTCGTAGAATCCGGGGTGCAGTCGCTGGCGCTCAGTATCCTAACCCGCCGGCGCCATGGGGGACAAAACAATGAGCAATGCAAAAGGTTGCATCATCGTCACGGGCGCAAGCCGTGGGATTGGTGCGGGGATAGCGCAGCGCCTGGCCAAGTCAGGCTATGACGTGGGTTGCCTATCGCGATCAGGCGAGCGCCCGCAAATCGAAGGCGTAGCGCCCGAAATCGCCGCACGCTGGTTTGAAGCCAAATGCGACGTCAGCCAACCGGATCAGTTGGCAGCAGTCTTTAAGGAAATTGAAGCCCGCTCCGGTAGCCGCCTGGTGGGCCTGGTCAACAACGCCGGAATCCACTCCGCCGACAAGATCACGGAGATCTCAGGCGACGAGTGGCGCAAAGTTATGGACGTCAACGCCTATTCGGTACTGGCGGCAAGCCAGACCATCTACCCCTACCTGATCAAAAACAGTGGCGGCATCATCGTCAACATCGGGTCGTTCTACGACAAGCTTGGCGTCAAGCAACACCTGGTCTACTGCGCCACAAAAGCTGCAGTCGGCGCGATGACACGCTGCATGGCGGTCGAATGGGCACCCAAGAACATCCGCGTGATCAACATCGGCCCCGGCTACATCTTGACGGAATTCAACCGCGAGGCGATGCAGGAAGGTGCGCTTGCCGCCTACCTGGCCAAGCGCATCCCGGGTGGCAAGCCCGGGCAGGCCGATGATGTGGGCAACCTTGTGACCAAGCTGTTTGAGCTGGATTCGCCCTTTCTAACGGGCGACACCATCTACATCGACGGCGCGCACGGCATGCTGCAATAGGTTTGACTGGATTATTGACAATGAACATCCTTGAGCGACTCGACGCCGACCAGCACTGGTCGGAGGACGAAACCATGCTGATCGATTCGGTGAGCAAGTTGGCCACTGAGGTGATCGCTCCTATGGCCGCCCACTACGACAAGACCGGTGAATTCCCCTGGGAAAACATCCGAAAGATCAATGAGCTTGGCCTAAACGCCATGTTCATCCCGGAGGAATACGGCGGATCGCCCATGTCGTACGCGAGTTACCTGGCGTGTGTGCGCATCGTCAGCGAAGCCTGTGCATCGACCGGGATCATCTGGGCGACCAACTTTCATGCGATCAAGCCGCTGATCGAGTTTGGCAACGAAGAGCAGAAAAGGCGATTGCTTCCCCGCATCGCCGAAGGCGGGCTGGCCAGCCTCGTGATCACCGAGCCGACTGCGGGATCGGACGCCACCGGCATGAAGACGACCTTTCGCCCCGATGGTGACGACATCATCATGAACGGCGGCAAGATCTTCATTTCCAACGGTGACGTAGCGGACATCTACGTGGTGTTTGGTAAATGGACCGAGATCCCCGGGGACAAGGATTCCATTTCCTGCCTGATCCTGGAGAAGGGCACGCCCGGCCTCACGATTACAGGAACCGAAGACAAGATGGGCACGCGCGGCTCCGGTACGGCATCGCTGTCTTTCGACCATTGCCGCATCCCGCGCGCCAACCTGCTGTGCGAGCCGGGTGACGGCCTGCGGATCCTGCTGGCCTCGCTAAACAAATCTCGCCCGAGCGTGGCGGCGCACGCGCTAGGCATTGCACGCGCGGCGTTTGTAGACGCGGTGGCGTACATGAACGAGCGTCGGCAATCCGGTAAGCGTTTGCTGGAGTTCCAGGGCTTGCAGTTCAATCTAGCGGATCTTGCCTCTGAACTTGTGCTTGTCGAGTCGTGGCTCTGGCGTGTCGCCAAGATGGTGGATTCCAATGCCGAGAACATCGGCATTGAGGCCTCGATTCTCAAGATGCGTGCGAGCGATCTGGCGATGCGCATGGCGACCGATGCTGTTCAGTTCCACGGTGGCTACGGTTACTGCAAAGACTACCGGGTCGAGCGCCTGATGCGCGACGCCAAGATCACCCAGATCTGGGAAGGCACCAACCAGATCCACCGGCAACTGATTGGCCGCAGCTTCCTCAAGAAAGAAAAGCGTTAGGCCATCGATGGAGTCTTGTAGCGTTCTTATCGTCGGCGGCGGCCCTGCCGGGCTGACCATCGCGCGCTGGATTGGCAAAGGTGCCATCGTCGTACACAAGGACGCCGAGATCGGTCTGCCTGTGCGCACAAGCGGCGGCAGCTGGAAATCGCACATCGATGCGTTGGGCATCCCCTCAAGCCTCTATCAGGTGATCAACACGCTGCGCTTCGCGACGGATGACGAAGAGCGCCTGTTTGATTTCGAGAAGGAAACGGCAGTTGTGCTGGATGTGACGGGTACCTATCGCTACCTTGCCGCCAAGGCCGAAGCTGCCGGCGCCGAGATCCGCTGCCATCAGAAATTCGCCGCGATCGATATGGAGACTACGGACTACGTGGTCTCGACCATCGAGGATGGCAATCATTCGTATCAGATCAAATCACAGGTGGTCATCGACGCGTCAGGTTATTGGCGCGCGGTGATGTCGCATGTCGACAAAGGGATTTACGATCGCCACGGGATTGGATCCGAATACGAATACGAGGATCTATCCCCACGGCGTGATATCGCCACATTGCTCGTAGGCGGGCGCTACACCAACCCAGGCTATGGATGGGTGTTCCCAACCAACACAATGACGGTTCGCGTGGGCGTTGGCCATGCCCGGCCGGATACCCTGCTATCCCCCAAGATCTCGCTGGAAAGGCTGGTCCACTCTGACTACCTGGCAAGCATCGAAGTCAAGACTGGCGAGTGCCTGAGCAAGCATGGCGGCGTCATCCCCAACTGGGGACCTTGCACGCAGTTTGGGCGCGGCCGGATCATCGGGGTGGGAGATTCTGTTGGCCAGGCGCTGCCAACCGTTGGTGAAGGCATACGCTACTGCATTGAGGTGGGTAACTACGTTGGCACGCGACTTGCCGAGTGCGTGCAAAGTAACGGCAAGCCGGAAGCGGTCACCGCTGACTACACTAGGTGGTGGAACAAGCGATACCGTCGATCGTTCAACGCATCGCAGTGGTTAAACGAAAAGATATCAGCCTATACAAATGCGGACTGGAACCGGGGGTTGCATCGTTTGGCGCGGGTCAGGCCGGATGATTTCGCCAAGATGCTGCAGGCGGACATCAGCCCCACGGTGGCGCTACGGATTGCAATTGCGAACCGGGACCTTCCCGGCAAGATTCTGAAGGTTCTGACCGGGCGTTAGACCGCTCGAATTCAGGTGCGAACCTGGCTGGGTGCCGGTGTCGTTGACGGAGCAGTTGGCTCAGGCGCTGCAGGCTGTGCGGGGGCGGAGGAATCGGGTTTGTTGGCAGGCGCGGCCTTATGGCTTGAGCCACCGCTGACCTTACCCTTGACCCAATCGGCACTGTTACTGATGTCCCTGCCGGCGCCGGATACGGTGTTGCAGCCGCTGACCAGCATGGCGATCAGGCCAATCAATAGAATTCTGAACACAGCCGTCCCCTTGATATTTTGCTGCGAGTTGCACGGCGGCGAATGGTAACCGCACACGTTGCAACTACGCGGTGTACGCTAGCGTCCCGCATGGGCGCGCTTGATCGCCGCCGCGAACGCATTCGCAGTCTTGCGTTGGCCGCTTTCACTGAAGTGGCAGTTATCCTGTGGTCGCCTGTCTCTAACGTCCAGAAGCAGATCCGTATTGGCACCCAGATAGATCTTGCGCTTGGCATCAATCAACGACTTCTGCGCCTGGGTCACCGGGTTATCCGGTATCCAGGGGGCGGACGTACCGCAAAATGACGCCACGGCGATAAAGATCGGGGCGTTGACACCGGCGTCACGGATTGATTGCAGCATGGAGTTGAACGACTCTACATAGACCTGGCTGCTGGTGCCCAGGAACTTGTCGCCCTCGCCCTGATGCCAGACGATATCGGTGATCCGATAGCGCCCCTGCAGGCCGGCAATGGTCTGTAACATCATCCCGTTAAGATCCGCCCCCGCCTTCCAGCGGGAAATGTCTGTTTGCGGAATGGCTGCAGCCAGAATGATGACGGACTTGTACGTGCCGTTGTCCACCAGATCATCCGCAAGCGGCGTGATGAACTCACCCTCCGGCCCGCCCGATCCCAATAGCGGCGATGACGCCACAAAGCACTTGCCATCAAAGTAGTTGACGACGCGATCGGGGTATTGCGTCACCATGCGCTGCGCGCCGGAATTGGCGGCGTTGGACTGCCCGATGGCCAGAATGACACCGGTTTGCGGTGTCTGCACCGGGCAGGCGACTTCCTGCTTGCCGGGGCAGGCGCCCTCGAATTTGGCGGGGCAGGAGGTCAGGCGACCGAAATTGTCAAAGGTATAGACCGACTCTTCGGCCTGGGCATGGGCGTGCAATCCCAGCAGGAAAAGAATGGCAAGAATCAGGTTTTTCAAGGGTCAGGGGCTCGTGGCAGTCGATGCAACTGAGTATAAGCCCTTGACGAAATTGTCACGCAGAACGAATTTCTGGATCTTGCCGGAGGGTGTGGTGGGCATCTCGGGCAAGATCACGAGGTATTCGGGGAACTTGTATTTGGCGACTTCCTGGGCTTCAAGGAATTCGGTGATTTCCTGCAGGGTAATGGCCTGGTTGCCGCGCGGCACGACGCAGGCGCAGCTTTTTTCGCCAAGCAGGCGATCGGGCACGCCGACGATGGCAATGTTCAGAATTTTCGGATGGCCGACCAGGTAGTCTTCCATCTGGCGCACGCTGATTTTGAGGCCGCCCCGGTTGACGATCTCCTTCTTGCGCCCGACGAGCCGTATGTACCCATCCGCGTCGATCGTGGCCAGGTCGTTGGAAAACAGCCATCCGTCCGGGGTGAATGTCTCGCGGGATCTTTCCGGATCACCAAAATACCCCAGCGCCACAAAAGGTCCGCGCGCGGCAAGTTCGCCCACCTCGCCTGGCGGCAGGGTCTTACTGCGGACTTCGTCAAAAATCGCCAGCTCCCCGCCAGGCATAGCGCAACCATCGGTACCCCAGAGTTTGTCATCCGGCGCATCGGGGGCGGATGCGCTGCCGACGAAGCACTCCGTCATCCCCCACATGCCGATCAGCGTGCAGCCGAACTTCTGGCGCATATCCACGCCCAGCTGATGCGGGATCGCAGCGCCCGCGCAGGCGAAGACGCGAAAGCTCGACAGATCCAGTGACCCGATCAACGGGGACTCCATCAGCATGGCCGCAAAGGGGGTTGCGCCCAGCGTGAAGGTGCAGCGCTCACGTGCGATGAGCTTAAGTGCCTCGTCCGGGTTCCAGATATCCTGCAGCACCAGGGTCGCACCCAGCGTGACCGCCTCACGTACGCCCCATTGGAACCCGGTGCCGTGGGAGATGGGCGAAGGTGCCCACACGATATCGTCACCCGTCAGCCCAAGGAGCTTCGCCATCCAGAGCGTGCCGTACATCTGGGTATTGTGGCTGTGTACGACGCCCTTGGGCTTGGATTCGGTACCCGAGGTGAAGATGAGGGCAGTGATGTCGTCGCCGGTTGTGGGAACTGTGGGCACTTGGGGTTCGGCAGTGGCTGGACCTGTGACAGTCCGAGCGCCCACGCGCTCAGGAAGTCGAGATCCGTCAGGTGTGGCCACGGGAATCGGCCCCCTCAGCGCGTCAAACGGACGCATGCCCGCAAGCCCTGCCCCGCCAAGGACAAAGACATGCTCAAGCGCGGGCAGCTCCGGCCACATCCCCGCGTACATCGCCGGGTAGTCGAATTTGCGATAGAGTTGCGGGATGATCGCGATCTTGCTCTTTGCCAGCCCCAGGATGTAGGTAAGCTCGCTTGCGCGGTAATTGTGCAGCAGCGGGTTGGTGATGGCGCCCAGCCGGCTTGCAGCCAGGTGGATCATGACGAATTCAGGGGTGTTGTAGAGCTGAACGGAAACCACGTCACCTGCGCCAATGCCGAGCGACCGCAGGTGGTACGCGACGCGATTGACCTCGGTGGCGAGTTGGCCGTAGGTAAGCCGCACGTCGCCTGCGACGATGGCGGTCTTGTCCGGGTGCCTGGCAACCGCAGCGTCGAAGTACGCGATCAGATTCTTGCCAATCCAGTAGCCCTCGCGCTTATAGCGTTGCGCGATTTCGGGCGACAGGGTGCGGTCAAACGTCAGGCCTGGCACGGCGGGCTCCCGGGGGCGCTGTGGACTATCTTCTTACTGAGCAGAACTTCCGGATCGTCGTCTCACTGATCCAGCTTGATATTGGCTGATTTCACGACCTTGGACCACTTCTCCATATCGGCCTTGATGAAGTCCGCAAACTCTTGCGTGGTGCCGGGGCGCGGCTCCAGGCCTTGCTTGTCGAGCGATTCGACGACGGCCGGTTGCTGGATGACTTCCTGCGCTGCTTTATGGATGTTTTGTACGGTGGCCGCGGGCGTGCCTTGGGGGGCAACCAGGCCGTACCAGTACTCCATATCGGCACCAGTGACGCCTTGCTCAGCGTAGGTTGGTACGTCGGGCATCGAGGCCACGCGCTGCTTGGTGGCCATGGCGATTGGGCGCAGTTGGCCGGAGCGGATAAAGGCGGAGGCCGACGGCAGCGTGGTAAACATCACCATGTCCTTCTGTACGCCAACTAGGTCTGCGACTGCGGCGCCGGTGCCTTTGTAGGGCACGTGCGTGAGCTTGATGCCGGTGGCGTAGATGAAGAGTTCGGCCGCCATGTGCGCGCCACTGCCCACGCCAGCCGACCCGAAATTGATCTTGCCGGGGTCGGCGCGTGCCATGTCGAGCAAATCCTTGATGATCTTGATCGGTGAGGCGGGGTTGACGACCAGGATCATGGGGGTCGCCGCCAACGGGCTCACGGCGACGAAATCGCGCTCGACGTCGTAAGGCAGCTTGGGATAGAGGCTGGGGTTGATGCCGATTTCGGAGATCGAGCCGACCATCAGCGTTTTGCCGTCAGGCGCGGCGCGGGCCACGTACTGCGCGCCGATCGCGCCAGAGGCACCGGGTTTGTTTTCGACGACGCCGACGGTGGAGAGCTTTTCCGCGATGCGCGGGGTGATGATGCGCGCGAGGATGTCCGTGCCACCCCCGGGGGAGAACGGGATCACGACGACCATGGGCTTATCGGAGGCCGATTGCGCGAGGGCAACACCCTGCCCTGTAAGCGCAGCCGCAAAGCCGGCCGCCGCGACCAAAGCCGCGGCACCATATCGCTTGAATATATTCATGATCCTGTCTCCTGCCCAGAGGTACCTGCCCTGCTCTATCGGCCCTTGAATTGTGCCGGGCGCTTTTCCAGGAACGCGGCGCGGCCTTCCTTGAAATCTTCGCTGGCGAAGCACTTAAGCACCATCTCTTCGGCACCCTTCAGATCCTGCTCTTCTGCGTGGGCGCAAACCTGGCGGATGGTGTATTTGCTTGCCGCGACGGTCAGGGGCGCGTTTTCGGCGATCAGGGTGGTGTACTGGTCGACCACCGCGTCCAGCTCGGATTGTTCGACCACGCGGGATACAAACCCCATGCGCAAGGCATCGGGTGCATCAATGCGGCGCGCAGTGACAAAAATATCCGTCGCGTTGGCCAGGCCCAGCAGGTCGGTGAAGCGCTTGACACCGTGTGCGCCGTAGCCCAGCCCCAGGCGTGCGGCCGGCATGCGGAAGGTGGCGTCGCTGGTGCAAATACGGATATCGCAGGCGGCAGCCAGCCCCAGGCCACCGCCGAAGCAGTAGCCACGGATCTTGGCGATGACCGGCTTGCGGCAATCCACGGGGGCTTCCATCGAGGAGGAAACCGCATCTTCGTAGCGCTGCTGCTGGTCGGCGGAATTGCGCACGTCGTCGAACTGCGAGATATCCGCACCGGAGACGAAGGCCTTTTCGCCCTGACCAGTGATGACGATGACGCGGATTTCAGGATCCTGATCGAATTCACGGATCGCCTTCGGGAGGTCTGTCCACATCTGGACGGACATCGCGTTCATCTTGGTCGGATTCGAGATGGTGATGGTTCCGACTGCGCCCTTCTTGCTGACCAGTATTTCACCCACGGTGTGCTCCCCACGTTAGGTTGATTTTGTTGTGAATCTTGTTTTGACGACGTGACTACGCCATTACGCTTTTAAATGATTCTCAAGCAATGTGCCATAGCCCTTGACGCTGTCGTGCCCGCCCAGGATGCGCAACATGGCCCAGATGGCACAGTTGTTGGTGGTGAGCACCGGCTTGCCGGTGGCGCGCTCCAGGTCGGCGACGATATCGGCGGTGAGCCAGTTGCCACACGCCAGGAAGATCGCATCGGCGTCAGGGCGATCGGCTTTGCGGCCAAGATCAAAGGCGGTTTGCGGATCGAGCCGGCCGACTTCGAGGTTGCTGACGATGCCCAAGGCCTCCTGGTGCAGCACCTGGACCCCGTTGGCGTCGATAAAGTTGGCGACTGTCTGGTTGGTGCCGGCGCTCCAGGGGGCGGCAAGCACGATGCGCTTGATGTTGAGCGCGGCAAAGGCCTGCAGCATCGCAGTGGCTGCGGTTGTCGCCGGTTTACCCAGTGCCGCTTCGATGCGCTTGCAGATCTCCTGATCGTAGCCCTTGCCCATGCGCGTGGAGGGTGCGGTGGCTGACAGCACCACGGCGTCGCACTCGACGTGCGCGAGTTTGGTGGTCTCGGCTTCGAGTTCCTGCACGATCTTGATTGTGGAATCCGGATCGATGTTCGAGAGCGTAAGCCGCGCGCAGTGCAGCGACACGTTGGGCGGGAGGGTCTGGAAAAATTCCGGCTCTTGCGTCGAATTCGACGAAGGCAGCAGAAGGCCAAACCGCTGGGTTTTCTGGATGTACGACACGTGCTGTCCCCTGATTCTCGTTACGCACCGGGCGGTGCGGGCGCCCACCCGGTGTTTTACTGCACCACCGCTTTACTGCGTTACCGCAGGCTTGTACTCGCCCTCGTCAGACCTTGTCCAACGCCTGGGCCAGATCGGCTTCCAGGTCGGCCACATGTTCGATGCCAACTGAAAGGCGAACCATGCTTTCGCTGACACCGGCCTTGGCAAGCTCTTCCGGATTCAACTGGCGGTGCGTGGTCGATGCCGGGTGGGTGACCAGCGACTTCGCGTCGCCAAGATTGACCAGACACTCAGTTTCGACACCCTGCGCGAAATTGACGACGCGATCGCCAGGGTTGAACAGGCGATCGAAGCCGGTGAGGTACGCGGCCTGATCTTCACTGGCACAGGCGATAAAGCCTTCTGCGCCGGCGCTGACATCACCGAGCTGCTGAACCGCTCGCTGATGCAGGAATCCATGGCCACAAAATTCGGCCAAGGCGTAATGACGCGGATTTCTGAGCTTCGCGTACCCAGCGTTGCCGTGATCCACGGCTACGCCTTTGGTGGTGGCCTTGAGTTGGCCCTATCTTGCACTTTCCGGGTTGCAACCCCGAAGGCCAAGGTCGGTCTGCCCGAGATCAAACTCGGCCTCGTGCCCGGCTATGGCGGCACGCAACGCCTGCCGCGCCTTGTGGGCGAAGGCCGTGCGCTCGACATCATCATGTCCGGTCGCACGGTGGAGGCTGACGAAGCCGAGCGTATCGGTTTGGTGACCCGCAAGGTTGAAGGCGGTGATCCTCTGGTGATCGGCAAGGACTTCCTCGCGCCCTACCTCAAGTTCGGCTTACCTGCGCTGGATCTGGCACGCCAGGCCGTCACACGCGGGATGCAGACGAGCCTGATCGAGGGGTTGAAGATCGAACGCGATCTCTCCACCCTTTCCTTCGAAACCGAGGATGGTCAGGAGGGCATGAAAGCCTTCCTGGAAAAGCGCCCTGCCCAGTTCAGGGATTGCTAGAAAGGTACCATCAAGCAAACTGCGCCCCGAGGTCGTAGAATCCGGGGTGCAGTCGCTGGCGCCCAGTATCCGAACCCGCCAGCGCCATGGGGGACACAATAATGAGCAAGACAAAAGGTTGCATCATCGTCACGGGCGCAAGCCGTGGGATTGGTGCGGGGATTGCCCATCGCCTGGCGATGGCAGGGTACGACGTCGGTTGCCTCTCGCGATCCGGCGAGCGACCACAACTCGAGGGGGTTGCCCCCGAGATCGCTGCGCGCTGGTTTGAAGCAAAATGCGATGTCAGCCAGCCTGATCAGTTGGCCGCCGTATTTGCAGAGATCGAAAAGCGCTCGGGCAGCCGCCTGGTGGGCCTGGTCAACAACGCCGGGATCCACTCAGCCGACAAGATCACCGAGATCAGTGGCGATGAATGGCGCAAAGTGATGGACGTCAACGCCTATTCCGTGCTGGCCGCGAGCCAGGCGATCTACCCTTACCTGATCAAGAACAATGGCGGCGTCATCGTCAACATCGGGTCGTTCTACGACAAGCTAGGTGTTAAACAGCACCTGGTCTACTGCGCCACCAAAGCCGCCGTCGGCGCGATGACACGCTGCATGGCAGTCGAATGGGCCCCTAAAAACATCCGCGTCATCAACATCGGCCCCGGCTACATCATGACCGAGTTCAACCGCGAAGCGATGGAGCAAGGCGCGCTGGCGAACTATCTGGCCAAGCGCATTCCGGGCGGCAAACCCGGGCAGGCGGACGATGTGGGTAACCTCGTGACCAAGCTCTTTGAACTGGATTCGCCCTTCCTGACCGGCGAGACGATTTATATCGACGGCGCGCACGGTATGCTGCAATAGGTTTTACGGAATCACCCACAATGAACATCCTTGAACGACTCGACGCCGACCAGAACTGGTCGGAAGAAGAAACCATGCTGATCGATTCGGTGCGCCAGTTTGCCACTGAAGTGATCGCACCCAATGCAGCCCACTACGACAAGACCAGTGAGTTCCCCTGGGAGAACATCAACAAAATCAATGAGCTTGGCTTGAACGCCATGTTCATCCCCGAGGAGTACGGCGGATCGCCAATGTCCTACTCAAGCTATCTGGCTTGTGTACGGATCATCAGCGAAGCCTGCGCATCGACCGGGATCATCTGGGCAACCAACTTCCACGCCATCAAGCCGCTGATCGAATTCGGCAATGAAGAGCAAAAGCAGCGCCTGCTGCCGCGCATCGCGGAAGGCGGGCTGGCGAGCCTGGTCATCACCGAGCCAACGGCCGGATCTGATGCTACGGGCATGAAGACTACGTTCCGCCCCGATGGTGACGACATCATCGTCAATGGCGGCAAGATCTTCATCTCTAACGGCGATGTGGCCGACATCTACGTCGTGTTTGGCAAATGGACCGAAATCCCCGGTGATAAGGAATCCATCTCCTGCCTGATTCTGGAAAAAGGCACGCCCGGCTTCACCGTCACCGGCACCGAAGACAAGATGGGCACGCGCGGTTCAGGGACCGCATCGCTGTCGTTTGATCACTGCCGCATTCCGCGCGCCAACTTGTTGTGCGAACCCGGAGATGGCTTGCGCATTCTGCTGGCATCACTGAATAAATCCCGCCCAAGCGTCGCGGCCCACGCCCTGGGTATCGCCCGTGCAGCCTTCACCGATGCGGTTTCGTACATGAACGAGCGCAGGCAATCGGGCAAGCGCTTGCTGGAGTTTCAGGGCCTGCAGTTCAACCTGGCGGACCTTGCCTCTGAACTCGTGCTGATCGAATCATGGCTGTGGCGCGTGGCCAAGATGGTGGACAACAATGCTGACAACATCGGTATCGAGGCCTCTATCCTCAAGATGCGTGCCAGCGACCTGGCGATGCGCATGGCAACCGACGCGGTGCAATTCCATGGCGGCTATGGTTACTGCAAGGATTACCGGGTCGAACGCCTGATGCGCGATGCCAAGATCACCCAGATCTGGGAAGGCACCAATCAGATCCATCGGCAACTGATCGGCCGCAGCTTCCTCAAGAAAGAAAAGCGTTAAGCCCCCCATGGAGTCCTGTAGTGTCCTTATTGTCGGCGGTGGCCCCGCCGGCCTGACGATTGCACGCTGGATTGGCAAAGGCGCGGTTGTCGTACACCAGGATGCGGAGATCGGCTTGCCGGTACGCACGAGTGGCGGCAGTTGGAAGCGCCACATTGACGCGCTTGGGATCCCTGCGAGCCTTTATCAGGTCATCAACACGCTGCGTTTTGCGACCGACGATGAGGAACGCCTGTTCGATTTCGAGCGGGAGACAGCGGTGGTGCTGGATATCACCGGCACATACCGATATCTGGCCGCACAGGCGGAATCGGCTGGAGCCGAGATCCGTTGCCGCCAGAAGTTCGTGTCGATCGACATGGAAACGGCTAGCCATGTGATCTCAACCATTGAGGATGGCGATCGCACCTACCAGGTGAAATCGGAGGTGGTGATCGACGCCTCGGGCTACTGGCGCGCAGTGATGTCGCATATCGACAAGGGCGTTTACGATCGCCATGGCATTGGATCCGAATACGAGTACGAGGATTTGTCCCCGCGCAGCGATATTGCCACGCTGCTTGTGGGCGGGCGCTACACGAACCCGGGTTACGGCTGGGTGTTTCCGACCAACAAGAAAACCGTGCGCGTGGGGGTCGGACACGCCCGTCCAGACACCCTGCTTTCACCGAAAATTTCGCTTGAGAAACTGATCCACTCGGATTACCTGCAAAGCATTGACGTAGTCACCGGTGAGTGCGTGAGCAAACACGGTGGCGTGATTCCCAACTGGGGGCCTTGCACGCAGTTTGGGCGCGGACGGATCATCGGTGTGGGCGACTCGGTTGGACAAGCGCTGCCGACGGTCGGAGAAGGCATCCGCTACTGCATTGAGGTCGGCAATTACGTCGGCGCCCTGCTTGTGGATTGCGTACGCAGCAATGGCAACCCGGAGGCGGTGACAGCCAACTACACAAAATGGTGGAACAAACGCTACCGCCGGTCGTTCAACGCATCGCAGTGGTTAAACGAAAAGATCTCCGCCTATACGAACGACGACTGGAATCGTGGACTGCACCGCCTTGCTCGCGTAAAGCCCGATGATTTTGCGAGGATGGTGCAGGCGGATATCAGCCCGACGGTGGCACTGCGAATTGCGATTGCGAACCGGGATTTGCCGGGCAAGATCCTGAAAGTCCTGGCCGGCAAATAGCCCGCGCGAATTCAGGTGCGAACTTGACTGGGGGCCGGCGTGGGTGCTGGGGCAGTTTGCTCGGGTGCGGCAGGCTGCGCAGGTGCCGAAGTATCAGGCTTGGCTGCAGGTGCCGCCTTTTGACCCGAACCACCACTGACTTTGCCCTTGACCCAATCTGCGCTGCCGCTGATGTCCCGGCCGGCGCCGGCTACGGTGTTGCAGCCGCTAAGCAATGCGGCGATCAAAACAGGCAGAAAATATCTGAACACAGCGTATTTCATACGGCCAGCGCCAACTTCGGACGCCCACCTTTACGTCCATTCTCACGAGCGGCGGCGGATTTGGTCGAGCTGCGTTTTCGGCCATTGCGCACAGCCACCAGACTTGCCGCCATTTCCATCAGGGGCCGACTAGCCGATAGCAGACCTGCGATGCTCACGTGCATATTCCGCGCATCCAGGCACAGCGCGCTGCCGCCAAGCCCCAACGTCAGGGCGTGCAACTCATTCTCATCCAAGGCTTCTAGTTCGGGGTAGTTACTGACAGGCAAGGCTACGGCGCTGTGATCCAGAAAACTGAATAACAGAGATCTCAACCGTGGCATGTACAGAACCGCAGTGGCACGAACTCCAACAGACGCACGATTGCGACCACGCTCGATGGCCTTATCTAGAACCTCTGGTGTGATTGGTTCGTCAAAACGGGTTGATGCCGTTATAGTCGTCATAGTTGGATCTCCACAGGGCTACTGGCCCCCTCCAATTGCAAAATACATAGCCCCTTTGACAAAGTTGTCGCGCAAGACGTACTTCTGGATTTTACCGGAGGGCGTGGTGGGCATCTCGGGCAAAATCACCAGGTATTCGGGGAACTTGTATTTGGCGACCTGGCGCGCTTCGAGGAAATCGGTGATTTCCTGCAAGGTGATGGCCTGACTACCGCGCGGCACGACGCAAGCGCAGCTTTTTTCGCCTAGCAGGCGATCCGGCACGCCGACGATGGCAACGCTGAGGATCTTGGGGTGGCCGACCAGGTAGTCTTCCATCTGGCGCACGCTGATTTTCAGGCCGCCGCGATTGACGATTTCCTTCTTGCGACCAACAAGCCGTATGTAGCCATCCGCATCGATCGTCGCGAGGTCGTTGGAAAACAACCACCCCTCAGGTGTAAAGGTCTCGCGCGACCTTTCCGGATCACCAAAATACCCCAGTGCCACGAACGGGCCACGCGCGGCAAGCTCCCCTACTTCGCCTGGCGCCAAAGTCTGACTGCGCGTTTCGTCAAAAATTGCCAAGTCCCCGCCGGGCATCGCGCAACCGTCGGTGCCCCAGAGCTTGTCATCCGGCGCATCGGGGGCGGACGCGCTACCCACGAAGCATTCGGTCATCCCCCACATGCCGATCAGGGTGCAGCCAATCTTCTGGCGCATATCCACGCCTAGCTGATGCGGGATCGCAGCGCCCGCGCAGGCAAAGATTCGAAAGCTCGACAGATCCAGCGACCCGACCAGAGGGGATTCCATCAGCATGGCCGCAAACGGGGTTGCACCCAGCGTAAAGGTGCAGCGCTCACGCGCGA
>JADZBO010000150.1 GCA_020851995.1 Burkholderiaceae bacterium
ATCGCACTTCCTTCAAGAGCTTGGTGCTGCTGACGACGCAGGAATTCGGAGCGCAAACCCAACTCAAAGGCTGGAACGCGGCCACCCCTGCTGAACGGCTCTCGATAATGGAGAGTATCGCTGCGGCCTCTCAAACCAGTGCTGACAAGAAGGCGAAGAAAGAGTCCGAGGCCGGGGAGGTCGCTTCCAAACCCTCGAAGTCCCAGACACTTCAGCAATACGTGATGGCCTCCGAACGCCGTGACGCATTAATGGAGGTGCTGGAACGGATGCATATCACGACGGGCGCCGATTCGCTGGAACAACGTCTCCAGACCTACCAGACCCGTCACCTCAAGCCGATTCGCCCCTCCAAATATCAGCAGTTCATCTATGAACTGCTGGGCTTCATGTGCAGCCCCGACCTAGTGATCGGGGGGTGGCAGATCACCCATCGAGCGTTTACTGACAAATTGTCAGAACTCACGCATCGGTACATGAAGCATCCGAAAACCTTTCCTCCAGTGGATATGGCGTCACTCAAGAAGAGCATCGACGTCGAGCAAATTCGACCCATGCCGTTTGCTCAGAAGATCGTCGAAATCGGCGGGGAGCAGTACCTGAAGCGCGCGGCCCGGCATCGGGTGGTAGCGCAGACCACAATCTTCGATCTTTACACGGATGGCGTGCTGTTCAAGCCAATGGTGGATCTCTACCTCAGCAACCATCTAACGCAGCATCAGTACGGGCGTGAGCTGGCGATGCTCGGCTGCACAGGGGTGGCCTGCTCAACTGAGCTAAATGCCCGATCCATGAAGTTCTTCCTCGAGCGCAATGGCCTGCCCACTGAGCCGTTCTGCAGCTTGGAACACACGATGCCCGAATTTCGCAATGGCATCTATCACATGCTCGCAGGAGAGAAACCTGAGGATGAGGATGACGAGTTTCATTGGAGACTCTGGTGATGAGCACTCAAGTCTCTGACCATCTGTACACCCTGCACAGAACACCCTTTGCATTGGCGCCAATCATTCAGAATTTCTATCAGCAGGGCGCCTCGAAAAACCTCGACTCGCCCACTCTTGATAAAATTGCATCGTTCTGAATCCGCCCCGAGCCGACTCCGATGAAACCGCGCAGCGCCATCAAGACCGACCTGTTCGCAGACGAACATCACCGCAAGAAGATCGATACCCTGGGCGATCCGCTGGTCGAGATCGAGTCCTACATCGACTTCGTGGCGCTGGCGGCCGAGGTCGATCGCATCGCGCCCCGGCCGGTCAGCCCCCAGGGTGGCCGCCCGCCGTACCCGACCGAGACGATGGTGCGCATCCTGGTCCTGAAGCGGCTGTACAACCTGTCGGACGAGCAGATGGAGTACCAGCTGCTTGATCGCATGAGCTACAAGCGCTTCTGCGGGCTGGCGAACGCAACGAACATTCCCGACCGCACCACGGTGTGGACCTTCGAGAACCGCATCGGCGAAGCCGGCGCAAAGGCGTTGTTCGACGGCGTCTCGGCGCAGCTGCTCAAAAAGGGCTTCATCGCCCGCGGTGGTCAGATCATCGACGCGACCCTGGTGCCTGCGCCCAAGCAGCACAACAGCCGGGGCGAGAAAGCGTTGATTGAGCAAGGCGCGATGCCGGCCGCCTGGAAGCCCGCCAAGCGGCGCCAGAAGGACCTCGACGCCACCTGGACCAAGAAACACGGCAAGAGCCACTTCGGCTACAAGCTCTCCATCAACGTCGACATGAAGTACAAGATCATCCGCAAGATCGAGACCGACACGGCCAGCACGCACGACAGCCAGCACTTCGACAACGTGTTCGATACGGCCAACACGAGCCGGGACGTCTATGCCGACCGGGGCTATCCGTCGGCGGAGCGGGAAGCCTGGCTGAAGGAAAACGGTTTCCGCAACCAGATCCAACGCAAGGGCCATCGCAACAAGCCACTGTCCGACTGCCAGCAGCGACGCAACAAGCGCATCGCCAAGACGCGTGCGCGGGTCGAGCACGTGTTCGGGGCCATCGAGCAGATGGGCGGCAAGTTGCTGCGCACCATCGGCCGGGCGCGCGCGAACTTTGCGATGACGATGATGGCGGCCTGCTACAACCTGAAGCGGCTGGTCTATCTCCAGAAGGCCGGAATCGAGGCCTTCTGACGCCAGAAATTGGCCGAATCGCCGCTGCCCGAGGCGATTCGAGGCAAAAACGGGACGGCGCTGCCGGCGACGGCGGTTATGTGCCGAAGAAACTGATCAGAATTCGATCGTGATCAGCATTGCGCGGTGGGATTTACTGAAAACCTCGGGTTATTCGAGGTGCCCATAAGTAAACCTGTTGTCCCGATACAAGAATTCCGGCACGTGCCGCGAGCCCAATAGTGACCCTCAACAGCAATCTTCTGATTCCGCGAATCGGCGACGAGCAGGTCGTCGCCAGTTCCTGGGAACACTTTCTGCGGGACCGTCCATTGTCGGGTGGCGGGGTGCGCAATGTCGTGCTCGACTCCTGGCGCCGTAGCCGCTCCGGCGAGGTTGATCCGGGTTGCAGCAGTGCGCCGGTTGCCAGCGGAGAGCGGATTCGTCTGTTGCGTGACGGCTCACGAGACCTGTACGAAGCGGCCCGGCCGGTGCTGGAGACGCTGCGCGAAATAATGCGCGAATCGGGCACGCTGATCATGCTCAGCGATCCGAGCGGCACCATTCTCGATCTCAACGGCGAATCGCGGGCGCGCAACGCCGGCGAGCAGATCAACCTCGCGCCCGGCGGCTGCTGGAGCGAAGAGCTGATCGGCACCAATGCCATCGGCACAACCATCGCCACGCACCAGGCGGTGCAGATCTATGCCAGCGAACACTACTGCATCGACGTCAAGCACTGGACCTGTGCTGCCGCGCCCATCCTCGACCCCCTGGGCAAGACCTTGCTCGGTGTCGTCGACGTCTCCGGCGTCAAGGAGACCTTCCACGGCCATACGCTGGGTCTGGTCATCTCTGCGGCGAAGCAGATCGAGGGCGTGCTGGCACGCCGCGATGCCGAAGCGCACGGCCGCTTGCTGCAGTACGCGATGGACGGTTTCAGTCGTCATGGCAACGATTGCGTCGTGCTGTTCGACCATCGCGGCCGTATCGTCAGGACCAGCGGCAGCATGCAGCAGGCCCGCGAAATGTATGGTGTGCGCCTGCCCTTCGAGGCTGGCAGCCAGGTTGCCGCGCTCAACCTCGGCCTGTCGCCCGATGAACGCAGCTGCCAGACACCGGGCTGGTTACGCCCGGAATGGCTGCATCCGATCCGCTCCCGCGAGGGCGAACTCGGAACTCTCCTTGCCATCCCCATCGGCCAGCCAGCGCGGCAGGCCGTCAATCTGCCACCCCTGCACAGCGCGGACGGCGCGGTATCGGATGTCTTCGCCGAGATCATCGGCACCAGCGCCGCCATCGCCACCGCAAAGGCCCGGGCGCGGCGCATTGCACCGCTCGACCTGCCGGTCCTGCTGCTCGGGGAAACCGGTGCCGGCAAGGAAATCTTCGCGCGGGCCATCCACAAGGCGAGCAGCAAGCCGGAAGGCCCCTTCATCGCCGTCAATTGCGGCGCACTGACCCGCGAACTGCTGGCCAGCGAACTGTTTGGCTACAGTGAGGGCGCCTTTACGGGGGCCCGCCGCGGTGGCCTGCCCGGAAAGTTCGAGCAGGCAGACGGGGGCACGCTATTTCTCGACGAGATCGGTGAAATGCCGCTCGACATGCAGCCCCACCTGCTGCGTGTGCTGCAGGATGGCGTGGTCGTCCGCCTGGGTGACACCCGGGAGCGCAAAGTCGCCGTCCGCATCATCGCTGCCACCAACCGCGACCTGCAGACGGATGCCGGTGCCGGCCGATTCCGGGAGGATCTGTTTCACCGTCTCTGCGTCGTCAGCCTGAACCTGCCGCCCTTGCGCGAACGTCCGGACGACATCGACGCGATCATCGCCCACCTCAACCAGCGCTTCTCGCGGAAATACGGTTGTCCGCCGAAAAGCCTGGCCCCCGAAGTCCTGCACCATCTGCTGCGTTATCGCTGGCCGGGCAATATCCGCGAATTGCAAAATGTCTTCGAGGCGATGTTCGCGCTGAGCGACGGTCATCGCCTCGACGGCAGCCTGCTCCCGCCGCACATCGCCGCTGCGGCGGTTGATGCCGTACTGGCGCGCGGCGAGGTAACGCCAGCCATGGCAGCCGGTCGGCTGGCCGAAATGGAGCGGGCCGCAATCAATGCCGCCGTCGCCAGTGCCCAGGGCAATTTGTCGATGGCGGCACGCCACCTGGGCATTTCGCGCAGCACGCTCTACGTCAAACTGGCCGCCATGCGCAATGTGCCGTCAGAAGGATCTTTATCGCCACAATAGATCCGTCTCCGGCATTGCGTGGACCACGATCACCTGAGGTGCGCCGCGCCCCCGCAAGGCGTGACGCCATGAACGCCACCCCGACAGCGAGCCAGTGATGCCCGTCAGTAACGCACAGGTGCGGATTCAGTTCGCCTCCGACCTCCACCTCGAATACCTCGAACCGCGGTTTCCGCATTTCCGCGGCGTCGAGCCCGCCGACGCGGACGTGCTGGTGCTCGCCGGTGACGTGGCGACGGGCACGCGGGCGCTCAACCTGTTTGCCGACTGGCCGTGTCCGGTGGTGTTTGTACCGGGCAATCACGAGTTCTACGGCGCCAGCGTGCCGGCGGTGCTGGCCGAGTTCGCGCAGCGCGCGGCCGACTTTCCCAACGTGACGGTATTGGCGCCCGGGGTGTGTGAGTTGGCGGGCGTGCGCTTTATCGGCTGCACCCTGTGGACCGACTATGGCGTGTTCGGCGAAGCCGCCCGGGTGGTCGCGATGCGCACCTGCGAGCATTTCATTACCGATCACCGCACCATCACCAGCGACGACGGGAAGGCCCCTTTCTCGGCCGACCAAGCCCGTGCCCTGCACCTGGCGCAACGGCACTGGCTGACGTGCCGGCTGGCCGAGCCCTTCGCCGGCAAGACGGTCGTCATCACCCACCACGCCCCGCACCCGCGGAGCATCCACCCCCGCTTTGCCAGCGACCTCACCAGCGCCGCCTTTGCCTCCGACCTCGGCAACTGCCTGGGCCGCGCCGACCTGCATATCCATGGACACACCCATGACAGCTTCGACTACCAGATCGGGCGCACCCGCATCGTGGCCAACCCCATGGGCTATTGCCG
>JADZBO010000151.1 GCA_020851995.1 Burkholderiaceae bacterium
AATGGATTGCCGCGCTGGATGCCAACATGCTCACGCCGATCGAACTGATCCGCAGGACGGTCGACAAAATGATCGAGCGCAAGTTCGGGCGCATCGTCAATATCACCTCGGGCTCAGTCAAGATGCCGATCGAAATCCTCGGGTTGTCCAACGGCGCACGCAGCGGGCTGACGGGGTTTGTCGCGGGGCTCGCGAGGCAGACGATTGCCCATAACGTCACCATCAATAATTTGCTCCCCGGCCCCTTTGCGACCGATCGCCTGAAGGAAACCATGAGCGAGCGCGCAAAAAGTACCGGCAAACCGATCGATGAGCTCATCGCCGAGCGCGGTGCCAGCCTGCCCGCTGGACGGCTGGGCGATCCGGCTGAGTTCGGGGATGCCTGCGCATTCTTGTGCGGTGCCCGGTCGGGTTTCATGACGGGACAGAATCTGCTGCTCGACGGGGGCTCTTACCCGGGAACGTTCTGAGGACATCCCTCGGGGCGTCCTGACTCGACGGTTCAGGCACCCAGGCACTGGGGTTCGCTGCGCAGATCAACAAGCGGCCATACTGAACCGGGCCAAGCCACACCCGGCCAAGCCACACCCGGCCAGGCCGCACCAAACCAGACCGCACCAAACCAGACCGCACCAAGCCAGACCAAGTGAGGCTTCGTCTGGCCAGCGAAACGTGCCCGGTCAGGCGGCGACTTCGCCGCCGAATTCCTCGTAGGCGGCAAGTGCCTCGGCGGCCGTCATCAGCGACGGACCGCCGCCCATATAAATCGCGACCTGAAGCATTTCCTCGAACTCGCGCCGGGTGACGCCCTGACGAACGCAGGCCTGGGCATGAAAGGCCAGGCAGCCCTGGCAGCGGGCAGCGATGCCGATCGCCATGGCCATGAGCTCTTTGGTTTTCATGCTGAGCGCGCCGTCCGTGTGCGTGGCCGCCGCCATCTGGTTGAATGCCTGCATGGTATCGGGGATTTCCTGACGCAGGTTCTTGAGTTTGGCGCTGATCGCGCTGGCGGTTTCTTTAAAGGTCTGTGACATGACGGCCCTTCTCCTTCAGTGTGCGGTTAATTGAACATGATTATATTATATATAAATATATAATGAAAGATGCTGGAACACGATCGTTGTGACCATCTCAACGGCGGAAAACGACAACCGGATGACCGCAGGGGCAAACGCAGACAAAAACCTCCAATACCAAACGCGCTGGTGATATTTAAAACACGCCGCAAAGCGCAGCATCGGGCCACAACGATTCAGAGACCACTCGCGTTGAACACTCCACCAGAGACCACTCTTTCCCTGAAAAAGTCGCTACGATGCGCAACACGGTTACACCCACTTTTTCAAGGCACCGAAACATGTCATCACCCACCGATTCCAGCAAGGGGCATTCGACCAACCCAGCCGCCAGCCAGGAGGGTATGTCCAAGGGGTTGACCAACTACGGCGACCGCGGCTTTTCCCTCTTCCTGCGCAAAGCCTTCATCAAAGGCGCTGGTTATTCGGATACCGCGCTTGAGCGCCCTGTGGTCGGCATCACCAACACCGGCAGCGCCTACAACCCCTGCCACGGCAACGCGCCTCAGCTGATCGAGGCAGTCAAGCGCGGCGTAATGCTGGCCGGCGGCCTGCCGATGGATTTCCCGACGATTTCAATCCACGAAAGTTTCTCGTCGCCCAACAGCATGTATCTGCGCAACCTCATGTCGATGGACACCGAAGAGTTGCTGCGGGCGCAACCGATGGACGCTGTCGTGCTGATCGGCGGCTGCGACAAGACCGTGCCGGCGCAACTGATGGGCGCGGCATCCGCGGGCCTGCCGGCTATCCAGCTGATCACCGGCTCCATGCTGACAGGATCGCACCGCAGCGAGCGCGTGGGAGCTTGTACAGACTGCCGCCGCTACTGGGGAAAATACCGCGCGGAGGAGATCGACGCGCAGGAAATCGCCGAGGTCAACAACCAGCTGGTGGCCAGCGTCGGGACCTGCTCGGTGATGGGGACCGCGAGCACCATGGCCTGCATTGCCGAAGCGCTCGGCATGACGGTTCCGGGCGGCGCATCGCCCCCGGCGGTGACTGCGGATCGCCTCCGGATCGCCGAGCGGTCAGGCGCGCTGGCCGTCGAGATCGCCCGTAAGCGTCTGACCATCGACAAGGTACTGACTGCGAAAGCCTTCGAAAATGCCATGCGTGTGCTGCTCGCGATTGGCGGGTCGACCAACGGGATCGTGCACCTCACCGCAATTGCGGGCCGGATGGGCTTTGAGATCGACCTCAAGGCGCTGGACCGCATGGGACGCGAAACTCCGGTGCTGCTCGACCTCAAACCGTCGGGCGACCATTACATGGAAGATTTTCACCATGCCGGCGGCATGGCCACACTGCTGCGCGAGCTCAAACCTTTGCTGCACCTTGACGCGCTGACGGTGACCGGGCGCACGCTAGGAGAGGAAATCGACGCGGCGGGTCCTGGCTTTGCGCAGGACGTCGTGCGTAGCCGCAACAACCCGATCTACCCGCAAGGCGGCATCGCAGTGCTGCAGGGCAATCTTGCACCCGGCGGAGCCATCATCAAGCAGTCGGCGGCAAACCCCGCCATGATGGAGCACGAGGGGCGCGCGGTCGTCTTCGAGAACCTCGAGGACCTGGCCAACCGCATCGACACGCCGGATCTCGACGTGCATCCGGAGGATGTGCTCGTGCTCAAGCACATCGGACCCAAAGGCGCGGCCATGCCCGAAGCGGGCTATATGCCGATTCCGCGCAAGCTGGCGCTGGCGGGCGTCAAGGACATGGTGCGCATCTCCGACGGACGCATGAGCGGCACCGCCTTTGGCACCATCGTGCTGCACGTGACCCCGGAGGCAGCCATCGGCGGGCCCCTGGCCTACGTGCAAAACGGTGACCGGATTCGCCTGAGTGTTGCAAAGCGTGAGATTTCGCTGCTGGTGAGCGACGCGGAGCTGGCGCGGCGTGCCGAGGCCAACCCAGTGCGCGAGGCGGTCGCCGAGCGCGGTTACCGCAAGCTGTTCCTGGCCAGCGTCACGCAGGCTGACCGGGGCGTCGACTTCGACTTCCTGATGCCTGCGCCGTCAGCTGGAAAGATCCCGCGCGTTGACTGAGGCAGGTTCAGGGCGAGTGCAGTGTTCAACGCTATTGCGCCGATTTGCGTCTGGCGAATTCGCCCATGAACCGTTGCGGCTCGCCGGTGTCGAACGCCTTGCCAAACTCGGTCACGCTGTCGTCGATTGCCTCGGCCAGTGGCAGGGTTTCCCAGCGTCGCAGCAAAGCCTTCTGTTGGCGTAGCGCCGCCGGTCCCAGTGCCGCGAGCGATTCTGCAAGTGACTGGATGGTTTCGTCGAGTGCAGCCATTTCGACGACCTGATTGACCAGACCCCAACCAAGCGCCGTTTGCGCGTCGATCAGTTCGCCGGTCAGCAGCAGCCAGTCGGCGCGACCCTGCCCGATCAGCCGGGGCATGAGCGCCGCGTGGATGACCGAAGGGATACCGACCTTGACCTCGGGCATGCCGAATTGCGCCGAGTGGTCGGCGATTCGGATATCGCACGCCATGGCCAGCTCGAGCCCGCCGCCCAGCGCCCAGCCCGGGATGCGCGCGATGACCGGTACCGGCGTGCGTCGCACCGCTTCGCACAGGTCGCGCAGTCCTTTGATGAAATGCTCCGCCGTGGCGCGCGTGAGGGTGGACATCTCGACAATGTTGGCACCCGCCACAAAGGCCTTGTTGCCCGTGCCGCGAAGGATCAACACCCGAATATCGCTGCGTTGAGCCAGTTCACCCAGTGCCAGGGTGAGGTCTGTGATGACGGGTGAGCCAAGGATATTCAGCGATTTTGCCTCCTGGATCGTCAGCGTTGCAATGCCATGCGCGTCCAGCGTCGCCAGTGCGTGGGTCGTTTCGATGAGGATGTTCATGAAGAACCTTGATGGTGGATTGCGGGGAGGGTTTCAGTCCAGCGTGATGACGGCGTCCAGCGCGAACGCTCCCTGCCCGACTGGCAGGGCGACGACGGGATTGAGGTCGATCGATTGCAGGCGCGGACCGGCCGCCACCGCAAAGGCAGAAAGCTGCGCGAGCATACGGGCCAGCGCGGCGATGTCGGCGGGCGGCCGGCCTCGTGCGCCTTGCAGCAGGGGTGCACCACGAATTGACTGAATCATCCGGAGCGCGACATCTTCGCCGAAGGGGCAGCGGTGCAAGACGACGTCCTGAAGAATTTCGACAAATACGCCGCCAAGCCCGAACATGGCAACGGGCCCGAAGACCGGGTCGCGGTGTATGCCGAGAATGCACTCAACCCCGCCCGAAAGCTGTCGGGCGACCAAGACACCCTCGATGCGCGCCAGTGGTGCGGCGTCGCGCGCGCGGTGCATGAGCGTATCGAAGCCTTCCCGTACCGCGCGGGCATCCCCGATATCCAGCAGGACGCCACCAATTTCCGACTTGTGCAGGATATCCGGGGAGACGATTTTCATGACGACCGGGTAGCCAAATCGCTCTGCAGCGGAAATGGCATCGTCGACGCTTGTGACGACCGACTCGGGCGCGCAGCCGATCCCTGAGGCGGCCAGCAACGCCTTGGCCTGTGCCTCGTTCGGGTTGCTGCCCGGCAGCGATACAGCGGGTAACGTCGGGGCCGGCAGCCCCGGCTCACGTGCGAACGCGCGTCCGAAGCGGCCCATCGCCTCGATGGCGACGACCGCGCGGGCAGGATCCTCGAAGATGGCGAATCCATCGTTCTCGTACTCGCGCACCAACTCGGGTGCCGCGAGCAGGGACAGCGCGAACAGGCAGTCGGGGTGCCGCGCACGGACCAGCCGCAACTGTTCGCGAAGGCGCGGTGCGACCGAGGGTGCACCGCCGGAATAGGTGAAGAAACCGAGGATGGAGGTATATCCGCCTTCGTCGATCAGTGCGTCGGTGAATTGGCTCACCAGCGACATCTCGTTGAGGTATTGCGCTGTGACGTCGACCGGGTTTCGCGGTGAGGCGAAGGGCAGCAGATCAAGAAGCCGCTTCTGCGACGCCTGCGGCATTTCCGGCATCGGCAGTCCCACAGCCTGCGCGGCATCGGCAATGATCACACCAGCGCCACCACTCAAGGTCAGCACGCCCAGCGTATTGTTGGCCGGAAACACGCCGCGCGTCGCCAGGCGCGCGATATCCATGAGCTGTTCGGTCGTATCGACGCGCACCACTCCGAGTTCGGCCAGTACGGCATCAATGACCCGGTCGTCGCCGGCAATCGAGGCGGTGTGCGATTGCGCCGCAGCACTGCCGACTGCACTGCGCCCGACCTTCATCATGATGACCGGCTTGCGCGCCTTGCGTGCGCACTCCAGCGCGCAAACGAGCGTTTCGGCGTGTCGGATCCCTTCCGAGTAAACGACGATGACATGCGTATCCGGGTCATCGACCGCCATTTGCAGCATGTCACCGACGGTCAGGTCGGCCTCGTTTCCCGTCATCACCAGCGCCGACAGGCCGATACCGGCAGCGGTGGCCATGGTCATCAGATGCGCCCCATAGGCGCCCGACTGGCTGATGATCGCCACGTGCCCCGCCGTTGGGTAACCCTGTTCGACCGCGCTCGAGAACGTGCCGTAAAAGTGGGTTCGCGGGTTGATCAGCCCGAGCGAATTCGGTCCGATCAAACGCATCCCATGCGCGTGCGCCGCCTCGACCAGACGCCGCTCGGCCTGCGCACCTTGTGGGCCGGTTTCGGCGAACCCCGCGCTGAAGAGGATCGCTGCCGCGGTGCCGCGAGCCGCGAGCGACTCGATCGCGCCGAGCGCCAGGTTGGCCGGCACAATCACGATGGCGACGTCCGGTGTTTCGGGAAGCGCCTCGACTGAGGGGTACGTGGGCAATCCCTGCACGGTGGTGCGGTTGGGGTTGACCGGGAAGATCTTGCCGTCAAAGCCCTGCCCGAGCATATAGGCGATCGGTCTGCCGCCGATCCGCAGCGGATCGTCCGAGGCGCCGATGACAGCAACTGATCGCGGGTTGAGCAGACGGGCAAGGCCGGAGTGGTCTTGCGGGCGAGAGACGGTGGCGGCGGGGTTCGATTCGGATGTCATGAGGCGGGATGTGTGCTGTAAAAAAGGTGATTCGAAGGCAGTGCAAGGTTGCAGGGACTTGCGCTATTAATGCGTGAACGTTGAGTTATACACGCAAGGCCTTCCACTACAGGGATTTCATGCCCGAATGCGTTACCGTTGCCGATGAGTCCGGTGCATCGCAGCCAGACCTTCGTGGTCTTTTTCAGGCAAACTGCAGCGACATGGAGTACTTCATCTTCCGGTACGGGAAGGTGGTGATGGTGACCAGCATCAGAGCTTCATGGGCACCGTAGTACTTGCGGGTGATCACGAACCCGGGTGAACCTGTCCGGACCTTGAGGTCGCGGGCGGTTTCCGCCTTGACGGCAGTTGCCGAGAACTCCTGCCGCACCTCGAGGATCCGCTGGCTGAACTTGCGCTCGATCAGAAGCGACAGGGGTAGCTTCACTTTGCCGACGTCGCTGCGCACGGCTGAATAATCCGGATGCACGTAGACCTCAGAGTGCGCCACGGGCGTCGATTCCTGCTGCAGCGTTTTGACCGCGATGATCCGCAGCCAGGCGGATCCCGGGGCGCACGACAAGCGCTCTGCCGTGCTGGCCGATGCGCGCATCATCCTTGCCGTGCGTACGTGCAGGGTTGCGTGGCTGATGTATTCAAAGAGATCGGACAGCCGTGAAATCTGCTGCGTGAATCGGGTGTTGGACCTGGTCGCTTCGACGCGGGTGCCCACGCCAGCGCGACGCGACACAATGCCATCTTCGCAAAGGATGCGGATTGCTTCGCGAACCGTATGGCGGCTTGCGCCATATTGCCGGCCAAGCACGACCTCAGGTGGCAGTAGTGAGCCGACGGGAAATGCGCCCCGGCGGATCTGATCCAGCAGCGCCTGATAGATACTCCGGTAGCGCGGCGTGGCAGCCGCCGCGTCGCGGGCGGGCTCTGGCCTGCCTCTCGCCGTGTCGACCGCGGAGTCGTCGTTGTTGTGCGTATCCTGCGCGTGCCGTTTCATGTGCCCAATCCCTGAGGTCAAGGCGCCTTGCCGACAGTGGTCTGCCCAGTCTGAACTTCTATTGACAAAAAATCGGTGTCGGGTAACTATCCTGTAATGTCCGTACATTATATGTCCAGACATTTGCGGGGAACAACCTTGATCCGGAGAAATCGATGAACAAACTGATTGCAGTGCTGGCGGGAGTGGTCGCCGCCGCTTCGTTAGCGGGCGCCGCCGGCGCGCAGGAAAAGCTTGTGGTGGCCGGCTATGGAGGCTCGTTCGAAGACACCATGCGCAAGGAAGTCTTCCCGCCCTTCGAGAAGAAACACAACGTGAAAATCGACTTCGTGGCGGGCAACTCAACCAACACGATTGCGCGGCTTCAGGCACAGAAGAGCAATCAGGAAATCGACGTCGCGATTGTCGATGACGGCCCGATGTACCAGGCGATCGCGCTGGGCTTTTGCGCGCCCATCCAGGGCCTGCCCACGGACGATCTATACCCGACCGCGCGCTACAAAGACGACAAGGCCGTGGGCATCGGCATCGTCGCGACGGGTCTCATGTACAACAAGAAGGCCTTCGCGGAAAAAGGCTGGGCTGCGCCAACGTCGTGGACCGACCTGGCAGATCCCAAGTTCAAGAAGCTGGTGGTGATCCCGCCCCTAAACAACACCTACGGCCTGTACACAGTGGTCGAGTTTGCGCGCGAGGGCGGCGGTGGCGAGAAGAACATCGATCCGGGCTTCACGGCGTTCAAAGACAAAATCAATCCCAACGTGCTGGTCTATGAGCCCTCGCCCGGCAAGATGACCGAACTGTTCCAGAGCGGCCAGGCCGTGATCGGCGTCTGGGGTACCGCGCGTGCAAAGGCCCTTTCCGACACCGGCTTCCCGGTCGGGTTCGTCTATCCGAAGGAAGGCGCCTATGCTTTGCTCGCATCGGTGTGCCCGGTTGCCAAGACCAAGACATCGCCACTGGCGCAGGAGTTCGTGCGGCATCTGCTGACGCCCGAAATCCAGATGAAACTTGCGGTCGACGGTGGCTTCGGCCCGGTCAACCGCAAGACCGAAATCAAGGACGACGTCAACGTGCCGATGCCCATCGGCAAACGGGCGGCCGATCTGATCGTGGTTGACTGGGACACTATCAATGCCAATCGCGAGGCCTGGAACAAGCGCTGGACGCGCGAGATCGAGCGTTGATCAACCACCTGAAGGGCGGACAATCCTCATGACGTACCTGGTGCTCGACGGGCTGACCAAACGCTATGGGGCCTCCACTGCGGTCGATGGGCTGACGCTGTCGATCGCAAAGGGCGAGTTCGTGTCCCTGCTCGGCCCTTCAGGGTGTGGCAAGACCACCACGCTGCAGATGATTGCAGGATTTGTCGAACCAACCGGGGGCTCGATCCGGCTCGACGGCCAGGAGCTGTTGCGGATTCCCGCTAACAAGCGTGGGCTGGGCATTGTGTTTCAGAACTACGCACTGTTTCCGCACATGACGGCAGCGCAGAACGTCGCGTTCGGTCTCGAAATGCAACGCGTCGGCAAGGCGGAAAGCGCTGACAGGGTGTCCGATGCACTGAAGCTCGTGGGGCTTTCGCACCTCGCAGACCGGCATCCGGCGCGCATGTCGGGCGGCCAGCAGCAGCGGGTGGCGCTGGCCCGGGCGCTGGTGATCCGCCCGCGAGTGCTGCTGCTCGACGAGCCGCTCTCCAATCTTGACGCCAAGCTGCGCGAGGAAATGCAGCTCGAGCTGCGTAGTATCCAGCGTACGGTGGGCACCACCACCGTGCTGGTCACCCACGATCAGTCCGAGGCGCTGGCGCTCTCTGACCGCATCGTGGTCATGAATCAGGGACGGGTGGAGCAGATTGCCCAGCCCCGCACTGCGTACGAGGCACCTGCCAGCGAGTTCGTCGGCAGCTTTCTGGGCAAGGCGAACCTGTTCACGGCGATACGCGACGATGGCGGGGGACAGCGGGCCTTGCGCATCGGAACTGCCAGCATCGCGTTGCTGGACGAAGCGATCCCGGAAGGCAAGGTGATCGTGCGTCCGGAAAAAATGGTTTTCTGCCCACCCGGCCCGCACGCACTGCCCGGTGTCATGCAGGCGCGCGTATTTCAGGGCAACCACTGGCTTTGCCAGGTGCAGACGGCACTTGGGCCGGTCATGGTCATCCGGCAGAACGACAGTGCCGATGTGCCGCCCGAAGGTGCGACGGTGCACCTGAGCTGGCGTGCCGCTGACATGATCCCGATAGGCGTTGCGGCGAGCGCCGTTGCGGTTTCCTGAGCATGTCGACGGACAGAGCTCCCTGGCTGCTCAGCGCTCCGGCGCTCACACTGTACGCGACCTTTCTGGTCGCGCCGCTGGCAAGCGTCCTGCTGATCAGTTTCTTCGACTTCGCGTTCTACGGCGGTATCCAGGTGACATTCACGCTCAAGAATTATCTTGAGATCCTCACCGACGGGTATTACTGGGAAATCTTCGGCAGGACTTTCGGCGTATCGGCGCTGGTGACCATGGCGTGCGTCATCATTGGCACAGCCGAAGCCTATGTGCTGTCGCGCATGCGTAACCCCTGGAAGGGGCTGTTCCTGATGATCGTGCTCGGGCCGCTGCTGATTTCGGTGGTGGTGCGCACCTTGGGCTGGGCGCTGTTGTTCGGGTCTACGGGGCTGATCAGCAAGGCGCTCCAGGCACTCGGACTGGCGTCGGCGCCTGTCAACCTGATGTACACCAATCTCGGCGTCGGCATCGCGTTGACGCATGTCATGGTGCCGTTCATGGTGATCTCGGTCTGGGCGTCTCTGCAGCGCATCAATCCGCAGACCGAGGCTGCCGCGCTGTCACTCGGCGCAAGCCCCTTCACGGTGGTTTGGCGCGTTATCGTCCCGCAGGTCATGCCCGGAATTCTTTCGGGGGCCATCATGGTGTTTGCCTTGTCGGCGAGCGCGTTTGCAACACCCGCGATTGTGGGCGGGCGCCGGCTCAAGACCGTCGCGACCGCCGCTTACGACGAGTTCCTGAATACCTTGAACTGGCCCCTGGGGGCAGCGCTCGCTGCGCTGCTGCTGCTCGCCACGCTCGTGGTGCTGCTCACGACCAATCGTCTGATCGAGCGCCGCTACGGTGCAGTGTTCGGCCAAGGGGTCGCCGCATGACCACCCGAAACGGCCCGCTCAGCCTATTGTTTCACGCGGTGTTCATCCTGTTTATTCTGGCGCCCATTATCATGGTGTGTGCCGTGGCGTTCACGTCGGAAGGGTTCATCTCGCTGCCCGTCAATGGGCTTTCGCTGCGCTGGTTCAGGGCGATTCTTGCCAATCCACGCTTCATGGATGCGTTCACTTTCAGTCTGCTGCTCGGCACAGTCTCGGCGACGTTCGCGATCGCGCTGGCCATCCCCGCAGCGCTCGCGCTGGCGCGCTATCGCTTCACAGGTCGCGACGCGCTCATGGGGTTCTTTCTTTCCCCGCTCATGATTCCCCATATTGTGCTGGGTCTTGCCTTTCTGAAGTTCTTCACGACCATCGGGATTGCCGGAACCTTCATCGGGCTGGCCATCGCGCATATTGTCCTCGTGGTTCCGTATGCGCTTCGGCTGGTGCTTTCGTCGGCCATCGGAATGGACCCGGTGATCGAGCGTGCCGCCTACTCACTGGGGGCAACACCCTGGATCACCTTTCGTCGCATCGTCCTGCCGCTGATCCTGCCGGGCGTGGTCAGTGGCTGGGTGATCGCCTTTATTACCAGCTTCGATGAGCTCACCATGTCGATCTTCATCGCCGCGCCATCGACCACCACGTTGCCAGTGCGGATTTTTCTGCAGATTGAGGATACGATTGATCCATTGGTGACCGCCGTATCGGCGGCCCTGATCTACCTGACTATGATTGCCATTTTCTTGCTGGACCGCGCAATCGGTCTGGAAAAATTATTTGTGGGCAAGGGACGCGCATGAGCGATTCATCACCATCGGGCGCGCTGGCACCGCCGCGAGCCCGGCACCACCGGGGCGTCTATGACGCACTGGTGATCGGCGGGGGCCTGGTCGGATCTGCCGTGGCTTTCGGGCTGCGACAACAACTGGACCATGTGGCTGTCCTGGACGAAGGCGATATCGCCTTTCGCGCGTCGCGCGGCAACTTTGGCCTGGTCTGGGTGCAGAGCAAAGGCATGGGCATGCCGGCCTACGGGCACTGGACCATGTCGTCCCAACAGTTGTGGCCGCGGCTGGCGGGGTTGCTACACGAACTCACCGACCTGGACGTCGGTCTGGAGCAGCGTGGCGGTCTGCATCCTGTTCTCACCGAGGAAGAATACGAGCACCGGATTCGTTTCATGAGCGAACTGCTCGACCAGCCCGGCATGGTGCAATACGACTGGAAGATGCTCGATCGCAAGGAGCTCGCGGATCTGGTGCCCGGCATCGGCCCTGAAGTCCTCGGGGCGACCTGGACTGCGGTCGACGGCGTTGCCAATCCCCTCAAGATGTTGCGCGCGCTGCATACGGCGTTCGATCGCCAGCGCGTGGATTATCTGCCGCTGCATCCGGTGGCGGATATCGCGTTGCGTCACGGTGTCTTCGAAATGTCGACACCGCATGGAAAGATCCAGGCGCGCAAGGTGGTGCTCGCCTCAGGTCTGAGCAATCAGGCGCTGGGGAAACAGGTGGGGCTGGAGGTTCCGGTGCGGCCACAGCGCGGTCAAATCGTCGTGCTCGAGCGCACGCAACGGATTCTGCAAACGCCCTTCAGTACCCTGCGCCAGACCGACGAAGGCTCCTGGCTGATCGGCGACTCTCAGGAGGAGGCGGGCTACGCTGACGGTGTGGTTGGCCTGCCCGTGCTGGCGACCCTGGCCGATCGAGCCGTGCGCACGCTGCCGGCATTGCGCGACGTCCGCGTTGTGCGTTCGTGGTCTGCGCTGCGCGTGATGTCACGCGACGGGTTTCCAATTTATGAACAGTCGGCCACGCATCCGGGCGCCTTTGTCGCGACCTGCCACAGTGGCGTGACGCTTGCGGCCGCGCATGCATTGCGTGTTGCCCCCATGGTCGTCGAAGGCGCCTTGCCGGGCGACATGGCTCCCTTTTCGACCCGGAGGTTCCATGTTCAAGAGACTGCCTGAAGCCCAGCAGGCGATGCGACAGCATCCCGTTGCAGTCACGATCAACGGCCAGTCCGTGCAGTGTCGCGAAGGCGATACCGTGGCGGCGGCGATGTTCGCCGCGGGCTTTGTCGACTGTCGCGACACGGCAGTGAGCGGGGTTCCCCGGGGGCCTTATTGCATGATGGGCATTTGCTACGACTGCCTGGTGATCATTGATGGTCAGCCAAATCAGCAGGGCTGCATGACGCCGGTGCGCGAGGGCATGAACATTGAGCGCCAAAGCGGCGCGCGACAGGTGCGGACATGACCGGAATCACGCAGTGTGAATTATTGGTGGTTGGCGCGGGCCCCGCAGGGCTAGCGGCTGCGACCCTCGCTGCACGGCATGGCGTCGATGTGATGTTGCTCGACGAGCAACCCACGCCGGGCGGGCAAATTTACCGTGCGATCACCACCACCCCTCTGCGCACCCAAGAAACCCTTGGCAAGGATTACTGGCACGGCGAGACGTTGGTCAACGCGTTCAAGCGCTCCCATGCGCGCTACCAGGCCGGGGCGACAGTCTGGGCGGTCTCCCGGATGACGACGCCGGATCCGCAGAGCGGTTTCGAGGTCGGCTATTCGGTGGCCGGCGAGGCGCGCATGCTTTACGCGCGCAATATCATTCTTGCCACGGGAGCACAGGAGCGGCCGTTTCCGATCCCGGGCTGGACCTTGCCTGGCGTCATGACGGTCGGTGCGGCGCAGACGATGTTCAAGACCACGGGAATCGTCCCGGGCAAGCGCACCGTATTGGCCGGCTGCGGGCCACTGCTTTACCTGGTCGCGTGGCAGTACATGAATGCCGGCGTCAAGATTGAAGCGCTGCTGGACACGACCGCGGCGAACGGCCTTTCGCTGGCGCTGCCCCACGTCTGGGGGTTTCTGCGCTCGCCTTATCTGGCCAAGGGACTCAAGCTGGTTCATGAGGTGCGTGCGAAGGCGCGGATCATTCGCGGCATCACTGCGCTCGAGGCGGTGGGTGCTGACAAACTCGACCACGTGCGCTACACCGCCGACGGCAAGACTGCCGAATTGCCCAGCGATCAGTTGCTGCTGCATCAGGGCGTCGTCCCCAACATCAATCTGTCGCAGGCACTCGGCGTGCAGTTGCGCTGGAGCGAAACGATGCTCTGCTGGGAGCCTGAAGTCGACGACTGGGGCAACACCAATGTAGCCGAGGTCAGTGTTGCAGGTGACGGCGCGAGCATCACGGGTGCTCTGGCTGCCGAGCACCTCGGCCGGCTGGTTGCGCTGGAGGCCTGTCGCCAACTGGGTAAGATCGATCAGGCGACTCGGGACAGTGAAGGGCAAACGCACCGCAAAGCCTTGGCGCGCGCCGTCCTGGGGCGCGACTTTTTTGACCGACTGTACCTGCCGCCCGAGCAGTTCCGGATTCCCGTGGGCGACACCATCGTTTGCCGATGCGAGGAGGTCACTGCAGCGCAGGTGCGCGAAGCCGTCAAGCTCGGCTGCCCGGGGCCTAACCAGATGAAGTCGTTCCTGCGCTGTGGGATGGGGCCTTGCCAGGGCCGGTTCTGTAACGGAACCGTGACCGAAGTCATCGCCCAGGAGCGCGGCCTGACGCCCCAGGAAGTCGGGCATTACCGCCTGCGCTTTCCCACCAAGCCGCTGACACTCGGCGAGCTCGCCTCCTTGCCCCAGACCGATGCCTCGAAGCAGGCCGTCATCAGGCTCAAGAAGCAGCCATGACCGTGTCCGCGGGCAGCGCGCCCGTGATCATCGTGGGCGGCGGGCTGCATGGCAGCTCGACCGCACTGCATCTGGCCCGCGCGGGCGTGCATGCTCTGGTGTTGGAAAAAAATTACATCGGTCGCCACGCCTCGGGCGTCAACGCGGGCGGTGTGCGCACACTGACGCGGCATCTTGCCGAAGTGCCGCTCTCGCTGGCGTCGCGCGAAATCTGGCTGCGCATCCGGGACTGGGTCGATGATGACTGCGGCTTTGAGCAGAACGGGCAAGTGCGCGTGGCTGAAAACGATGAAGACGTTGCAGCGCTCAAGGCACGCCACGCCACCATGGCCGGCCTTGGTTACACCCACGAGCAGCTGATTTCCGCCGACGAGGTCCGATCAATGATTCCGGCAATCACGCCGACCGTGTGTGGCGGGCTGATCGCGCGCGAGGATGGCTCGGCCGACCCTTATCGGACCACGCGCGCTTTTCGGATGAAGGCGCAGAGTCTGGGCGCGCAATTTATCGAGGGCGTCAGCGTTCACGGCATCACGCGGGACGGCGGTGATTGGGTTGTAGCTGCCGACCAGGGCGTGTGGCGCGCGCCGTTGCTGGTGAACTGCGCCGGAGCCTGGGCCGACCGCATTGCAGCGTCCATGGGCGAGCCGGTGCCTCTTGATCCGGTGGCGCCGATGATGTTGGTTACCACGCCGATGCCGCATTTTCTCGATCCAGTGCTGCTGGGGACGGGCCGACCGCTCTCTTTCAAACAGCGCGCCAACGGAACGGTGCTGATCGGTGGTGGACGGCTTGCCTGGGTCGATCGTGATCAGGAAAAAAACGAACTCGACTTTCGCGGCCTGCAGGCAAGCGCGCAGACCGTCTGCGATCTGTTCCCGCACATGAAATATGCCATCATCAATCGGGGCTGGGCGGGAATCGAGGCCAGCATGCCCGATGGCATTCCGGTGATTGGACCAAGCTCGACGCAACCGGGTCTTTTCCACGCTTTCGGGTTTTCGGCGCATGGGTTTCAGCTGGGGCCGATCGTCGGCAGGATCACGTCGGATCTCATCACCCAGGGCGTGACGGATCTTCCGATCGCGCCCTTCTCGATCAAGCGATTCCAGGGCAAGGCGACGAACTGAATGCCGCGACGCCAAGGGTCTCTGGTTGCGGTTATCGGCGGCGGACCGGCAGGCCTGGCCGCCGCCGAAGTGCTGGCTGGCGGCGGCGCCCAAGTGCATTTGTACGAGGCCAAGCCGACGGTTGCCCGAAAGTTTCTGATGGCAGGTCGCGGTGGCTTGAATATCACGCACTCCGAACCCTTCGGGCAGTTCGCTGACCGTTATGGCGCGCGTCGCGAGCAAATGCAGCCGGCGCTCGCGCAGTTTGACCCGGGCGCACTGCGCCAGTGGGTTCACGGCCTGGGCATCGACACATTCGTGGGAACCTCCGGGCGGGTGTTTCCGCGCGAAATGAAGGCCGCCCCGCTCTTGCGCGCGTGGGTTCACCGGTTGCGCGCGGCGGGCGTGCACTTTCACATGCGGCACCGGTGGCACGGCTGGAATGATGTCGGCGGGCTAAGCTTCGCGAACCCGGAAGGGCCGCTGAATGTTGCCGCAGATGCGGCGATTCTTGCGCTGGGCGGCGGCAGCTGGGCAAGCCTGGGTTCAGACGGCGCCTGGGTGTCAATCCTGCAAGGGCGCGGCATAGCGGTTGCGCCTTTGCTGCCAAGTAACGGCGGGTTCGAGGTCGGCTGGAGCGACCGCTTCGCCGGACAGTGGGCGGGACAGCCGCTCAAGACGGCGACGTTCCGGATCGACGGCGTGGCAGGCGACGCGTTGCGCGGCGAATGCATGATCACGCGTCAGGGTCTGGAAGGCGGTGCGATTTATGCCTTGTCTGCGCCGTTGCGCGATCGTATTCTTGCCGCGGGCCGGGCCGTGCTTCTGGTTGATTTGTTGCCCGATCACGACGCGGCACGGGTTCTGCAGGAGGTAGCGCGCCCACGCGGAGCCAAGTCATGGTCTTCGCACCTGAGTTCGCGTTTGGGGTTGAGGGGGCTGCGCGCCGCGCTGTTGCGCGAGTGCCTGCCCCGCGAAGCGTACCTGAATGCCGAAGCGCTGGCGCATGGCATCAAGGCGGTGCCGATCGTTCTGCAGGCCTGTCGCCCGCTGGATGAAGCGATCAGTTCGGCTGGTGGCGTGCGGTTCGACGCGCTGACCGATGGTCTCATGCTGAAGGACCTGCCCGGAATTTTTTGTGCGGGCGAAATGCTCGACTGGGAAGCCCCGACTGGCGGCTACCTGCTTCAGGGATCGATCGCGACTGGTCGGCGCGCCGCGCGGGGAACGCTCGACTGGCTCATTGCGCGGCAGGCCAGTCGCGCCTTGAACGCAATAGAATAGAGCCTCGCACAAGACGGCAACCCCGCGCTGCCGCACTACCCAGGACGGAGCCCCGAATGACCCAACCCGCATCCCTCGACTTCGACTACATCGTGGTGGGCGCAGGCACCGCGGGCTGCCTGCTCGCCAACCGCCTGTCGGCCGACCCGTCGATTCGCGTGCTGCTGCTGGAGGCCGGGGGGCCCGATAACTGGCACTGGATCCACATTCCGGTCGGGTACCTTTATTGCATCGGCAATCCGCGGACGGACTGGATGTTCAAGACCGCGCCTGATCCGGGCCTGAACGGACGCCAGCTGGGGTATCCGCGCGGCCGCGTGCTTGGCGGCTGTTCCTCGATCAACGGGATGATCTATATGCGCGGTCAGCGCCAGGATTATGACGGCTGGGCGGCGCAGGGCAACCCGGGCTGGGGATGGGATGATTTGCTGCCGCTGTACAAGGGCATGGAAGACCATCACGCGGGCGCCAGCGAGTTTCACGGTGCGGGTGGCGAGTGGCGGGTTGAGCGCTTGCGCGTTGCCTGGGAAATTCTCGACTCTTTCCGCAAAGCCGCCGGGCAGGCGGGCATACCGCCCGTCCAGGATTTCAACAGCGGCGACAACGAAGGCAGCGACTATTTCGAGGTGAATCAGCGCGAGGGCTGGCGCTGGAATACTGCAAAGGCGTTTTTGCGCCCTGCCCGGCAAAGGCGCAACCTGACGGTGCTGACGCGCGCGCATACCCGCCGTCTGACCTTTGACGGTCGACGGGTGACGGGTGTCGAGTTCGAGCGCGCAGGCGCCCGGGTCGTTGCGCGGGCGCACAGCGAGGTCGTGCTGGCGGCTGGTTCGATCGGCTCGGTTCAGATTCTCCAGACTTCGGGCGTTGGCCCGGCCGCAGTACTCGGGCCGTTGGGCATACCGGTGGTGCACGCGCTGCCAGGCGTTGGCGAAAACCTGCAGGATCACCTTCAGCTGAGAATGGTCTACCGCGTCACCGGCGCGCGCACGCTCAACACCATGGTGCATTCCGTCTGGGGCAAGGCAATGATTGGCCTGCAGTACGCGCTCACGCGCAGCGGGCCGATGAGCATGGCGCCCTCGCAGCTTGGCGTGTTTGCGCGGTCCGGCCCCGAGCAGACGCGCGCCAATGTGGAGTACCACGTCCAG
This sequence comes from Burkholderiaceae bacterium, assembly GCA_020851995.1. GTDB lineage: Bacteria > Pseudomonadota > Gammaproteobacteria > Burkholderiales > Burkholderiaceae_B > Zwartia. The sequence goes on from JADZBO010000151.1 coordinate 17,498, forward strand.
CCGCTGTCGCTCGAGCGATTCGGCGAGCCACTGCACCGGTTTCCCGCCATTACGGCATCGGTTTGCAATCTGCGCCCCACCAGCCGGGGTCATGTGCGCATCACCTCGCCGGACATCGCCCAGCCTCCTGAAATCCTGTGCAACTATCTCTCGACGGAAGAGGATCGCCGCGTGGCGGCGGACAGTATCCGCCTGACGCGCCGTATCGTCAGCCAGCCGGCGATGGCTCCGTTTGCGCCACAGGAAGTCAAGCCCGGCATGGTGGGCGATTCCGACGAGATGCTGGCGAAGGCCGCAGGCGACATCGGCACCACGATTTTTCACCCGGTGGGGAGTTGCAAAATGGGCAACGATGAGATGGCCGTCGTCGATTCGTCTTTACGCGTGCACGGCTTGCAGGGTCTGCGCGTGGCCGATGCCTCGATCATGCCCACCATTACGTCGGGCAACACCAACTCGCCGGCGCTGGTGATCGCCGAGAAAGCCGCCAGGATGATTCTGGCTGACCGCGCGGCGCGGTAGGCGCATGTGGCTACGCCGGCAACCTTATGTAAAGGTGCGTATCTAGCTGCAAGCGGACGCCGTAATCGCCAGATCTGGTGCGGCCGGCTCGGGTATAGTCCCTGTCGACGCAATTACGTGGTGAAGTCCGCAGATGACTGATTCCCAGCTGATACAGATCGCCGCGACGACCCTGCTGGGCGTGGCGGTGCTGCATACGTTCTGTGTGCCGGTGTTTGCCAGGCTGGCGCATCGTAATGGCCCGCATTCCGGCTTCTGGCATGCCCTGTCGGAGGTCGAGGCCGTTTTCGGCGTCTGGTCGTTCGTCCTGCTGATTTTCATCTCGGTCGTGAGCAGCGTATCGGCGGCAACGGCCTACATGGATTCGCGCAACTTCACCGAACCACTGTTTGTCTTTGCGATCATGGTGGTGGCGGCAAGCCGCCCGATCACCGAACTGATGGGCTTGCTGGTGCGCGCCATCGCGCGCCTGCTTCCGGTCAGGCGACCCCTCGCCATCTATTTCGTGGTGCTCGCGGTGGTGCCGCTGGCGGGGTCGCTGGTCACGGAGCCGGCCGCCATGACACTGGCAGCGCTGCTGCTGCGTGACGGCTATTTTCGGCGTCCGGGTCATATGCGCTTCAAATACATGACACTGGCGGTGTTGCTCGTCAACGTCTCCATCGGCGGGGTGTTAAGCGCTTACGCAGCGCCTCCGGTGCTGTTGGTGGCGCACACGTTCGGCTGGGATTCCCTGTTCATGCTCACCCATTTCGGCTGGCGTGCGGCGTGCGCGGTCGTCATCAATGCCCTGCTGCTGACCGTCTATTACCGGAAAGAGCTCCTGGAGTCCGACGTGCAGACGCATCAGGGCGTTACCCGCAGGAGCAGCAACGCCGTGCCGACGCCGACCATCGCGATTCACGTTTTCTTTCTTGTCGGTATCGTGGTCTTCTCGCATCACCCCTCGATCTTTCTCGGCTTGCTGATGCTGTTCATCGGGTTCACCGAAGCCTATCCCAAGCATCAGTCGCGTCTGATGATCAAGGAAGGCCTGCTGGTCGGGTTCTTCCTCGCCGGCCTGGTCATTCTCGGGGGGCTGCAAAAATGGTGGCTTCAGGATCTGCTGGGTGGCATGCAACCCCTGCCTCTTTTCTGGGTTGCGGTCGGTCTGACCGCGGTGACCGACAATGCGGCGCTGACCTATCTGGGGTCGCTCGTTGACGGAACCAGTGA